>NZ_RKHR01000006.1 GCF_003752585.1 Sinobacterium caligoides
TCCCCACTGCTGCCTCCCGTAGGAGTCTGGGCCGTGTCTCAGTCCCAGTGTGGCTGATCATCCTCTCAGACCAGCTACGGATCGTCGCCTTGGTGAGCCTTTACCCCACCAACTAGCTAATCCGACGCAGACTCATCTAATAGCGAGAGCTTTCAAGAAGAGGCCCCCTTTCTCCCGTAGGACGTATGCGGTATTAGCCTGCGTTTCCACAGGTTGTTCCCCACTACTAGGTAGATTTCTACGCGTTACTCACCCGTCCGCCGCTCGACGCCTGATAGCAAGCTATCATCGTTTCCGCTCGACTTGCATGTGTTAAGCCTGCCGCCAGCGTTCAATCTGAGCCATGATCAAACTCTTCAGTTTAAATCTTTTACATCTACATAAAGTAAGATGTCGATAGTATTAAGGTCACTATCAACCGGCTCAGACGCTAATCAAAACATTTACTCAATCTCAAACCACTCTCTAAAAAGACAGGGTTCAAGAAGTTATACATCTGCATGTATTGTGTGTAGATGCTTGCTTACGTCTGAATGTTTGAGACATTCACCCGCGCTAAGCACCCACACGAATTACTTGATCAAGTTGTTAAAAAGCCTGTCAGCCGCTAGGGCGTAACATCTTCTGACAGAGCATATCTTCTTGCGAAGCCGCTCAATGTCGGGCTGCGTATTCTACTGAATCGCAACCTGGTGTCAACGGTTATTTCAGCGTTTTCACCGCGTCGTTTTGAGTGGGCTTTGAGAGCTGTCTCGGTGACGACGGAGGCGAAATATACGGAGGTAGTGGCGATGGTGCAAGGGCTTTTTGACCGTTTTATTAAATAAGCTTGTCAGGGGCTTAGAACGCTCAATTTTCAGACAAAAAACACGTAAACATACTTACAAAAGGCAGACCACAAATCCTCAACGACAAAACGCAGGCAAAAAAAAGGCCGCTCGATGGCGGCCTTTTCACAAGAACGACTACACCAGCTCGATCAACTGATACTTTTTCTTGCCCAGTTTAACGATAAAGAAGCGACCGTAGAGGGCTGCTGAGACTGAGAAACACTCCTCCGCCTTCATATTATCCTCCGCCGACTTGGCAACACCATTAATCAATACTGCCTTGCGCCCCAATGCATCTTTCACTTCACGGCCAGCTTTCACCATGCCTGACTCTGTCAGCAACGTCGTCAGCGGTTTCCCCGCTACATCGGCCACCGATAAATCACTTGCGGGTAAGCCATCTAGCTTCAACTGCTCCAGGTCACTCTCAGACAGGGCTGCGATATCACCACTAAACATAGCTTCAGTAATTCTCTGCGCCCCTTCCAACCCATCATCACCATGCACTAGCTTTGTAACGTCTTCTGCAAGTATCCGCTGCGCCTGCGGGCGCCCTTCGGCTAGCGCATCTTGACGCTCAATCTCCGCCACCTCGGTAGGGCTCAAGAAGGTGAAGTAGCTCAAAAACTTATACACATCTGCATCGGCAGTATTAAGCCAAAATTGATAGAAGGCGTAAGGGGAGGTCTTTTTCGCATCAAGCCAAATGGTACCGCTTTCTGTCTTGCCAAACTTGGTGCCATCCGACTGCGTTACTAACGGAAGTGTGATGCCGTACGCCTGGGCGCCATTCATTCGGCGCGTCAGTTCGGTGCCGCCGGTAATATTGCCCCACTGATCACTGCCGCCTATCTGAATGCTGCAGCTATGGCGCTTATTCAGTTCGGCGAAATCATATGACTGCAACAACATATAACTGAATTCAGTATAAGAAATGCCACTATCATCACGGTCTATCCGCTGCTTTACTGACTCTTTTTTGATCATTTGATTAACAGAAAAGTATTTGCCAACATCGCGCAGGAAGTCTAAAACACTCATCTCGCCAACCCAGTCAAGGTTGTTAACCACGATAGCGCTATTATCACCACAGTCAAAGTCGACAAAGCGAGATACTTGAGCCTTCAGCTTATCAACCCAGCTGGCTACCACATCTTCAGTATTCAAGCGACGTTCTTGCGCTTTGAATGACGGGTCACCGATCAGCCCGGTCGCACCACCGACCAAAAGCAATGGCTTATGCCCGGCCATCTGAAAACGCTTCATGGCCAGTAAAGGCACTAATGAACCAATGTGCAGACTATCGGCCGTTGGGTCGAAGCCACAATATACAGTACGCGATTGCTCTTCTAGGTGAGCGTGCAACTCTTGCTCCGCAGTCTTCTGCGCAATGAGGCCACGCTCATCAAGCTCTGTTAGTAATTCTGACTGTATTTCTGCCATGAGGTCTCTTCTCTGCTCCACCGAGTCTTTGGGGGTTTGATAAACAGCGCCTTGCCCTCGCTGAGGGATCAGGGCAATATTACCCTTTCACTGTCTGCGCCGCTGCTTCATCTTTGAATATGAAGGCGCACATTACAATATACGTTGCCAATTACAAGTATTAATAATTAACCGCATTTATTAAACAAGACCCCGCTTTCCGCCGCTGATCTTGTTAGAGATTTAACTTTATTATGTCTATCGACCACCGCGGTGCAACCCGCAAAGCCAACACAATACATAACAAATCAAGCAGTAAGAAAGGCTACCTATTTCTTACCGTCATCCTTGCACTGACTATTATCGGCGCCTTTCTCGTTGACAACAAACCTTCTCAGCCTACTCGCACACGCATCAACCTGCCGCTGAACTCGAGCGAGAGCGACGCTCTCAAGGATCAAGCTTCGGGCTCGTTGACGAATTTAAATCGCACAGAAAGCACAGCCTCCAACCAACAAACTACGACCGACAATGCAGCAGGTGCCAATAATATTAGCACTCCCTCGAGTCTTAGCGATGAAACAAACCAGACCGTTGAGTGGCAAAACATAGAGGTTAAAAATGGTGACAACCTGTCGCTTATCTTTGGCCGTGCCGGACTTGGCCCCCGCGAGGTGCATCACTTCGTTTCTAGCAACAACAACGCAAAGCTGCTGCGCAACATCTATCCAGGGCAGACGCTATCATTCCTCATCGAGGATAATCAGCTGCACCGCCTACGCTACAATAAAAACAAGTTTAATATGCTTGAATTCACCCTCGCGGGAGACAGCTTCGAGAGTGAGACCATTACTCGCCTGCCAGACATTGTCGTCAAACAGTCACACGCCATTATCGACAACAACCTCTTCCTCGCCGGCCAACAAGCTGGGCTGACACAAAACACCATCATGGAGCTCGCCAATATTTTTAGCGGCGTACTCGATTTTGCCCTCGACCCCCGTAAAGGCGACAGCTTCACCGTACTCTACGAAGAGCTCTATCTCGACGGCGACGCTATTGGCAACGGCAAGATACTCGCCGCCGAATACATAAACGCTGGCGAGAGCTTCCAGGCATTCCGCTATGTCGACAGCCAAGGCGACGTGGGCTACTACAACGAAAACGGGGTAAGTATGCGCAAGGCCTTCCTGCGCGCACCGGTCGACTTCACTAGAATCAGCTCCAACTTCAACCCCAACCGCCTGCACCCTGTATTTAAAACCAAGCGTCCACACCGCGGCATCGATTACGCCGCTGCAGTTGGCACCCCGGTCTTCGCCTCCGGCGCTGGCCGAGTCACCGCATCCGGTTACTCCAAGGCCAACGGCAACTATGTTTTCATTCAACACGGGCCATCGTACGTCACCAAATATCTACATTTAAGTAAGCGCCACGTCAAAAAGGGTGATCGCGTCAAACAGAAACAGATTATCGGCAAGGTTGGCGCGACGGGCTACGTAACCGGGCCACACCTACACTATGAGTTCCTCGTTAACGGCGTACACCGCAACCCAAGAACCATTCTCGACAAGTTGCCAAAGGCCAAGTCTCTCGGTAAAAACGCGCTGGCAAACTTCAGAAAACAGACCAAACAGATTGCCATGCAACTGCAGATGATCTCGGGGCAATACGCCAATACTAGTAAGGATGATTCGAACGATGGCTGATTATTATATTGGGCTAATGTCGGGAACCAGCCTCGACTCAATTGACGCCGTCTTGGTCGATTTCAGCAGCACAATGCAACTGGTGGCGACAAGGAGCCACCCTCTACCCAATACTCTACGCCGCGACATACACCGACTCATGAGTAGCGGTGACCATGAGATCGAGCTCATGGGTGTTGTCGATCGTCAGTTCGCCCTCTGCCAAGTAGAGGCCGTAAAAAAACTGCTGGCCGACAACGCCATCGACTCCAACGATATCACCGCCATCGGCAGCCATGGCCAGACCATCCGCCACCGACCCGCCGATCAACAGCGTTCTTATCAGCATGCGTTCAGCCTGCAAATTGGCGACCCGAACACCATTGCCTATGAAACCCAGATCACCACCGTGGCCGACTTCAGGCGCCGTGACATCGCCGCCAACGGCCAAGGCGCACCACTGGCACCGCTCTTTCATCGCTACATTCTCAACCAACAAAAGCGAACTGCCGACGGCGTTGTTATCTGTAACATTGGCGGTTTCAGCAACCCGACTATCCTCGGGCACAACACCATCTGCGGCTTCGATAGCGGTCCCGGTAACGTATTAATGGATAGCTGGATCGAGCGCAAGCGTCAGCAGCGCTACGACGACGCAGGGGCATGGGCCCGCTCCGGCACATTACATGAAGCGCTGCTCGACAAGCTACTTGAGCACGAATATTTTGCTCTACCGCTACCCAAGAGCACCGGTAGAGAGAGCTTCAACCTTGATTGGCTCGATCAGCAACTAGAGACCCTCAACGTTCCTATTGCAGATGCCGATGTTCAACGCACATTGCTTGAGTTAACCGCCCGCAGTATTGCCGCGGCAATCAGTGACCACCCGTTAACATCGAGCGCGCTCTACATCTGTGGTGGCGGAGCCCACAATAGCTTCCTGTTGCAGCGACTCACCGAACTGCTGCCTCGACACCTCGTCGCAACCACGCAAGAGCTCGGCCTTGACCCCGACTGGGTTGAAGGTTGTGCCTTCGCCTGGCTAGCTAAACAAGCGATCAATCGACAGGCTGTTGACTGCCAGGCAGTTACCGGCGCGATGAGCGACAATATCTTAGGCGGCATCTACTACGCTTAACGTCTCACTAAAAGTAGCGAAAAGGCCTCTGCTTAATAGCTTCTAACGCCTCAAGACCACTCTCCACCGTACCGACGAAAGGTACGAGGCTGCTGGCTTCCAGCCCCTCGCCGCCCAACCAGGTCTCACAGACACTAATCTCTATAACCTTTAGCGCCGTCAACTTCGCCGCGAGATCGACCAAGGCTTGGTTTTGTCGATAGCGAGATTGCAGAAATACCCGAGCCTCATCGCCGTGCAGGATAAAAGTTACCGGCTCGCTCACCGAACTCCGCTTATCACTCTGCCGGTATAGCGCATCCGCCCTCAGCAGCAATAGCTTGAGTTCAGCTGCGCTATGCAGACGAATATCGGCTAAATAAATTGGCGACCGCTCTGCCGCAAACGACATCGCCGAGCCGCAGAGAAATAGCAGAGCTAGTAGGGCAAGAAAGTATGAGCGGTGAGTGGACATCCTGTCCATAAAACCAGCCTATATAGAGAAAGAGGAGCCACAGCCGCAGGTAGTGCTAGCATTGGGGTTGGTGATAATAAACTTTGAGCCTTCTAGTCCCTCGGTATAATCGACCTCAGAACCGGCCAGATATTGAAAGCTCAAGGGGTCGATAAGCATAGAGACCCCCCCTTTACTGACACAGGTATCGTCCTCGGCCTGAAGTTCGTCGAAAGTGAAGCCGTATTGAAAGCCTGAGCAGCCACCACCGGTCACAAAGACGCGTAGCTTTAAGCTATCGTTACCCTCGTCTTCAACCAACATCTTTACCTTCGCCACAGCGGCATCGCTGATTAGCATGGCATCACTCATCTCAAATTGTTCTACGCCGGACATCTAGCAAAACCTCTTCGTCGATTAGCCTATCGACCTCAATACCCATATACAGCGCCGACCTATAGTCAGCTACTGGCCTGATTATCCACTAAACCAAGTAAAACAGTCAACTTTAGCAGGGCTCCGCTTCACCGTCAGCAACACCGTCGGCGAAGTGCTCAATTGCCTTAACCTCTGGCTGATCAGTCGCATGCATGAGGTTACCGTTCACCTGGGCCCCTTTTGCCATCTCGATCACATTATAATGCACACTACCATCGATGACGGCGTTCGACGCTAACTCGAGGTGTTCATTACTGTAAACATTACCGGCGACCCGCCCATTGACGATCGCCGAGGGCACATTGATGTCACCTTCTACTTCGCCACGCTCTAGTATACGGACAGTCGCTTTGCTGCCTGACTCGGCAGAAATATTACCCTCGATTCGCCCCTCGATCTCCAGCGTGCCGGCAAATTGAATATCCCCTTTAATCAAGGTGCCGTAAGCCACTAATGTGGTGGCGTTTGAAAACGTCGCTGTACTACTCTTCTTACCAAACATTATTTACTCTCTTCTACTCGCCATGGGTAGGCCTGATTGGTGACTTGCGCCACCCTGCCCCTCGACTTCGCGATCACTCGTAGCTCTTTCGGCGCAAAGCCCTGCGGCAACATCATTTCGCCTACGATATTTTGAAAATACTTAAAACGTAACTCAATCTCTTCGCTGTCAACACTCTCACTGAGCGCCTTCAAAGGAAACTCTTTAACTTGACCATTTTGTGTACCGACCACGTATACCTGCAAGCCCCCCCTCAAAACTTTGTGACGCGCCACCCGCTGTATCAGGGTCAAACGATAGTGGAATCGATCTGGCTGCTCCGTGGCAACGATATCGAGACTATAAACCGCTAACCCCGACTCATCGCCCGGGTCAATGGCGCTGCGATAAAAGGCAACATCCTGCTGCAGCTCGCGAATTTTGCTTTCGTTCGCCACGATCTCCTCTCGTACCTGCTGCTGTACGATATGCTGCACCTTATTATCTGTCAGAGCATTGTCTAGATCAGCCTGCAGCTCACTCAACTGAGCGAGCGCTCGATGGTATTGCTCACGCACCTCGCTCAGTTGCTGCTCAGTTTGCTGCTGTGCTTGAAAGCCTTTGTCATACCCTAACCAATAGCAGCCAAATACTAGCGCCAACAAGATGAGCAGCAACAGCGACACCAATAACAGCAAACGCCTCGGCCGATAGTGAATGACCATCGGACGCAGTTGCTGCTCCGCCATTAAGGAGCCACCGCGATCGAATTGAGGCCTTCACGCTCGTCAAAACCAAACATGATATTGAGGCACTGCACCGCTTGGCCAGAGGCTCCCTTACACAGGTTATCGATCACCGATAATACCACCGCGGTGTTCCCGCCCTGAGGCTGGTGCACCGCAAGACGACAAATATTACTGCCCTTAACGCTGCGCGTCTGCGGATGACTGCCGGCTGGCAACACATCGACAAAGGGCTCGTTACGGTAACGTTCCTCAAATACAGCTTGCAGGTCAACACCATCAACTAGCAGCTCGCTGTAAAGCGTGGCATGAATACCACGAATCATCGGCAGCAAGTGAGGGACAAAGGTCAAACCCACCTCGCCGCCCGCCGCGGCCGCCAAGCCCTGCTTAATCTCCGGCAGATGACGATGCCCGGTCGCAGCATACGCTTTAAAGCTATCGGCGGTCTCGGCAAAGAGGTTGTCAATTTTAGCACTGCGGCCTGCACCGCTAACGCCCGATGCGGCATTCGCGATCAAACGGCTCGGGTCTACCAACCCCTTCTCCAGCAATGGCAGTAACCCCAACTGTACCGAAGTAGGGTAACAACCAGCACAGGCGACTAATCGCGCCTCACGAATCTCTGCACGATTAACTTCCGGTAGACCGTAAACGGCCTCGGCAACGAGCTCTGGGCAACCGTGTGGCTGGCCATACCACTGCTCCCACAAGGCGATATCTTTAATACGGAAGTCTGCCGATAGATCGATAACGCGAGTGTCGAACGCCAACAGCTCCTGCATCATCCCCTGAGCCACACCGTGTGGCGTGGCAAAAAACACCACATCGCACTGCGCCAGCTCACCTACCTCTGGGTTGCTAAAAGCCAAGTCATAGTGGCCACGCAGGCTGGGGTAGAGCTCGTCGACACGCACGCCTTGCTCTGCTCGCGAAGTGATCACCGCCACCTCGACCTCTGCATGCGCCGCTAGCAGGCGCAACAATTCCACACCGGTATACCCCGTACCACCTACAATTCCGACCTTAATCACAACACCCTCACTCCGCCAATAAATCAATGAAATTTTGCTTCCGCCAGTGCTATGATTCAAGCCCACTCAGGCAATCGGCATAACAGTCTGTATCGTATCGAAAAGACAAGGATATTTCACCGTTTATAATGACCAATAAGCGACTCCTCAAGCTAATCACGTACAGCCTCCCGCCCTTTGCCTGCTACCCTCTCAAACAGGAAATAGATTGATGTTATGGATTAAAGCGTTACACATTTTCTTCATGGTTGCCTGGTTCGCCGGCATATTCTATCTACCCCGTCTGTTCGTCAACCACGCGATGGTCAACGAGAGCAGCACAAGTGAGCAACTCAAGCTGATGGAGCGTAAGCTCTACCGTTTTATTACTCCTTTCATGGTGCTGACCATCGCCTGCGGCTTTTGGCTCGTCTACTTTAACCCGCAATATTACTTTTCCTCTGCCTGGTTCCACGCCAAGCTCTGCCTGGTCCTATTGTTGGTGATCTATCACTTTTACTGTGGCAAGCTGGTCAAAGATTTCGCCGCCGATAATAACCAGCGCAGCCATGTTTTTTATCGTGTGTTTAACGAGATCCCCGTACTGATATTAATCGGAGCTATCGTATTAGTGGTGGTTCGGCCCTTTTGATAGGCTCGTACGATCTAGCATTTTGACGACTGAAAAGAATAGATCTATAACTAAGTCTACTCTGCCCGGTTGTGGCCGTGACTAATAAGAAAGGGGGACGCCATCACCGCGGCCGCCTCTTTAGGAGCGAGATATGCCTGATTTTACCATCGACCCCCCCGTCGTACTCAGCTTTTCACACCTAGACCCCTGCGGCGCCAGCGGCATTCAGGCCGACATCGAAACCCTTAGCAGTCTCGGTGTGCACTGCGCGCCAATCTGCACCTCACTCTCCGCGCAAGATACACTCTCCATTCACCACAGCACGCCCATGGCAGCAACACTAATCATCGAGCAAGCACGCGCCATTCTCGAAGACATGCCGGTAAAGGCCTTCAAACTTGGTTGGCTGGGTAACAGTAATAACATCGAAGCGATTCATACCATCCTAACCGATTACCCACATATTCCCGTAGTCTTCGACCCCTGCCTCAAGCTAGGTGAACCTGAGGATGATCACTTCATCCAAGCTATTCAGGCACTATTGTTGCCACAGTGCGATATCGTGATATTAAACACCGTCGAGGCGCATCTATTAGCTCCTGAGGCTGATAATTTACGAGCCTGTGCCAGCGAAATCCACAGTTACGACTGCGAACACAGCCTGATTACCGGCTGCCAGAATACGGCCAACAAGATTGCCAGCCACCTCTATGACGTCCATGGTCTGCTCAAACAATATCAACAACAACGCATCAAAAAACCCTTCTGCGGTGCTGGCAGCACACTATCAGCAAGCATCACAGCCTACTTGAGCCATGATTTCTCCCTCCTTGAGGCCGTGCAACAGGCGCACAAATACACCTGGGAAAGCCTCAATCACGGCCGTCGCATTGGTATGGGCCAGCTTCTACCCAACCGCCTTTACTGGGCAGAGAGCCGGCATTAAGGCTGCCTATCGACAGCCGATCTGTCGACAACTCACAGCTCGCGCCCACCGTGCTAGCGTTTTACTGTTTTTCTAGCGATAATCCTCCTCTTAAATCGATCTACTGTTCTTCTTCACACACGAAACAGTGCCATGCCGACGCCCTATTCATGGCGTACGGCCGCCAAGCCGAGAGCCATCATGTCAAACTCAGAACAACTCTTTCAACGCGCCCAACAGTACATCCCCGGCGGAGTAAACTCTCCCGTACGCGCCTTTAAGGCCGTCGGCGGTAGCCCCGTTTTCTTCGAGCGAGCGGAAGGTGCCTTTCTGTTTGATGCCGATGGTAAGCGCTATATCGACTACGTCCAATCTTGGGGACCGATGATCGCCGGCCACGCCAATGCTGAAGTGCTGAACGCCGTTGTCGAGACCGCCAAATCAGGCCTCAGCTTTGGCGCTCCTACGGAACTTGAAATCACCATGGCGGAGAAGCTCTGCCAACTGATGCCCAACATGGACATGGTGCGCATGGTCAACTCTGGCACCGAAGCGACGATGAGTGCCATTCGTCTCGCTCGCGGCTATACCGGGCGCGACAAGATCGTAAAGTTCGAGGGCTGCTACCATGGCCACTCTGACTCACTACTGGTTAAAGCGGGCTCCGGCGCTCTGACCTTGGGCGTACCGAGTTCACCCGGCGTCCCCGCATCCGTCGCCGATCACACCGTCACGCTCACCTACAACGATATCGACAGTGTCCGCGAGGCTTTCAGTCAGATCGGTGATGAAGTCGCCTGTATCATCGTCGAGCCCGTCGCCGGTAACATGAACTGCATCCCACCCGTACCCGGGTTTCTCGAGGGGCTGCGGGAGGTCTGCGATCAATACGGTAGCGTCTTAATCATGGACGAAGTGATGACCGGCTTTCGTGTCAGCCACACAGGAGCACAGGGGCACTACGGTATTCGCGCCGACCTCACCACCCTCGGCAAAGTTATTGGCGCCGGCATGCCGGTCGGTGCCTTCGGTGGTCGACGCGAAATCATGGAGTGCATCGCGCCATTGGGACCGGTCTATCAAGCCGGCACCCTATCGGGTAATCCCGTCGCCATGGCCGCAGGCCTTACCATGTTAGACATCATCGCTCGCGAAGGTTTCTACGAGCCCATCTTTGCCGCCACTCGCCAACTCGTCACCGGCTTAGAGGCCGAGGCCAAGGCCGCCGGTATTCCACTAACCACCAACCACGCTGGCTCGATGTTTGGCTTATTCTTCACCGAAGAAGAAAAAATCACGAATTATCAACAAGTCATGAGCTGCAACAATGAGCGCTTCAATCAATTCTTCCACTATATGTTGGAACAGGGAGTGTATTTAGCACCTGCGAGCTATGAGGCTGGTTTCGTCAGTGCCTGTCATTGCGACAACCTCATCGAGCAGACTCTCGAGGCTGCTAAATCTGCCTTTGCCAAGCTGTAAATCTTAACAAATAGATACAGATAGGCACCTAATCGACGAAATGGTACTACACTTTCCCTGTAGTACTTCCTTAAACCACGATGGAATTGACAATGAAAAAAACTCTTCTCGTCAGCGCTATTGCTCTGGCTCTATGCAGTCAGGCACAGGCAGATAATATTGGCATCTATGCGGGTGCCTATTCATGGCAGCCCGAACTATCCGGCGACGGTAACCTAGGGAATTACAACTACGACCTCGACAGCGACGACAATGCGACCTCGTATTATGTCGCCTTCGAGCACCCAATTCCACTACTGCCCAACGCACGCCTACAGCGTACCGACCTGTCGAGCCGCTCGAAAGATTCGACAGAGCTCGACCTCAGCCACACCGATGCGACGCTCTACTACAACATCCTCGATAACTGGGTACACTTCGATCTCGGTCTCACCGGCCGCTTCTTCGATGGCAAGGTAGACAACGGCATTCAGAAGGCCTCTATCGATGACACCGTACCAATGCTCTACGCTAATATGATGGTCGAGCTGCCGTTCAACCTATACGCCGGCATCACAGGTAATGTAGCTCGTCACTTCGACAATGATACAGAAATCTACGACTTTACCGCACGTGTTGGTTGGGAAGCGATCTTAGGCTTGGGCGTTGAGGCGGGCTACCGTACCTTCGATACGAAGATGAAGGACCTAAAACATGCCGAGGTCGACAGCTCCATGAAGGGACCTTACCTCGGGCTTTCCTACCACTTCTAAAGTAACCGCTCCCCACGTCCGCCAAACTCTCGGCGGGCGTCTCCCCTTCTTCCTGCGCCCCTTACACTCAACGAGAAACAGCGCCCTCACACAATGCAACCAACTCGTCCAGCAGCAACAGACTCAAGCCCCAGACTTGTTTCTCTCGGTAGTAATAACAGGGTAATATCAACTCACTGTCGCCACGCCACCAGCTCATCGTGGTACGATTTTTCGTCTCAGCCAGATAACTCAGGGGCAACCAGATCGTGTCCGCCACCTCGTAATTGGCTACGATCGCCGGCGTCTCGGGCAAGAAAAACACATAGGACGACACCGACATGGCTGCCGGTCCCGACTTAACGTGAGTATGCACATCGGAGAGGCGACCTAGCGTCACTGCCTTACTACGCAAGTCAATACCGACCTCCTCCCAGCATTCCCTGACCGCGGCATCATAACTATGGCGGTCCCCCGGATCCATCCTGCCCCCCGGAAAACTCATCTGTCCAGACCACGGGTCGCCCTCACGCTGAGCCCGCTCCATCATCAGCACCTCGAGCTCACCACCATTATCACGTAACGATAAGGTTACCGCCGAGCGCCGCTGCTGGTGACGCAGCTCGTCTAAGCGAGGCGTAAAATCCCGTAACTTCTCTCTCAGGTATTGCTCTGTCATCAACGGCTGCAACCTTTCTGCTAGTAGCTATATTCATCCATTATAACAAAGCCGCTAACTATTACGCATAGCCCCTTGATAGTAGGCCAACTAGGGTAACTGCTCTAATAGCTGCTTGAGTTGTCCCCTCAGTTCCGCCGAAGGCTGTAGCGCCAACGCCTTGCGAACCCACTGCTTAGCGCTGTGTAACTGCCCTTGCTGCGCCTTTAGCTGAGCCAATTGCGCATACGACTGCGGGTTTGACGGTGCGATACGAATCGCCCGCTCGATCGACGACTCCGCGGCAACCAAGTTACCGACGCTCTGCTCCTTAGCCGCCCGCGACAACAACTTATCGACCGCAGACTGCGACCTTGAGTGATCGGCACGCACCGCGGCCCCCACTGTCGGTTGCTCATCAACTGTTTCAGCTGAGCTAGACGACCCACTCGGCACGGTCGAGGGCTCACTAACCACACCCTCGACCGCCCCTTCTGAAGAGCTCACTGGCACACGTATCGGTCCGCTGCTACAACCAGCCAGCAAGCTCAATACGATGGCGCAAACAAACTTATCCACTGTTTTCATCTTCACACCTTCATCTCTCTATCATAGCGACACAGACACCTGACGCTAAGACGTCAGCCCTCGGAGGCGCATTATAACCACTCCGAGAACCAATTTCTTACCCGGGAGCCACTGCCGCAAGCGGCACGCTTAGTCGGTGCGCTGCCGGCCAGAAACGGCAAGTAACGCGCATCATCGCAATACTTTGCCGATAGTTCGCCCGTTTTATCGTTGACCCACAGGTAGTCCATGCCCTCTAAAGGCTGATACTCTAGCCCACGACGGCTGGTCTGCCTAATAATCGACGTCCACACCGGTAACGCACCGCTAGCACCGGTCAGCGGTGTTGGCTCATTATCATCCCGTCCCAACCAGACAACGGCAAGTCGATCGCCACTAAAGCCAGCAAACCAGCTATCACGTAAGTCATTCGTGGTACCTGTCTTACCCGCCGTCTTGAAATCTGCGGGCAGGCTGCGATAAGCCCTACGACCAGTGCCCTCGCGCATCACCTCTTGCAGATTGTACTGCATCAACTGCACAACGCGCTCATCAAAACGCTGTTCAACTTCAAGTGGGTAGCGCTTCAACGGCTCACCGCTATTGCTCGTCACATTACGAATAGCACGAATCGGTGAGTAGAAGCCGCCAGAGCTAATCGTCTGGTACATCTGCGCCACCATCAAGGGTGACATTTCACCTGTACCGAGCACGACCGACGGTACCGCTGGCAGCTTCTTTTCAATACCCAAACGATGAGCAACATCGAGCACCTTATCGATACCAATCGTCATACCGAGCTGTGCCGTCGCCTGATTATAAGAGTGCGTTAGCGCTTGATGCAGCGGCACGGTGCCATGACTCTTCTTACTGTAGTTATTAGGCTGCCAGACACTACCATCACGCCCCTCCACACGAATTGACTCATCGGATAGTGGCGTCACCAAGGTGTACTTTTCACTCTGTTCCAGCGCCGCGAGGTAAACCGCAGGCTTCATCAGCGAACCGATCGGACGCCGTGCGTGTAGAGCTCGATTGAAGCCCGCATAACGCGCATTCTTACCACCAACGACGGCCAACACCTCGCCTGTCTGTGGGTGACTCACGACGACACTACCATTGAGCTGCTTTCGTGCCTCGGCACTAAGCTTGTAGTCTCGAGCAATGGCTGCAATACGTTTTTCCAGCGCCTGTTCTGCCGTACGCTGCACCTGGGGGTCAAAACTCGTGAAGATATTCAACCCTTGCGAGCTGAGATCCTCGGCACGATAATCACGCCGTAGCTGGCTGCGCACTAAGTCGAGATAAGCCGGGTAACGAGCACGATGCTTCGCGGTAACAGCCCCCACCCCCAGCGGCTCCGCCTGCGCCCAAGCCAAAACCTCTGGATCCATATTGGTCGCGGCGGCAAATTTACCGAGCACGAAGTTACGGCGCTTCTTCGCCCGCTCGGGGTGACGCCAAGGATCATAATATGAGGGCCCACGAATAACCGAAACCAACAACGCCTGCTCAGAAAGGTTGAGATCCTCTATCGGCTTATTGAAATAATACTGCGCTCCTAGGCCAAAACCGTGGATGGCTCGAGGACCGTCCTGGGCGAGAAAGATCTCGTTCATATAACCCTCGAGAATCTCCTCCTTACTGTAATGCACTTCAAGCAACAGCGACATCACCGCCTCAGTCGCCTTGCGCATTAAACTGCGATCGGCACTGAGATAATAGTTTTTCACCAACTGTTGAGTCAGCGTACTGCCGCCCTGCACCACCCGACCGGACTTAATGTTAGCCACCGCCGCTCGCGCAATGGCGCGCGGTGAAACACCAAAGTGACTATAAAAATGCTCATCCTCAACGGCGACCAGCATTTGCTGCAACGGCTTGGGAACCTGTTTCAACTGCACCAGGAGACGGTCTTCATTGTGAGCGGGGTAGATGCCACCGATCATCGCCGGCTCCAGCCTGACAATGTCCGCATCATGACGATCGACACGTAAACTCTGCAGCTGCCCACCACGCCAATTCAATTCGACACGCTGCGAGGGCTCAACCCCATCCCAGAAGTGGAATTTACGCGTATAAATCTGCACCCGCTGCCCCGAAGAGGCAATCTGGCCCGGCAGATTCACCTTATTGACCGCCTTATAGCCAGCCATACGCAGCTCGTCTAGCACCTGCTGCTGAGACACTTTACTGCCACTGTAGAGCTCCAACGGCCGTGCATACACCTTCGCCGGTATCTCCCACTTCTTGCCGCTAAAGGTCGATCGAATCGTCGCATCGAGATAAATGGTAAAGCCCAAAAACAAGACCACACCAACAACTATTATCTTTAGAAACAAAGATTTAATTGGTGAGGCCGATCGACCTTTAGCTCTGCCTTTAGTTTTCGTTTTGCTGCGTTTACGCGCACGTGGTTTTGCTGCCATAAAAGGGGTGCCAACCGCTGTCATTAAGGATCGCCCAGTATACCTAATTTCAACTCTAACTCAGCCGACTACAGCAATAAGCGGGCAATTTTATAGCTGAAATCTACCGCCGTCACAGGCATACTTAGCCGCAAACTTCACAGTGGCCAGCAGTGCCGCTCACTCACCGCGGCAATAGATTAACTAGGGAATTATGATGAGCAAATATGATATTTACGGACTAGGCGCCGGTCTAGTAGATACCGAAATCGAAGTCGACGATGCTTTTCTACGCACCGCTGGCATAGAAAAAGGCTTGATGACGCTGGTTGATGAAGCACGTCAAATCGAACTGATGGAGCACCTGAAGGATCGCCTCGTCGCCAGCAAGCGCGCCAGTGGCGGCTCCGCTGCTAACACCGTGATCGGGGCCGCACACTTCGGCGCGAAGAACTATTACAGCTGCAAGCTCGCTAACGACGAGAACGGTGACTTCTACCTCGCCGACCTACTGGCGGCCAACGTCGACAGCGACCAAGGACAGCGCAACCCAGGCATTACCGGCAAATGCCTGGTCATGATCACGCCTGACGCCGAACGCACCATGAACACCTTCCTCGGCAGTAGCGAGACGCTCGCCACTAGCGACCTCAACCTTGAGGCACTCGCCAATGCTAAGTACTTCTACGTCGAGGGCTATGTCGTCACCTCGCCGACCGGTCGCGCCGCCGCCATCGCTGGCCGCCAACACGCCGAGCAAAACGCCGTCAAAACCGCTCTCAGTCTCTCCGATCCAGGCATGGTGCAATTTTTTAAGGATGGCTTAAAAGAGATGATCGGTGACGGTGTCGACCTGCTCTTTTGCAATAAGGAGGAGGCACTCGGCTGGACCGGTAGTGACAACATCGAACAGGCCGCCGAGCGCCTCAAGGTCGATGCCAAGCAATTCGTCATCACCCTCGGAGCCGATGGAGCCCTGCTCTTCGACGGCCACAACATGATCAGCATTAACGGCTGCGAAGCCGATGCCATCGACACCAACGGTGCCGGTGATATGTTCGCCGGAGCCTTTTTATACGCGCTCACTGCGGGGCAAGGCTTCGAACAGGCTGGCCTTCTAGCGAGCCGTAGCGCCGCCCAGGTGGTCAGCCAGTTCGGACCGCGCCTGAGACCAGAACAATACGCCGGCCTGAAAGACTAAACGGCAGTATAAGTGGGCAGGCTTCGTTGCTGCCCCCTTCCTTTTTTCCCCTATACTTTGTCACCGCCTGCCCCACGCCACAGGAACCCTACCCATGAGTTGGATCTGCCCTCTCTGCCAATCCCCTCTTGAGCACCACAACACACAACGACTCTATCGCTGTAGCAATAACCATTGTTTTGATATTGCCAAGGAGGGTTACTGCAACCTGATACCGGTGCAGCAGAAAAACAGCAAGAGCCCTGGCGACAGCAAGGCGATGATCAATGCTCGACGACGCTTCCTGGCACAGGGCTACTATGGCAATCTCGCCGATAAGCTGACACAAATCATCAGCGCCGAAGCCGGCGGCGGCGCGCAGACATGTCTCGAGGTGGGTTGCGGCGAGGGCTACTACCTGCGACAGCTCGGACACCACGTGCCACAGCATCGGTATGTAGGCATCGATATCAGCAAAGAGGCCGTCAGGCTTGCTGCCAAGGCCGCGACGGCACACCAATACTGCGTCGCCAGTAGCTATAACCTACCCCTCGCCGAAGGCAGTGCCGACATTATCATTCGCAACTTCGCGCCCGCGCCGAGCGAGGAGATTCAACGAGTGCTGACGACTGGCGGCCTGTTCATCGTCGTCACACCCGGCGCCGAGCACCTCTATCAACTACGTCAACACATCTATCGCCAGGCGACGCTGCACGACAACCCGGTTACCGAAGTAGAAGGGTTTCAGTTGATTGAGCAACATGCACTGCGGCAGCAAATAGACATCAGCGGTGTCGACGACGTCTCCGCACTGCTACAGATGACGCCCTACTACTGGCAGACCTCGTCAGAGGACCAACAAAAACTCAACGAACTGACACAACTGCAGTGCACCACCGACTTTGTTGTCAGTCTCTACCGTCACGCCGAAGGCGCGACGACATAAGCTATAAGTTAGACCTCCGCTAGGTCACCGTTCGACTCGAGCCAGTTTTTGCGATCACCGGCGCGCTTCTTCGCCAGCAGCATATCGATCAACTCGTCGGTGCCATCTTCCTGGTCAATTCCCAACAACACTAGGCGGCGTGTATCAGGGTTCATCACCGTCTCACGCAACTGGCCTGGATTCATCTCGCCCAGTCCCTTGAAGCGTGTCACCTGTAACTTACCCTTCTTCTTCTCTTGGCTGAGGCGCTCAATGATGGCGTCTTTCTCCTGCTCATCCAGCGCGTAATGCACCTCTTTACCAAGGTCGACACGGTACAGTGGCGGCATTGAGACGTACACGTGCCCAGCCTCGACCAACGCGCGAAAGTGTTTAACGAAGAGCGCCACCAACAGCGTGGCAATATGTAAACCATCGGAGTCGGCATCCGCCAAGATACACACCTTGCCATAGCGCAGCTCTTCCAGCTTATCGCTATCTGGGTCGACACCCAAGGCGACGGCAATATTATGCACCTCTGCCGAGGCCATGATCTCCTGTGAGTCCACCTCCCAGGTGTTCAAAATCTTACCTCGCAACGGCAAGATCGCCTGAAACTCACGGTCACGCGCCTGTTTTGCCGAGCCGCCGGCCGAGTCGCCCTCAACCAAGAACAACTCACCACGCATGGCATCGGAGCCCGAACAATCAGCCAGTTTTCCTGGTAACGCTGGACCTTGCGTCACCTTCTTACGTGCTACCTTCTTACTCTTACGCAGACGATTCTGTGCGTTGCTGATACACAGCTCCGCCAACTTATCGGCATCTTCAGTGTGCTGATTCAACCACAGCGCGAAAGCATCCTTGACCACGCCAGCAATGTAGCCAGCACACTCCCGAGAGCTGAGTCGCTCTTTGGTTTGACCACTGAACTGAGGGTCGGCCAGCTTCGCTGAGAGCACGTAACAACAGCGGTCCCAGACATCATCCGGTGCCAGCTTAACGCCGCGCGGTAGCAGGCTACGGAACTCGCAATATTCTCGCATCGCCTCCAACAAACCAGTACGCAAACCGTTAACATGGGTGCCGCCCTGAGCCGTAGGAATCAGGTTAACATAGGATTCGGCGGTAACTTCGCCACCCTCCGGCAGCCACTGAACGGCCCACTCGACGCCCTCCGCCTTGCCCGCCTGCGCTCCAATAAAGGGGTGGCTTGGCAAGACCTCGTAGCCCTCGGTCTGGCTGCCCAGGTAATCGGGTAGGCCATCCTCATAGAACCAGGACTCACTATTGGTGCTGGTTGCCTCATCGTTGAAGACCATCTTCAAGCCGGGACACAACACCGCCTTCGCCCGCAACACATGCTTCATGCGGCCAATAGAAAACTTATTGCTATCGAAGTACTGAGCGTCTGGCATGAAACGAATCGAGGTACCGGTATTACGCTTACCGACATCACCGATAACCTCTAACTCACTCGACTTGTCGCCGCCCTTAAACGACATGCGGTGCACCTTACCCGAGCGCTTGATCGTCACCTCGAGCAAGGTCGACAGTGCATTAACCACACTCACACCAACGCCGTGCAGGCCGCCTGAGAACTGGTAGTTATCATTGCTGAATTTGCCACCCGCGTGCAGCGTCGACAAGATCACCTCGACACCGGGCTTGCCCTGTTCCGGATGAATATCCACCGGCATACCGCGGCCATCGTCAGTACAGCTCAACGAGCCATCGGCATGATGGGTCACCGTAATCTGGCTACAGTGCCCCGCCAATGCCTCGTCGACACTGTTATCAATGATTTCCTGCGCGAGATGATTCGGACGTGTGGTGTCTGTATACATCCCGGGACGCTTGCGAACCGGATCAAGACCGGTAAGAACTTCAATACTTTCTGCGGTATAACTCATACTGCCTCGATAGACGGAATTAGCGGTAAGCTTGGCTTGCCAAGACGGCAATTACTTTAATAGATTGGCTGCGACGATAACATGGATATCTGCCCTTAGAGCGTTAGAAAACGCAGAATTTCTGGCATTTTCTGCTGATAACCCTGAAAACGATGATCCCCCCCGGGCTCTATCAACTGTGGACTGTCGCAATACTTTGCTGTCGCCAGCCGATAATCGAGGGTCTCGTCACCGCGCTGCACCATCAACCAACAGTTCTCCGGGTGCTGCAACTCAGCCTCATGCAGGCGTTCAAAGTGGCTCAGGTGATCATGAGTTAAATAATAAACATTGCCCGTATAAGGATTAACATTCTTGCCCAAATAATCTGAGATCAGCACATGCGGCGCGACGGCCGGATTGATCAATACGGCCTTGAGATTATACTTGTCCGCCAAATAAGTGGCGTAGAAGCCTCCCAGCGAGCTGCCGATCAAACCAACTGGGCCGTCACAGCCGGCAATGATCTGCTCCAACAACATGATGGCGGGCAGTGGGTAGTCGGGCAGTTCAGGCACCAATAAACGAATATCGGGCCGATTCCCCTGAAGATAGTCAGCCGTCTCTACGGCCTTCTGCGACAGCGGTGAGCTTTGAAAACCATGGATATAAATCAACGTCGGAGTCGCGGCGGTCACTCTTAGCCTCATCAGTCATAAAGTGTGTCATTGCATCTCTCTTCAATAACCGGCACAACTTAAGTCAGCGCTGAAGCGGCGGTCTTGAATGCGGATGATGCTGGTTTCTATCCGGCCATCAACGTGCAGGCGCAATCGACGATAGCCGGGAAAGTTATCATCTAGTGCAAAATCTTCACTGTTGGCAGCGAACTGAATACAAGTAGAGGGTGAGGTTAGCACCCTGCAACCTTGAAAAACAAGATCTGTCGCTTGATGCACGTGGCCCGATAGGATCGCTTTCACCCGGCCTAACGTATCTTCTTGCGCCAGCAATTGCCACAGCTGAGGTGCGTCTTCAAGCTTCAGCTGATCTATCCAGGTACTGCCGACATCAAGCACGTGATGATGCAGGCAGATCAAAATATGTTCACTCTCAAGCTGGCGAAGCTGTGCCGCTAGCCAGCTCAACTGCGCCTCCCCTAACAACCCTGCAACCGCCCCCTGCTGCTTAGAGTCGAGCAACAAGATGGTCCAGTTATTGGCTTCAACCACGCGATCGAGTGGCTTAAACTGCGCCATCCGCTCGGGCTCGTCATGATTGCCCGGCAGCCAGGCGAAAGGGGCGCGAAGATAGCGCTCCTGTAACCCGAGGAATCGGCGATAACACACTTCATCGCCACCGCTAGCAACATCACCCGTCACGACAGTAAGGTCGCAATCATCGAGGGTACATTCCTGTAATACCGCCTCTAGACTCCGCAAGGTGTCGACACCTGCTAGACAGCCCGTCTCATTGTCCTCGAGATGACAATCAGTCAGCTGAACGAGGTCGACATAGTTGGGGTTGGTTATTGGTATCCGCACGCTTTACATCCGATCGTTTGAGTCGATAACTGGCACGGTAAGACTTTTCAACCTGCCACTCTATATTACACAGTCCACTTTTTGAAAACTCCCCCCTTGAGAAGATTATCTTTTCAGGGGCGAACATTGGCGAAGCGACCGGCATCGAAGCCATCGACGCTGCGGCCGTGCTCTGCACAGCCGCGCAGCCACTGCGCCAACAGCTCATTGAGCTGTCTCTTCTCATCACTATGATACATCTGTGGATTGGGGTATTGATAGTACAGCTGAAAATTTCGCTGCTTTTGACAGCTCACCACCTCCGTCATCCGTGCGTCATGATAACTCCGCACCTGCAATAGAAAAAAGTCGCTTTCTTGCGCTTCATCGATGAGATAAACTAAATTTAACAGGCTAGTATAAGGCGTCTTCTGCACCGTCGTTACCGACAGTAGGCTATCGCAAATCTGGCTACTAGCAGGCGCAATAGCATAACAAAACGATGTGCGGCCCGCCGGCAGTAGGCGCGCTAGACGCACGTAATTCATGCTACAAAGAGCTTGCAGGCCCTGTAGGTCGAGTTTATGTTGAACTTTACCCAATGTACGACGCTCTAAGCATGCCTGTACTCTCCAGTTTCACAACAGCAATAACGACTCGGCTAGCGACCCGGCAAATAGCTGAGGCCTAGCAACTTTCATTTAGTTAGACTTTACTGACTATTACCAGAATAAAGTTTCACTAAGCTAAACACAACGACAGGATTTCTCATGGGTTTTAATCACAAGCAGACACTATTAGCTGCCGCCCTCGCCCTATTTAGCGCCTCCACTCTAGCCGATAATCTCGCGCAGATCTACGAGCTCGCCGTGATGAACGACCCCGAGATACGCCAGGCAGAAGCGACGTTTAAGGCCAACCAGGAAAGCGAAAATATCGGCCGTTCGGCCCTGCTACCGCAGATCAACGCCAACGCCAACTACACCCGAACCGACCGCGACATCGACGGCCAACAGGGTGTCAGTGACACCGGCGCACCCATTCTTATTGATGGCAACCAGAAGGGCACCGACAAGGGCTGGGGAATCCAGCTTGAGCAACAACTATTCAACATGCCTGCCTGGTTTAACTTTCAGGCCGGCAAGCTGGAGAGCGAGCGCGCTCAGGCCCAGTTTAGCGCCGACCAGCAAGCACTGATTGTTCGTGTCGCCGAAGACTATTTCAACATCCTCGAGGCGGAGGAGAACCTCTATGCTTCCAAGGCGAGAGAGAAGGCCAACAAGCGCCGCCTAGAGCAAACACAGCAGCGCTACGACGTTGGCCTAATTCCGATCACCGACGTACATGAAGCACGCGCCGCCTACGACTCCTCATATGCCCAACGCCTTGGTGATGAAGGGGCACTGGCAGTGGCAATGGAGAAAGTTACCGTACTTACAGGCCAAAGCCACAAAGACATCTGGCAACTTGCCGATGACTACCCGGTGATCAACCCGCAGCCCGCCGACATTCAACAATGGGTCGAGTTTGCCCGCGCCAACAACTACACGATCAAGTCTGCTGAGGCTCAGCGTGACGGCGCTCACGAGTCCGCTAAGGCCAAAAAAGCGAACCATTACCCGACACTATCAGCCACCCTAGGCTACCAGGACATGGACAACCAGCTGGATTTCGGTGAGATCAACGATTATAACGATTACAACACCAATGGCAGTTCCATCGGCCTCAACCTCAACGTGCCCATCTACTCTGGCGGTGCCATCAGCGCCCAGAGCCGTCAAGCCTACCAACAATATAACGCCGCTATCGAAAGTTACTCCGGCGCAGTCCGTAACACCACGCAGGCGACACGCGCCTACTATGTTAACGTCACCACCGGCGTCGCTCAGACCAAGGCCCGCAAACAATCGATCACCTCTAACAAGAGCGCCCTCGATGCAACTCAGGCTGGCTATGAGGTCGGGACCCGTAATATCGTCGACGTACTCAGCGTCGAGGAGCAGCTGTTCAGCGCCGTCCGTGACTATGCGACGGCACGCTATGGTTACATCGTCAGCAGCCTAAAGCTAAAACAACAGGCCGGCACACTCAGCCCACAGGACATCTACGACCTCAACAAATGGCTGCACGCCCCCAGGCTAGCAGCAAAGCAGTAGTATTCGCTCTACTATGAAAAAGGCTCGCCACCCCGAGGGGGCGCGAGCCTTTTTAATGAGCGCACAACGCTAGGCAACCCGCTTAGCTATCACCGCTAATAACTTATCCAACGCCCCTCTGTTGCTCTTCACAACGCGATAGGCGTTCTCACCCATCTCAACGCGGTAACATTCATCCTCGCTCAGACGGCGCAACTCATCCAGCAACCCCACCTCCGTTGTCACCCGCTTTAGCCCTCCTTGAGACTCGAGCTGCTCGGTAATCTCTTGGAAGTTATACATATGCGGGCCGGTCAATACTGGAAGCCGCCATAGCGCAGGCTCTAGCACGTTATGCCCACCATGCTCAATCAGGCTGCCGCCAACAAAGGCCACGTCACTGGCACCGAGCAACAGCAACATCTCACCCATGGTATCCGCCAACAACACTTCGGTCGACGCCTGTACCGACTCTTCCCGGCTACGTCGCGCCAGCTGCAAGCCTCGCTCCTGTACTAGCGTCGCCACTGCCTCGAAACGCTCTGGGTGCCTAGGCACCAGCACCAGCAACACACCTTCACGGCTGGCGTCGAGCTGCTGCACCGCATTCAGTAGCTGCTCGTCCTCACCCGCATGTGTACTTGCAGCAATGATCACTAGGCGATGATTCTGATGCCACTGACGGCGCAGTTCCTCAGCCTGAGCACGCAGCGCATTATCCAGCTCCACATCAAACTTAATGCTACCGCTAACCAATAGGTTGTCCGGATTCAAACCGAGTTCCAAAAAGCGCTGACCATCAGTCCCATTCTGCGCGGCAACACAAGATAAGCGCCTCAACATCGGCCGAGTCAAACGTGAAAATTTGGCATAGCCACGCGCCGATTTCGCTGATAACCGTGCATTTGCCAATAATACTGGAACGCCACGGCCGTGACAGGCCGCAACCATATTCGGCCACAGCTCAGTCTCCATCACGATCGCAATAACCGGCTGGTAGCGGCGAAGAAAGCGCCACTGAGCCAACGGCAAATCATAGGGTGCGTAGACATGCTCGACACTACCTCGAAACAGGTGGTGCACGCGATCGGAACCCGTCGGAGTCGTGGTGGTCACCAACAAGCTATGATTGGGGTAACGCCGCTGTAACTCTCGCACCATCGGCGCAGCGGCGATCGTTTCACCCACGGAAACAGCATGCACCCAAATTGTCGGCTTATTATTCAGACGGTGCTTAAAGTAGAGCGCATAACGTTCCAGTAAGCGTTGCCGATAGGCCGGTGCCTTAATTGAGCGCCATAGCAAACGCAGTAAGAAAAGTGGCTGTAATAAATAAAATAATAAGCTATAAAAAACTCTGACCATCTTGTTACCAAATTAGGCTTTTCTGTTTGCCGTTTGATTTATAAACGGTACTCGTTATCTAGCAGGGGCGTTATACTAAGCGCCATCTCTTATTTTATCTATGGTTTATCACTATGCGACACGAAGTAAAGGTTGATGTGGCGATTATCGGCGGCGGCGTAGCCGGGCTCTGGTTATTAAACCGACTGAAAAAACAAGGTTACAGCGCCATCCTGTTCGAACAAAAAGCACTGGGTAGCGAGCAAACTATCGCCTCACAGGGCATGATACATGGTGGCCTAAAGTACGCCCTCGGCGGCCTACTCAACGGTGCTTCAGAGGCTGTCGCCGACATGCCTCAACACTGGCGCGATTGCCTCGACGGACAAGGTGAGATCGACCTGAGCCAAACACAGCTATTGAGCAAGCAGTTCAACCTGTGGTCGACGGGCTCCGCGGGCTCAAAACTCACCTCTTTCTTCGCGACCAAGGCCATGCGCGGCCGCATCGACAAGTTAAAACGTGGTGACTTTCCCGAAGCTTTCCAAAATGACGCTTTCAAGGGCAATGTCTACAGCCTCGTCGATATCGTGGTCGACGTGCCATCACTACTCAGCAACCTGCAGAGTAACTGCCCTGACGCCACCTTCAACATCGACTGGCAACACGCCAGCTGGCAACAAGGTGACAATGGCCGAGTCGAAGCACTGTGCATCAACCATGGTGACGACCAGATCGCCATCACAGCTCAGCAATATGTGCTGACCGCTGGTCGCGGCAATGGTGCGCTGATGGAGATGCTGAATATTCGCAAGCCAAAGATGCAGATACGCCCCCTACAGCAAGTCATGGTCAAGCATCACAACGACCTCGAGCTATACGCTCACTGTGTCGACCTCAGCCTCAACAGCTCGCCACGGCTGACTATCTCCAGCCACCGCAGCACCGATGGGCGCAACGTCTGGTCCCTCGGCGGCGACCTGGCAACCAACGGCATCGACGACAGCCCCGAGCAGTTGATCGAGGCCGCCAAACAGGAACTCGCCACACTATTTCCCTGGCTCGACTTTAGTGATGCCGAATGGAGCACCATTACTGTTGACCGCGCCGAACCAAAGCAAAACACCCTGACTAAACCCGACCAAGCTTTTGCCGAAGTAACCGTCGACGCGCCCAACGTCACCGTCGCCTGGCCCACCAAGCTGACGCTAGCCCCGAACCTCGCCGACACCGTCATTGAACAGCTCGAACAGAAGGCCATCACGCCCACTAAAGCGACTAATGCCGATATCCTAGCCAGCTTGGGCACACCCGAGATTGCCCGGCCGATATGGGAAACAGAGTTCGCGCCTAAAGACGGCTAGCGCCAAGGAAACCCTATGAGCGATATCATGCAGCGCCGCCCCATCGCCGACACGGGCATCACAGTCAGCCCTCTCGGTCTTGGCACGGTCAAGCTCGGCCGCGATCAAGGAGTGAAGTACCCTCACGGGTTCAAGATACCCAACGACCGAGAGGCGCTCTCGCTGATTAACCTCGCCCACGACCTAGGTATTAATCTCATCGATACGGCCCCCGCCTACGGCAACAGCGAACAGCGCCTCGGCACGCTGCTCAAAGGCCAACGTCAGGACTGGGTCATCTGCTCCAAGGTCGGTGAGAACTTTATCGATGGTGAATCCAGCTTCCACTTCGACCGCGCCAGCGTTATCGACAGCATCGACCGCAGCCTGCAGCGACTAAATACTGACTATATCGATATGGTACTCGTCCACTCCGACGGCAACGATGTCGATATTATCAATCGTTACGGTATCTTGGATGTGCTCAACGAGATCAAGAAATCCGGTAAGATTCGCGCCACAGGCATGTCGACCAAGACCGTCGAGGGCGGTATTCTAGCGGCCCAGCTCTCCGACTGCGTCATGGCGACTTACAACCTCGCCTATACCGACGAGAAGCCGGTGCTCGACTACTGCGCCAGTCACAACAAAGCCGTGCTGATCAAGAAGGCCCTCGCCTCCGGCCACCTTTGCCTCAATAAGAACGAAGACCCGGTGCAAAAAAGTTTTGAATTTATTTTCCAAAACAAAGGGGTTTGCAGCGCAATCGTTGGAACAATCAACGAGAAGCACTTACGCTCAAATATGGAAGCACTCAACCAATACTTACAACGAAGTGTATAAGTGAACGATATTAACGAAATCAAACTATCGATTATTATCCCCTGCTACAACTATGGCCACCTCATTGAAAAGGCTATTGCCTCAGCAGCGACAGAGCACCCTAGTGTAGAAGTTATCGTTATCAATGATGGCTCGACAGATAACAGTCTCGAAGTATTACGTGAGCTATTAGCTCGGTATTCCTTCACGTTAATTGACCAAGACAACGTCGGACTCTCAGGCACTCGTAACAATGGCATAGAGTCTTCTAACGGTGAGTTTCTTTTGTTTCTTGATGCCGATGACTACCTTGTAGAAAATGCTGTAGAACGTTGCTTAGACGCAATCACCAACAACGACGATCAGTTCATTATTGCACAACACTACAGTCTCTCCGGCAAGAAAAAAACACTTTCAAAACCAGTGCCAGTCTCGAGTTCCAACAGAGACAACGTACTTCACTACATTAGCAAAAAGCTCAGCATCGTAAATGGTGGCTGCTTGATGCACCGCGACATCTTTGCGCAAAAGCGTTACAACACAGCGCTAAAAAACAGTGAAGATATCCCCGTTTTTATTTATGCACTAGCCAATTTTAAAAGCTCAGTTTTGCAACAGCCTATCGTCAACATCGTCAAACATACTGACTCCATGAGACACGATATTGCGGCTATCCTCGAGACAGGCACTCGCACCGTCGAAGAGAGTTTCAAGCCTGGCGAGCTGCCCACTGATATCATTTCATTAAAGAAATTGGCTCTAGCACAGCGATACAGTTCAATAGGCAGGGCCTGCTTCAAAGCTGGCAGGAAAAAAGAAGCACGTTACTATTATAAAAAAAGTTTGGCCTTCGCCCTTATTTTTGGCCTAAAGAGAGGTACAATTAAATCCCTTTTGAAAACTTATTTTTAAGGCTATCAATGACCCCCGCCCCGCTCATTAGTGTTGTTATGTCCGTATATAACGGCGCCCATTACCTTAAAGAGTCTATTGATTCCATACTCAATCAAACACTCACAGACTTCGAGTTCATCATCATTAATGACGGCAGCACTGACAGCTCGCTTGATATTATTAAATCGTACAATGACAAACGAATCACCATTGTTGACCAAGAAAATAAAGGCCTAATAAGCTCACTGAACACTGGTATTGCACTTGCTAAAGGGGAATACATCGCCAGAATGGATGCGGATGATATTTCCATCAACGATCGTTTTCAGCATCAGATAGAATATATTAATAAAAACAACCTCGATTTATGTGGCGGTTCCATTATTCGCTTTGGCCGTAAAATCCAGCGTAAAGACTATCCCTGTGACAACAAAAGCCTAAAATATGGGATGCTATTTCTCGGAAAAAGCTTTGCACACCCGACAGTGATGGCCAAACGAACAGTAATGTCCCAAAACCCCTATGACGCAACGTTCAAACACTATGAAGACTTCGCACTTTGGTTAAAGTTAATAGCCATTGACAATATCCGCGTTGGTAATACCCGCAAAGCTCTATTACACTATCGCTCACATGACAAGCAAACATCCAAAGTACATCATGACGTGCAAAAACAAAACCAGCTAAATATGGTTATATATGCCTTCAAGAACCAAGGTATAAATATCTCAACGAAAGATGCAAACGTCATCGTGAATACTAGAAACAGGCTTCCTTCAGACCTCCCTAGCCTAATACAACATGGGGAATTTTTAGCTAATATCCAAGAACATTTCCTGCATAAATGGGGCGAGAACACTACCATTAGTGAGCAATGGCGCAAAACCTGCTCAATCAACAGCGGTAATGGCCACGCCATGTTTAAAGCCTTCCGCGCTGCGAAAATACCACCCCCACCATTGCTCGCAACGATTAAGCTCTATCTAGCTTGTCTATTTAAGGCAAACAAAACTCATTAATCGTTGCACGGCGGCCTTTCTGCCTCCTCGCAGCCGCAGAGCCAAGCAACACTTAACGATACTGGCAACCATGTCACAAACCACACAGGACCAAACTTAGTGAATAAGTCAGAGCCATCAGTAACTACCGCCGTAGCGGCATAAGCAAGCAGGGCAATAGCGAGAGCCCGTATCTTCTGGCTCGATCGAAACAACGCGATTAACAGCACCGAGAGAATACCCAACCACAAGGCTAGCCCAACAACACCGTTGTGAAGTAACACCGATAAATACAAACTATGCGGATGATCGAATACCCTTCCATGCGATATAGCAATAGCAAAATCCGCAGCTGTGCCATAACCCAGCCAAGGCTGTAGCTTAATCATTTGCCAAGCTTGGCTCCATATTTCAGGCCGATAGCTCATCCCCCTCGCGACAAACTGCTCCCAATACAGCCAGACTATTCCGGTCATAAAGGCAACCGCCAAAGTGAAAAATACTACAGCACGCCTATTCCTATAAAAGCCACATAAAACAACAAGCCCCGCTGCGACTGCTATCAGCGCGCCCCTGGTTTGAATCTGTAATAACAACACTGTGATAGGGATAATCGCTAAAATACAAAACCAGTAAGTCCATCCATGCCTACAATCACCGATGGCAACATTAGCAGCGACTACCCAGAAAAAACCGTAGACGAAGCCAACTAAAATCGCATTCGTATTCAAACCGGTATCCATTAAGTTCAGACGTACCTGAGGCCCCAGGCCAAAAACCATATAAAACTTATACAGAATGAAAAATGCCGATAGCCCTGCACCAACGGTCGCCCATTTGAGCAACCATACCAGCGAGCCCTTCTGGTATGATTCCAGCGCCGAAAAACTAATAACAAAAAGCACCGCATATAATACACGCTTGATCTTTCTTATATCTGTATCAGGAAACAGCCAGAACGAAACAGCCGCAACCACCCCGAGCGCAACAACTAGCCAAAATACTTTTAGCTGTGACAGCGACACTCTAAACGGCTTATTAGCGAGAAATATAATAAGTGCAGGAAGCAATAAAAGAGCATATTGAATCTTTTGATAAGCAGCATTATTCGGTAAATAAAACAAGCCTGTCAGAGAGAAGAAGGCGCCCAATAACAAACAGCCAAAGCCCAATCGCTCGGTCCGGGATAGCTCAAGCGTTTTGCTAAACATCAAGACTGCCTCTTTATTTTCTCAACAATCGAGGTGGTCGAACAATCATCAACAAAGCTCATCACATAGACACTGCCACCATAGCCCTCGACGATCTCCCAGCCGACCACGCCCTTTTTATCATAATCACCGCCCTTCACTAAGATATCTGGCTTTAGCAGTGCCAACAGGCGCTCGGGGGTATCTTCCACAAACGGCACGACCCAATCGACAGAACCCAACCCCGCCAATACTGCCATGCGGCGATCCAGCGGGTTGACGGGGCGCCCCGGCCCCTTTAGTTTAGTAATAGAGGCATCGTCATTGACAGCGATAACGAGCCGATCCCCCAACGCCTTAGCCTGTTCTAAATAGCCCACATGGCCGGCATGAATAATATCGAAACAGCCGTTAGTAAAGACCACTCGCTCACCGTGGGCGCGGGCATCTTCTAACACCACGGCCAACTGTTCATCCGTCATCACACCGCGACCGCTGCCTGACTCTTTGTGGATGGCTCGGCGTAACTCAGGACCACTAATCGCAGCCGTCCCCAGCTTACCAACAACAATACTCGCGGCAATATTGGCGAGCGTAACCGACTGAGGCAGCGCCTCACCGGCAGCAAGACTCGCCGCGAGCACCGAAATCACTGTATCACCAGCACCGGTCACATCGAAGACCTCTTTCGCCTTAGCCGGTAGATGAAACTCGGGGTGATCACGACGTAATAGCGTCATGCCATGCTCGCCACGGGTGACCAGTAACGCCTCAATATCGAGCTGTGTTAGCAGAGCCGTCCCTCTTTCCACGAGCTCTTTTTCCGTTTCACAGCGACCAACGACAAGCTCGAACTCATTCAAGTTAGGCGTCAGCAAGGTCGCACCGCGATAGCGCTCAAACTCCGTCCCCTTTGGGTCGACCAATACTGGAACAGCCAGTTCTCGAGCGCGCTGGATCAGTGGTTGCGGATCACTCAACACACCCTTGGCATAGTCAGAGAGAATAATCGCTCCAACATGAGCGCTGAGCTCAACGGCCTGACGGCTGACGGCTACCGCCTCAGATGCCTCGAAGCCCTGCTCAAAATCAAGCCTCAACAGCTGTTGCTGACGACTAATCACTCGCAGTTTAGTGATCGTCGGCTTATCCGCTACCGTAACAAAATCACAGTGCACGTTAGCTGCGCTTAGGCCATCGATCAGCACCGCCGCCGCCTCATCTTCACCCACCAAGCCTGTCACCGATGCACCGGCACCGAGGGCGGCTATATTTAACGCCACGTTAGCTGCGCCACCTGGGCGATCCTCGATACCATTTACCTTAACCACAGGCACCGGTGCCTCCGGAGATATTCTGGTGGTCGCGCCATGATAGTAGCGATCCAACATAATATCTCCGACAACAAGTACTTGGGCCTGATTAAAGCGGGGCATCGATAATTTCATTGCAACTCTCAAAGCGATAACATATTTGCGGGCAATAATACCACATTTGCCCCCCTCGTAGCCGGTGGGCTAGGCATCAACAATCACACTACAACAGCATGACACAGCAGTGTTATGATACAGGCCTCTCAACAGGTCTATTTTAGACCGCTTAGCTATAACTAAAATTCAATATAGGCGGTATTCATGTCAATTACACTTCCCGTAGACATCAGCTCAATCAAAGGCTTTTTAGCCGATGACGAAGCCGAAGCACTCTATCATCTTGCCAGAGACTGCGCCCCCCTCGGCCCCATCTTCGAAATCGGCAGCTATTGCGGTAGGTCCACCATCTACCTCGGCAGCGCAGTGAAGCCCCTCGACGGCACCGTTTACGCGTTAGACCATCACCGCGGCAGCGAAGAACATCAGCTCGGTGAGGAATATCACGACAACACGCTATACGACGCCGACATCGCCCTGATGGATACCTTCAAAGAATTTCGTAAGAATATGCGTGCTGCCGATCTCGAGGAGACTGTCGTCCCTATCGTCGCCTCCTCACGAGCCGCCGCACGCCACTGGTCAACGCCGCTGGGGATGCTCTTTATCGACGGTGGCCACAGTCTCGAGGCGGCAATGACCGACTACCAGTGTTGGGCCAGCCACATCAAGCCCGGAGGCATCCTCGCCATCCACGATATCTTCCCCAATCCCGATGAGGGTGGCCAAGCCCCCTATACCATCTATAAACTCGCCGAGGCTTCAGGGCTGTTTGAGAAGCTACCGATGGTTAATACTCTCGGTTTATTTCGCCGACGCTAACCGGTATGCTCCTCCAGCAGAAGCTTCTCTCAAATTATAGGTTCATGCAATGTCGACACTAAAAGATTTTTATTACGCTGAGATCATTCGCGACAGCGGCAGAAGTTTCTCCTGGTGGTCGGTCTTAAATAGAATGCGCCGCAGTAGACGCTGTAACTATCTTTTCTGGTTCCGCATGGCCTACGTACTCCACGACAGCCCTTCTAGCATGAAGCGAAGTATCGCTAAATCAATCAACAACTGGATGATAAAACGTCACAATATCGAGATCATGCTGGGAGTAAAGATTGATGAAGGGCTAAACGTCGGCCACAATGTCGGTATTGTTATCACCTGTAAGGCCATTATCGGTAAGAACTTTCTCATTCTACAGAACACCACTATAGGCTCTGATGGTAAGAGTGACGCCCCTATTAACATCGGCGACAACGTTAGCCTCGGCGCCAACACTTGCATCATCGGCTCAGGCCTGAGTATTGGCGACAACGTTGAAGTCGGCGCGATGAGTTTTATTAACAAGAGCATCCCCGCCGATCACATCTACATCACCGAGAAAACATCCTATTACAAACTAAAAGCTAAAGCTCCATAGGTGTCAGTAACGTCTCCTCCGACAACAGCCTCACCTCGTTGAACAGGTGTGAGGCTGGGCTGTACTCCGTTAAAGCATCGGCGGCAAGCAAGATGGCGGCAGCGGTCCAGGTAGGCTTCTCATCTGGCCATAACACATCCTGCTTAAATTGATAGCCAGTCCAGTAGGAGCCATCTTCTAGCCGCCATTGATGCAGCCAACTATAGAGCTCCGTCGCTCGATCGCGATCCCCCGCTGCCAGTAGCGCCATCACCAACTCGCAAGATTCTGCGATCGTCACCCAGGGCTCATCGGAGACACAGCGACACCCCATACCCGCTACGACAAACTGATCCCAGCGTTGCTGCAAACGCAGTTTAGCGGTCTTTTTGTCCAGAGCACCGGTCAAGACTGGGTAAAACCAATCCATCGAATAACGGGCCTTAGACTCCCATGTACGATCAAAGCGCTCCGGTTTATTCGCTAACGCCTCACCGAGCAACGCCCGAGCTTGTAGCCAATCCGCACGCGCCTCTCCCAGTGTCACCGAGATGTTATAGGCACATTCTAGACTCTTGTAGATCGAGCTACAGCCTGTCACTAACGCATCTTGTTTCGCATTACCCTCTGTATCGACCGCCCAATGAATATCACCGAACTCCGTTTGCAAGTCCAAAACAAAGCTCATCGCCCGCTGTACCGTCGGATACATCTCAAGCAAAAAATCCCGGTCCTGGCTGATCAAATAATGATGCCACACCCCAGTGGCGAAATAGGCGACAAAGTTACTCTCACGGCGCTCACTATTGTGGACTTCACCATCTTTATAGGCCGCCCACCAGCTTCCATCGGCCAACTGAATATCCTTAAGCCAACGATAAGCACTAACCGCATGAGCAAACTCACCACCGATCGATAAGCCCATCGCCGCCTCAACATGATCCCAAGGATCTGCATACGAGCCTCCGAACCAAGGTACCGAACCGCAAGGCAGCTGCGTATCGCGGATGAAGTTGACAGTAGGGCGAAGAAACTCCTCAGGATATAGCCCCTTCGATAAATAGACTCCACTCATCCCTATACTCCCTTCCTGAAATACAACACCACACTCTTACCCAGCAACGGGTTCAAGCAGCGCTCAAGGGTGCGGGTAAGCCAAGGTTTGTCCATCAGGTCCCACACCAAAAAACGATGGTAGAGTTTAATTAAGCGATTGCTCTCCTGTGTCTTCCAGAAAATACACTTGAGCCACCAGAATGGCGAATGCAGAGCGTGTGCCCAGTGCTTTGCATAGAAGTGAAAGTCGCGTAGCTCGATCGCACAACGAAACTCACCTTCGTCGAAAATACGCAGATGCCCACCTTCCATTGCATGATACTCGTCGCTGAAGTGCCAACAGACTTTCTCCGGCCAGGCACGTGGTACGCTGGCACAGAAGTTTCCCCCTGGCTTCAAAACACGACGGATTTCATCGAGCGCACCCTCCCAGTCGGGGATATGCTCAAGCACTTCAGAGCAAATTACCTTATCGAAGGTATTGTCAGCAAAAGGCAACTGCAGCGCGTTCGCCACCGATAAACCGAAAGCCTTATCCTCTTGCTCTTGCGCAAAGGGCTCAAACCTCTCGGCCGTTGTTTTCAAATCCTGATGACTAAGGTCAACACCGACTGCGTGCACATCACCTTCCAAATAGGCGCTAATAACATGACGCCCCTCACCACAGCCAAGGTCCAAGACGATATCGCCAGCTTGTAGGCCAAACTTTTTATAATTAACTGTTTTCATGGCGCTTCAATACATCTCTATAAAATTCGATCATTTGCTCAGCGGCAAGGTGCCAGCAGAACTTTTCTTCGATTCGCCGACGCCCGGCTGCCGCTAATTCTTCACGTTTCTTTGGTGACTGAAACAACTCATCGACCGCTGCCGCAATCGCCGCGCTATCTCGCACCGGTACTTGCATTCCCGCGTTACCCACCACCTCAGGTAACGCACCACCATCCGTCGACACCAGGGCGACACCACAGCTCATTGCCTCACCCGCAGGTAAACCAAAGCCCTCATATACCGACGGCACCACAGCTATTTCAGCTTGCGCATAATACTCGACCATTTGTTCAGTCGAGATGCCGTGTACGAAAGTAATTCTATCGCCGATATTTAAGCGGCTGATTAATTGCTCTGTATCGCCCCCGGGCTGAGGCTTACCTACTAACAAAAGACTTAAGTCCGGGTACTTTACCGACAGCTGCGCAATTGCCTCCAGGAGATAACGCAATCCCTTCAGCGGCGCATCCGCAGACGCCGTAGCCATCAACCGATAAGCGACTTTTTTCACCTCCGGCATCGGGTGAAATTCTTCTGTATCAATGCCGCAATAGACCAAGTTTAGGCGTGCCTGATCGATGCCAAATGCCTGTGCAATATCTCGCTTCGAACGATTGGAAACAGTCTGTAGATGGTTAAGCCTCTTTACCACGAAACGTTGCATATCTAAAAATGAGTGCCAGCGACGAATTAAAAGTTTTTCACGCCAACTATTCGCCGCCGCTAACGCAATCTCTAAGTCTCGAGTAATCGGGTGATGGATGGTGCTGACTAAAGGAAAACCTAATTGCTGAAGCTTTAACATGCCAAACGACAATGACTGATTGTCGTGAATAATATCGTAATGGCGCCCCTCTCGGCGCAAGTACGCTACAGTCCGGCGACCAAAGGCCTGCATCTCAGCAAAACCACCGGTCAGCTTACTCAACCACTCAACAATATTTGCCCGCGACTTGAGATGGTGAAGGCGCAGAGACCCTAATCCATTTTCATATAAATTGAGACCTGGCATTTTTATAAGACTAACGCGATCGTCGAGGTGCGGGTAGGGTTCACCTGAGATCACATCAACGCTATGGCCTGCATCGACCAGCGCCTTACTCAGGTATTTGAGGTAGATACCTTGCCCTCCCCCATAGGGGTGGGAGCGATAACCTAATAGGCAGATTTTAAGCGATTTTGACGATCGATCACTTATGTTCGACGCAGGTTCCGACAACGACCCAACATCTTCCTGCAACCCTTTTAACTTTGCATTCATTGTGCAACGCCTGACTATATAGCTTTATAACCAACTGTTCTTGTTAGATTTATCAGCCATGTTAAAGATAAAAAGTACCGCTATCACTGCGCCAGCTATTTCACCCATTGAAAAGTGTACTAATGTTACGATGGAGGCGATGGAAAATCTAGGCTACCTCCCTCCACAAACTCAGCAATCTGTAATCAATTGCCTATATTTACGGTAATAAGTCTCTAGGGAAAACTTAGACAACGTTTTCTCCTCCAACTCGGCATGATAGTGAGATAAACCTGCAGCATCTAGCGCTAAGACTTTTTTCAACGAAGCTGCCAACGATCCAGCACTCTGCCTCTCCGCGATAAACTCATCGCGAGTAATCAGCTCAGGTATGCCTCCGGCCCTTGTCCCTACCACTGTGAGGCCGGCACAAATTGCCTCCAACATAGCGATCGGCAGCCCTTCCGATAATGATGACATAACGAAATAATCAAGCCCCGGCAATAACCGATAAGCATCAGGAACCATCCCTGTGATCACCAATCGCTCGCTAATACCCAGTTTTTCCGCCTGCTGCCACAAAGCAGCCTCCAGCGGCCCACCACCAATAATTAACAATTTCGCGTGTGGATACACCTGCAGCGTTGAAAACGCCTCTAGTAGGTAGCAGTGACCCTTTACCTTGCTCACTCGACCGATAGTACCGATAACTAAATCTTCTTCCTGCAGTCCTAGGCGACAACGCGCGTCCTCCCTGCTGAACAGATTTTTCCGCATCTTATCGCTATCGAGAGCATTATAAATAACCTCAACATGCTTTTCGGCAACACCCGAGGCAATTAGGTCAACTTTGACCGCATGAGAAACCGCAACAAATTTCCAGCGGTCGTTTAACACCACTCTCGCCAACAACCTCCGCCCCAAGCGCTTAAATTGAAACATACCGTGATACACCGACACAAAACGTCCATGCTTTAAAAATAACGATAGAATCATCAAAAGATAACTAGGCTTATATCGGTGAGTAATAATTAAATCGTATTGCTCTCGCTTAACGAAAGCATACATCTGCTTAAGGGCTCTTATCCCGATGCCACGAAAATCAGATTTATCAAACCCCATCTCAACCACTTTAGAGTGAGTCCTCTGTTCGATAGCTGAAACATCAACATCCCCCTCCAGCACGCAAAAGGTAACATCGTGGCCCTCCAGCGTCAGCGCCCTCACCGTTTCCTCAAACAGGTCAAACTCACTCACCATATCGTTCGCTTTCTGGCACACTTGGAGTATTTTCAAAACTTTCCTCTCAGAAATAAGCAACGGATAAATCAACAATCACACTGGCATCACTGGCTCACGGCCAAGATCTTTCCGATAGAGTTTAATCGCCTTCATTGTTACTTCAGTCAACACCTCTAACGACAGTGGTAACCGATAGCACTCTAAAAATAACGCCACATCCTCTCTACTCAAACCAATATCGAGAGCAGAATAATAAATCCCCGCCAAATCCTTCACCTGCCACCGATGCGGCACCTTGGCGCGGATCTGAGCACGATGCAAGTCGATGATGTGCAGCTGCGGCCACGTGTCATCAGCCTCATCAATAGTTTCATCGAGTAGAAAGTGGCAGAGATAGAAGTCACGATGATTCATCCCACTGCCATGCATCTTACCCGCCATCTCACCGACTCTCGCGATCAAGCGTCGCCTTAACTCTGCCGCGGGCGGCTTTTCACGCCAATCTTTGCAGTAATCCTCAAGACTAATAGTGTTGGCCAAATCCTCAGTAACAATGAACGAGAGCTGTTTAGCAGGGTTGCAGCCCCGCTCACCGTAGGCCACAGCAGTCATCGTACCAACATTGATAGCCTTAAGATGGTCGATTGCCTGCCACTCATTACGTGCGCCCAAGATAGGTAGCCGCAACTGCAGCAGGTTCTTAATAATCTCACCCCAGCCAATACCCTGGTGTAGCTTGAGAAAATAGCTCTTCTGCTGTAGCTCAAAGCGTAGAGTGCGCCGCCCCTCTTTACTGCGGTAAACCTCACCCTGCTGGGCGATCGCTGCCTCGAAGGGCTGTGGCCACGCCGCCTTAAACTCATCATTCAGATATAACACTATGCGCCACCCGCTGTGATTAATGTTGCCGCCCGCTCGGGCATCGAATAGATATCAGCCGTCGTGGCGAAATGCTGAGCACGGCCAAACCAGTCTACCGGTTCGGCAAATAGCAGCCGTGCCAACTGTTGTTGCAGTGCATCAGCGCTAAATGGCGAGGCAACGACAGCGCCCATCTGGTAGTCAGTAATATAGTGAGCGTAACCACAAACCGCCGTCGTCAGCACCGGCGTGCCCGCGACCATTGCCTCCAGCAAAACAGTGCCTGTATTCTCACGGTAGGCGGGATGAATCAACAAGTCCGCCGCCAACAGCAACTCAGGCACGTCATCGCGGCCGCCGAGAAACTCAACACTCGCTTCGACACCGAGCTTTTTCGCCAGGGCGAGATAACGCGCCGGCTTATCCTGCCCCGCTATCTTCAGCTTAACACGCTGACGCTGATCCTCTGCGAGCGCCGCCAGTGCCGTAATCGCTCGGTCAACGCCCTTGGTCTTAAAGCCCGAGCCAACCATCAACAACAGTTTCTCATCATCCTTCACACCGAGGCCGACACGTGCCGTGGCTGCCCTTTCATTGGCGTCAGCACCGGCAATTCGATCGCGCGAGATGCCCGGCGGCAGCAGATGAAAACGCTCCGCCACGGTGCCATAACTCTGCTGATACGCAGCCATCTCCGAGGCCGAAATCATCAACAGTTCAGTAGTCGAACACGGGGAAAATACCGCCTCTTCGCAGGCGAGGAAATGCTTCGCCCGTGGACTGTGCCTATACAGCCAACCACGCTGCTCTACCTTAGTCTTAAAACAGCTATCGGCGGCATAGTACCAATCGAGCCCCGGCAGCTTATCGAAGCCGACCACACGGTCGAAGCCCTGCCCCGTCAACGCCGCCGCCAAGCCTTCGGCAAAGCGCCGATTCTTAGTGTGATTACTCAAGCCACTCTTGCCGAGCACATGCACCGCTATCGTCGCCGGCCGATCTCCCTGCCAAAGGCCGCAAAAAATCTCCACCTCGTGCCCTAAAGAGACACAGGCGTGAGCGATACGCCACATATCCTTCTGTAGGCCGCCATAGGGAAAATATTTAAACAGCGCAAAGGCGAGTTTCATCGTTTCGCCTTCTTGGCTGCGCGTCGATCGAGCAGAGCGAGCAACTTATCAACCTCCTCTGCAGTCGCTCCAGCCCCTAGGTAAGTCTCGACAAACAACCGCCGATGCTGACGAAAACGCTGGCTCGAGCGCCGCAGCAACACCTCAAGATCCTTGCGCCACAGCCTGCTAAAGCCATGATGTGGCCGCACCGTTTCTAAGTCGATAAAGCGAACCTCGCCGCACCCGATAAAGATATGCTTGGGGTAAAGACAAGGGTGCCGGTAACCCGTGGCGTGCAGTGCCAGCACGGCGGTGGCGATCTGCTCAACCAACGCACTGTAATCCGCCTCACCATACTCGCCCTCGTTGAGACGATCCATCGATACGTAATCGGCCAGCGCCTCGGTCACCAAAACCGCCTCCCGGCCGCGACGAGTCTTGGTTTCGGCATAACAGACCACCTCTATCGTCTTGATACCGTAACTGTCGAGCCGGCGAATATTATCGAACTCCTGGCGGAAACTAGGCACCCCCTTGAGCGGATGACGCCAGGTGCGCATCGAATAATTGCGCTGTCGTTTGACATACAGGCCGGCACTATTGCTCTCGCGATCAAGGCCGATGTAGCCTACCTCGCTATAGCCGCCGTGGCCGTGATTGGGCTCATCGACCAGCTCAAGCTGATGATCGAGCCAGCCCTGGCAACTGTCTAGCCCAAGGTCGGCCAGCGTTTTCTGCCATGCGCGGGGGATATAGAGCATATTAATCCTCACTCGCCAGCAGGATCGGTTGAAACCTCTGCCAGACCCGTTCAGGTGTCATACTGGCAAAGTTAGCCGGTTCAATAGTCGGCTCATAGTGACTACCGTCGTCTTCAATTTCCTGCGTCGTATAGTGATATTGATTGGCACCGCAGGTACCGACCACCTGAGGATCAGTGGGGCTATACAGCGACAGGGTCGGCACACCGATCGCCGCCGACAAATGGCCTAGCCCGGTGTCGACGGAGACGACGGCCGAGGCTTGCGCCAGAGCTGTCGCAACGCCTTTGATATCCAGCCGAGGCAGCACCTCGACACGATCATTATCGACGGCAATATCTTTCGCTCTATCGCGCTCAACATCGTTGCCCCAGGGCAGTAATACACGATAACCGGCGGCAGTAATTTTCTCCGCCAGTTGTCGCCAATAAGCCGCCGGCCAGTGCTTGGTAGGCCACGTTGTGCCGTGTAACAGCACCACGTTTTTCTCGACAACCGCGGAGCCTGCAAACTGCTTGCGCGTCAAACCATACTCAGCCTCTGTCGTCGGCTTCTCATAGCCGAGACTGCTGGCAAACAGCTCGCGAACCCGTTCCACCGCATGCTGTTCTTTACTCACCGAGATTTTGTGTTTGTAGGCCATCGACGCCAGCGGCTCACGAATCGAGTTGCGATCGTAACCGTAACAGGGAGCTTCCACCAGTCGAGTCAGAAAGGCACTCTTCAACAAGCCCTGGGCATCGATCACGCAATCATAGTGTTTCTTGCGAATATTGCGCTTAAAGCTACGCCACTCACCGCCACTCCAGGTGTTAATCAGACTCTTACGCCAGCGCCGAATCGCGACCGGTATCACCCGATCGACAGCGGGGTGCCAGGCGGGGATCTCGGTGAACGCTTCCTCAACGACCCAGTCGAAGGTGATCGACGGCATCGCCGCCATGGCGTCGGCGAGAGCTGGCAGGGTGTGTATCACATCGCCCATAGATGAGGTTTTCACCACCAATACACGCATAAGATTATACCGCTTCTTTATTGACTAGCAGGCGCTTCACCGCGGCGAACACTTCGACCGGCGAGAGCTTGGTTAAACAGTCCAGGTGTCCGAGCGGGCACTCTCGCTGAAAACAGGGACGACAATCGATATCGCTGGCAATGACCTCTACGTGTGCGGAGAGCGGCGGCGTAAACTCCGGCGAGGTCGAACCGTAGACCGCCACCAACGGCACACTCACGGCCGCCGCAACATGCATCAAGCCAGAGTCATTGCTAATCACCACAGACGAGAGCGACAATAAGTCGACCGAGTCACCGAGCCGAGTCTCACCGGCCAAATTAACCACAGCTGCACGATACTCTGGCGACATCAGCGAGACTATCTCATCGGTCACCACACGATCCTTCGCCGAACCAAACAGCCAGACCTGCATACCGTCGGCCACCGCCTGTTCAGCTACCGCGGCATAATGCTCTGAAGGCCAGCGTTTCGCCGGGCCAAACTCTGCCCCGGGACACAGCGACAATACTGGCACCGTCAACGACAGACCGTGCTGTTGCTGCAAGCGCTGGCAGTTATCGGCATCGGCCACCAATTTCGGATTGACGATAGCCGGCAACGGCTTGTCCGCCGCCACCCCCAGGGCCACAAAACGCTCCACCATCAGCGGATAGCGGTGCTTGTCCAGCAGGCGAATGTCGTTGAGGAAACCAAAGCGATATTCCCCGCGCCAACCGGTGCGGATAGGAATGTCGGCAAACAGTGGGATAAAGGCCGACTTCAATGAGTTGGGTAACACGATGGCGCGAGTATATTGCTCCGCACGCATCGCTCGCCCCATCTTGAAGCGCTGCTTAAGCTGTAGACTACCATGACCAATCGGCATCACTACCGTACCAGCCACCTCCGGCATGCGCTCGAGAATAGGTCGACTCCAATCCGGCGCCAAGACGTGTATCACCGCGCCGGGGTAACGCTCAAGCAGCGTAATAAACAGGCTCTGCGCCATCACCATATCGCCCACCCAAGAGGGGCCGACGATCAGTATTTTTTCCACACTACTCATAGTATATCGACCACTCTATACGGCCCACCATTATCACCACAACACACAGCACAACCTAGCTCAGGGCAAAACAGACAATAAAAAGCATCGCCCCAAGCAGCTTAATGGTTACTTAGCAACCGGCGCCAACCAATCGTAGCGACCCTTGTTGCGCCCCTGGACTGCATCGAAGTAGGCAGCCTGTAAGACTTCCGTTATTGGGCCTCGACGACCGCTGCCGATCTGACGACCATCCAGTTCACGGATCGGTAACACCTCTGCCGCCGTACCAGTGAAGAAGGCTTCGTCAGCGACATAGACTTCGTCGCGGGTCAGGCGCTTCTCCCGAATCTCATAGCCGTGCTCGGCGGCGAGATGGAAGATGGTGTCACGGGTGATACCCTCCAGACACGAGGTCAGCTCCGGCGTATAGATGATGCCGTTACGTACCATGAAGAAGTTTTCACCACTACCCTCGGCCACATAACCCTCGTTATCGAGCAATAGCGCCTCATCACAGCCACTCTCCAGCGCTTCACGCAGCGCCAAGATCGAGTTGATGTAGTTGCCGTTCGCCTTGGCCTTACACATAGTGATGTTGACATGATGACGAGTATAGCTCGAGGTGCGGATCTTGATGCCCACCTCCTTCGCCTCTGGGTCCATATAGGATGGCCAGTCCCAGCTAGCCACCATCACGTGTGTCTTCAAGTTATCCGCACGCAGGCCCATCCCCTCAGAACCGTAGAAGCACATTGGACGAAGATAGGCTTCCTCTAGCTTGTTTTCGCGTACCACGGCCAACTGCGCTTCGTTAAGCTCTTCTTTGCTATAAGGAATATCCATCGCCAAAATATGTGCAGAGCGGAATAGGCGGTCGGTATGCTCTTGCAGGCGGAAAATACTGGTGCCGTGATTGACAGTGCTATAAGCGCGCACCCCCTCAAAGACACCCAGTCCATAGTGCAACGTATGAGTTAATACATGCACCTTCGCCTCACGCCAGGGTACCATTTTACCATCTAACCAAATCACGCCATCTCTATCTGCCATGGACATATCGTAAACTCCTAGCCATTGTGCTCGCCACGCCATTATCGGTGTTGGTGGCAAGACTCATTATTTGTAATCGTCGTCTTCTAGCTACTTTTTAACAGCCTGCTCATGCAGGTACTGCTGCCACATCTGCGTGACTAATTGGCGCTGCGTAACGTACTGACCAGCAACTACACTGTTCTCGCAATGCTGTAGCGCGAGTCGGTGTGAATGTGCCCGATAAGCCTTGTAAGCTTCGGCGACGGCCTCTGTCTGTTCGCACGGCACGAGATGAATGCCAGACAGTGTCTCTAAGATACGGACGTTGTCCGACCACTCCGTCAATGCAGGATGCTGATTTGCCAGCGCCAAAACGGCAAATTGAACCATAAATTCGATGTCAACGATACCTCCAGAGCCATGCTTAAGATGAAAAAGCTCCTCACCCTGTGCATTTGTTGTCTTCGGCAGAAGATGATCGCGCATTTTCTGCCGCATCTCGACCACTTCCACACGTAGCTTCTGCCAATCTCTCGGCTGACGCAGGATCTCTCGGCGCAGGGTATCGAAGCGCTGCCCCAGCCCTCGATCACCGGCCACCACCCGGGCACGCACTAGAGCCTGATGCTCCCAGGTCCAGGCGTCGTTGAGCTGATAGCGTTCGAAGGCCTTCAGCGATGTAGCCAGCAAGCCTGCATTACCAGAGGGCCTCAGACGCATATCCACCTCGTACAACGCGCCCTGCGTGGTGCGCGTCGTCATGATATGGATGATCTTCTGGCCCAGGCGGTTATAAAACTTCTGCGCACTAATCGGCCGGTCGCCATCACTCTCACTCATCGCGTCGGCATCGTAGAGGAAGACTAGATCGAGATCCGAGCTATATCCCAGCTCTAGGCCGCCGAGCTTACCAAAGCCAACGACCGTAAAACCCGGGTCACAACTGTGGCCGTCCGACTGCTGCGGTCGACCGTGACTCGCCGTCATATCCCGCCAAGCCAGATCGAGCACCTGCTGCAGAATGACTTCGGCGATATAACTGAGATAGTCACTGACCTGCATCAGCGGCAACCGCCCGGTCACCTCCGAAGCTGCCACCCGTAACACGTGTGCGGAGCGAAAGTAACGCAACACATCCATCTGCCCCTCCAAATCATCCTCCGGTAGGCGCAATAGCTGCATCTGTAGCTCACTGCTCAGCGTCGCTCGATCGGGGACGGTATACAAACTCTCTACGTTCAGCAGCTCGTCCAACAATACCGGATGTGTCGCCAGCTGCTTGGCAATCCACGGGCTCGCAGAGCAGAGCAGAGTCAACTGCTGCATCGCCTGCGGGTTCTCCAGCAATAACACCATGTAAGCACTGCGCCGCAACACCGCTTCGACGAAGGGCAGCATACGCAGCAGCAAGGTGCTGGCGCCATCGTGCTCGGCAATCGAGGCTAACAGGCGCGGCATAAAGAGATCGAGGCGCTCACGCCCCTGCCGCTGCATCATCTTGACACGCTTACTCGAACGCATCATCGACAGCTGTCGCCAGGCCTCCTCAACCTCACTAAAACCATTATCGTGAAGCCAGGCAACAACCTGCTCATCGCTATCCTCATCCAGCCAGGCGTCCTCCCACTCCTGCCCCAGCCCGCCGTCGGCATTTTCCTCCTCTGGCGCCTCGATCAGATAACGAAAGTGCGTCGCCACTGCCTCTCGGTGCTGCGACAGCACCTGATAGTAATCATCCCAACAGGCGAAGCCCATCACCGCCGCCAGACGCAGCTGCTCAGCTGGTGCTACCGGCAGCGCCTGTGTCTGTTTATCCTGATAGCCCTGAATACCATGCTCGCTATTACGCAGGAAGCAATAGGCCGCTCGCAGCTCGTCGACTGCCGCCGCGGGCAGATACTCGTACTCTTTTAGCAGCCTCAAAATACGCAGCAGGCGTCGGTCCTGCAGCTCGACATCCCGACCACCGCGAATCAACTGAAACACCTGTGCGATGAACTCGACCTCGCGAATACCGCCGCCGCCGAGTTTGACATCGTTTTGCAGGCCGCGACGCGACACCTCCCGGGTAATCATCTGCTTCATCGAGCGCAACGCATCAATGACGCTGTAGTCAACGTATTTACGAAACACGAAAGGCTTCAACATCTGCATCAAACGCTCACCGGCCAACTTATCACCTGCGACAATGCGCGCCTTGATCATCGCGTAACGCTCCCACTCACGACCATGATCTCGATAGTAGGCCTCGAAGGCATCAAAACTCAGTACCAGGGCACCGCTCTGCCCCCAGGGGCGTAGCCGCATATCGACGCGAAAAACAAAACCATCGGCGGTGACCTGGTCCAGCGATTTAATCAACTGCTGGCCCAGTTTCAGAAAAAATTTGTGATTCTCTACCACGCGCTGGCCACCGCGCGTCTCACCCTGCGACGGGTAAACAAAGATCAGGTCGACATCAGAGGAGAGGTTTAATTCACAGGCCCCCAGCTTACCCATGCCAACCACAACCATCTGCTGCGGCTGCCCGAGACTATCGACAGGAGTGCCCCAGTCAACGGATAGCTGCTGGTATAGCCAGGCAAGCGACAGGTCAATACTGCTATCTGCCAACGCCGACAGTTCCGCCGTGGTCTGCTCCATTGTTGCCAGGCGATTAAAGTCACGATAGATAATTCGGCACATTTGTCGACGGCGAAAACGGCGCAACACAGAACACAATGCCTCAAAACTATCCGCCTCAAGTAAGCTCTCTGCCAGTTCTTGACGCAATTGCGCCGCCGACATCACCTCGTGTAGCGCATCCGACTGCAGTAGTTCGACCAACATCGCCGGTTGGCGCTGACACTGTTCAGCAAAGTATTCACTGCCCATCATCGCCGTCGCCAGCTCTCTCGCAAGTGCCGGCCGCGACTCGGCGCGCTGTTGCAACGCCGCCGGCAGTGCCAGCTCACTCGTCTGCGCTGAATCCAACACCTGTGCCCACGCCTGTTCGGTCAGCTCGAGCAGCGCCGCTGGCAAATGCTCTGTAATCAGTTGACTCATTACCAATACCTTCACTTAAATAGCATCACCCACCGTTAAACGGACAGGGGGCTCATCACACCTTTTGCCTTAACGACTACTGTTTATCGACCGATGGAGGCACCACGCGCAATACCTCCTCTATCGTCGTCAGCCCGGCGGCGACCTTCTGTGCGCCACTCAAGCGCAGTGTGCGCATGCCTTCGCGCATTGCCTGCTCACTGAGCTTTTTCAAGTCGGTATCACTGCGAATATGTTCGCGCACCTGATCGGATATCACCAAGATCTCATATATTCCCTGCCGACCGCGGAAGCCGGTATGGCGACACTCGTCACAGCCCTTCGCCGTGAAGATATGTGCCGGTGGTGCCACTCGCCACGGTGCTGTCAACGCCGTCCAGGCCAAACTGTCGACCGGGACCTGCTCTTTGCAATGTGGACACAGCGTACGCACCAACCGCTGCGCCATGACGCCGTTCAAACTTGCTCGCAACAGGTAGGCCGGCACACCGATCTCCAGCAACCGGGTCACCGCACTAGGCGCATCATTGGTATGCAGCGTCGACAACATCAAGTGTCCCGTCAGCGCCGCCTGTGTCGCCATCTCAGCAGTCTCGGCGTCGCGAATCTCACCGACCATAATCACGTCGGGATCCTGGCGCAACAGCGCGCGCACCCCGGTGGCAAAGTCTAGGTCGATATTGGCGTTAACCTGCATCTGATTAAACATCGGCTCGATCATCTCGATCGGGTCCTCAATGGTACACAGGTTCACCTCATCACTCGCCAACCGGCGCAGACTGCTATATAGCGTTGTCGTCTTACCCGAGCCCGTAGGACCCGTCACAAGGATGATGCCATTAGGGCTGGCCAGCAATCGCTGCCAGCGATTAAGGTCTTCCTTTAATAAGCCCAGTTCATCGAAGCCCTGGTTGAGCACCGTCGGATCGAAAATACGCATCACCAACTTTTCACCGAACGCCGTCGGCAGCGTCGATAAACGCAGCTCAACCTCGCCGGCATCGGGTCGGCGCGTCTTCAAACGCCCATCCTGCGGTCGACGCTTCTCAGCCACATCGAGACGCCCCAGTATCTTAATACGACTAATCACCGCCGTCGTCACCTGCGCCGGAAACTCATAGATCGTATGTAGCACGCCATCGATGCGAAAACGCACCTTACCCCTCTCCCGTCGCGGCTCGATGTGAATATCGCTGGCACGCTGATTGAAGGCGTAGCCCAGTAGCCAGTCGACAATATTGACGATATGTTCGTCATTGGCATCGGGGTCTTTCATCTGCCCCAGTTCCAACATCGCCTCGAGGTTGGTCAAACCCGCAGCCTGCCCTGCCTCGCTACTGGCGCCGCTAATCGAGCGAGCAAGAGTATAGAACTCGACCTGGTATTTTTTAATATCGGCAGGATCGACGATGACACGGCGAATGTTGCGGCTAGTAACATGACTGAGGTCGGCCTCCCAGCTATTGACCCAGGGCTGCGCCGAGGCGACCACGACCTCATCACTGTCGACAGCTAGCGCTAATATCTGGTGACGACTCGCGAAAGCGTATGACATCACCGCGCTGACCGCCGCAACATCAATCTTGAGCGGGTCGATCCTCATGCAAGGCTGACCCGACTGCTCCGACAGCCACTGCAACATACAGCTAACATCGATCTTCTTATGCTTTTTTGTTTGGTCACTCAGTTGCTGTGATGCGATAAAATTAATCGGGTGCATCGCCGCCTGTTCAGCACTACGCGACGCCATCACCAGCCGCCCGTGATCGCGCTCCGACAGCTGACCGGACGCCAACAAGCCGTCGAGTAACGAGCGTAGATCGACAATACGACCGTCAGCGGAGTACCGTAATGTTTCTGTCACATTGTTTGCTTTCACTCGCAGCCCCACACTTAAGGTTTATAATCATTCGCTTAAAACTATCAACAGCCGTTTACTTAGCGCCAGCTAACCGCCCAATATTACAGCCAGATGACAGACTGTCACAATGCTGTAACATTTGTGCCCGACAATAGGCCGATTAACGCACACTCTGCATTTTTCGCTTCCAATAACATCGGAGCCCCACAATGGTCAGCATCCCCTTTGGTAACATGTTTGGTCAATCACCGATCAAGCCTATTCAGCGCCATATGATCAAAGCACAAGCTTGTGCCGCTCAGCTCGAACACTTTATCGCCGCCGTACTGGTCAGTGATTGGGAGCAGGCCGCCAAGCAGCAGAACCAGATTAGCATTCTAGAGAATGAAGCCGATGACATGAAGCGTTCAATTCGCTTACATCTGCCAAAGAACCTCTTTCTGCCCGTACCGCGCTCTGACTTACTAGAGCTGGTCACCATGCAGGACAAGATTGCCAACAACGCCAAGGACATCGCCGGCCTCATGCTCGGGCGCGAGATGGAGATCCCTCAGGCGATTAAAGCAGCCATGGAAAGCTATGTTAAAAAGGCCATCGCTACCTCGGCGCAGGCGGTCAAGGCCATCGACGAGCTCGATAAACTGCTCGATACCGGCTTCAGTGGCCGTGAACTTGAGACTGTCGAAGCGCTAATCAGCGAACTAGATCGCCTCGAGACTGAGACCGACGAACTCGAGGTCGCCATTCGCGCCAGCTTGTTCAAGGTAGAGAATGACCTCCCTCCCATCGGTGTCATGTTTCTCTACAAAATCATTGAGCTAATCGGCGACCTCGCCGATTCCTCGCAGCGTGTCGGCGCCCGACTTCAAATCCTAATTGCCCGTTAATCAACAGAGTTTACCACCATGGATATTATCGCTAACTACGGTACGATTCTTCTTACCCTCGCCTGTGTATTTGGCTTCTTTATGGCTTGGGGGGTCGGTGCTAACGACGTCGCCAACGCAATGGGCACCTCGGTAGGCTCGAAGGCACTCACCGTCAAACAGGCGATTATGATCGCCATCGTCTTCGAATTTGCCGGCGCCTACCTGGCCGGTGGTGAAGTCACCTCGACTATTCGCAAGGGCATCATCGATCCCGCCATCCTAACCGGCAGCCCTGAGCTATTAGTCTACGGCATGTTGGCCGCACTGCTGGCCGCCGGCACCTGGCTGTTCATCGCCTCCATGATGGGCTGGCCGGTCTCCACCACCCACTCTATCGTCGGCGCCATCGTTGGCTTCGCCGCCGCCGGTATCGGCGTCGATGCCGTCAACTGGGGTAAGGTCGGTCACGTGGTGGCCAGCTGGGTCGTCTCACCGGTGCTCGCCGGTACCATCTCCTTCGCCCTGTTCAAGAGTGTGCAACGACTGATTCTCGACACCAAAGACCCCTTCGGCAATGCCAAGCGCTATGTGCCAGTCTACATGTTCTTTGTCGGCTTCATGATCGCTATGGTAACCATGATCAAGGGCCTGAAGCACGTTTTCAAAGATATGGGCATCAGCCTTAGCTTCGCGCAAGATGTCGGCATCGCCGCCATCGCCGGTGTTGTCGTTGCCTGTATCGGCGCCATCCTGCTCAGTAAGATCAAGCGTGACGAGAATGCCAGCAACCAGAATCGCTTCGAGAATGTCGAGCGCGTTTTCGCGGTACTGATGATTTTCACCGCCTGCGCCATGGCTTTTGCTCACGGCTCTAACGATGTGGCCAACGCCGTCGGCCCGATTGCCGCTATCTGGGGTGTCATCTCCAGCGGCGGTGCCGTGCTATCGAAAACCGCCATGCCGAGCTGGATCCTACTGCTCGGAGGCGCCGGTATCGTCGTCGGTCTCGCCACCTACGGCTTCAAGGTGATGGCTACCATCGGCAAGAAGATCACCGAGCTGACACCGAGCCGCGGCTTTGCCGCCGAACTCGCCGCCGCCACCACAGTAGTACTGGCCTCGGCCACAGGTCTGCCAATCTCTACTACCCACACCCTCGTCGGTGCCGTGCTCGGTGTCGGTCTGGCGCGAGGCATCGGCGCACTCAATTTGCGCGTAATCTCCTCGATCTTCATGTCCTGGATCATTACCCTGCCCGCCGGTGCAGGTCTGTCGATTGTCTTCTTCTTCATGTTCAAGGGCATGTTTGGCTAGACTCTAGCCGACCACCACCAAGATCAGACGCTAGCCGTGAGGCTAGCGTCTTTTTTTTGCCCCTCAACTCTGTCAAGATAAACAGTCGCTAGCACTGACGACGGCCCGGACCCGCTGTGGCCGCCTCTGCTGAAACGCTTCGATAATCAGGTCGTGATAATACCGTGAACTCTAGCTCGCCACAGCAAGGCCCCCGCGACGACAATCAGCTTTTTGTCGATCAATTCCGTCAATCCTCGCCCTACATCCGCATGCACCGCGGCAAGACCTTTGTCATCAGTTGTAGTGGCGAGGTCGTCGACAGCCCAGCTTTCAGGCACATCGTGCACGACATCGCACTACTGAACACCTTGGGCATTCGACTTATTCTCGTTCACGGCGCCCGACCGCAGGTCGAGGAGCGCCTAGCGCTGCGCAACATTACCACACGACTACACAACAACCTGCGCATCACCGACCACCAAACGATTCAGGCGGTGACCGATGCCGCAGGTCATCTGCGCTGCCAAATCGAGGCCATGCTGTCGTTGGGGCTGCCCGATTCGCCGATGCAGGGCGCCAGCATTCGCGTCGCCAGTGGCAATTTTGTCACCGCAAAACCCATCGGCATCCGCGACGGCATCGACTTTCTTTACACCGGCTGCGTCCGGCGCATTGACACTGAGTCGATCGGCCGGTTGCTTGACGATGACTGCATCATCCTCATCCCCCCCATCGGCTATTCCCCCACCGGCGAAGTATTCAACATGGCCGCCGTTGAGCTCGCGACGCAAACAGCGATCGCAGTTAACGCCGACAAGCTGATATTCCTCGACGACATGCACGACATCGTCGATGACGGCGGCCAGCTCATCGCTCAACTATCGACGCAAGAGGCCGAACAGTTACGTAGCCTCAGCACCCTCTGCGACGAGCAGAAAAACATCATTGACGCCGCGATCAGAGCCAGTCGTCACGGCATCGAGCGTGTGCATATGATCAGTAGCCGAGTCGATGGCACGCTGTTGCGCGAGCTCTTTATCCGCGACGGTTGCGGCACCCTAATCTATGCCGATTACTATGACACCCTTCGTGCCGCCGATATCAACGATGTCGGCGGTATCCTCAACCTAATTCAGCCCCTCGAAGAGCAGGGCGTGCTGGTCAGACGCTCACGCGAGCACCTCGAAACCGAAATCGAGCAGTTCATCGTCATCGAACGCGACGGCATGGTCATCGGCTGTGCCGCTCTCTACGATTATCCTGACGAGGCGATGGCAGAGCTCGCCTGCGTCGTCGTGCATCCCGATTATCGTGGTGGTGATCGCGGCGAACAACTGCTCAACAAGGTCGTCGAGTGCGCCAAGCAGCGCACAATCAGCCGGCTGTTCGTATTGACCACACAGACGGCGCACTGGTTCATCGAGCAGGGCTTCCTGCCTGGCGACGCCGACGACCTGCCGCAGCAGAAACAACAGCTCTACAACTACCAACGCAACTCGAAGGTATTCGTACGCAACCTCTAAGCGCATCCTGCTCTCCACGCCAGAGACGACAGCTTACCCGCCGCTGTGCTACCCTAGGCCGCAAAATCACCGCCTAGCGGAGCACATGCTGGGCTGTCAGACTGACTATAAAGGTAATCACCATGCCCGTTTATCGCTCAAAGACCTCCACCGCAGGCCGTAATATGGCTGGCGCTCGCTCCCTGTGGCGCGCCACCGGCATGAAGGACGACGACTTTCAAAAGCCAATCATCGCCGTCGCCAACTCCTTCACCCAGTTCGTCCCCGGCCACGTACACCTGAAAGACATGGGCCAACTGGTGGCGCGCGAGATCGAAAAATTTGGCGGTGTCGCCAAGGAATTCAACACTATCGCCGTCGATGATGGCATCGCGATGGGTCACGATGGCATGCTCTATTCGCTGCCTTCACGTGACATCATTGCCGACTCTGTCGAATACATGGTCAACGCTCACTGCGCCGACGCCATTGTCTGTATCTCCAACTGTGACAAGATCACCCCGGGCATGCTCAATGCCTCAATGCGCCTCAACATCCCCGTCATCTTCGTCTCCGGTGGCCCGATGGAAGCTGGCAAGACCAAGCTCTCCGAGCACAAACTCGATCTCGTCGATGCCATGGTGATGGCCGCCACCGACGACGCCACCGACGAAGAGGTCGCCGAGGTCGAGCGCAGCGCTTGCCCGACCTGCGGTTCCTGTTCTGGTATGTTCACCGCCAATTCGATGAACTGCCTCACCGAAGCCCTGGGCCTTAGCCTACCCGGTAACGGCAGTATGCTAGCGACACACAGCGATCGTGAACAGCTGTTCAAGCGCGCCGGCAAGGAGATCGTCAGAATCACCAAGCAATACTACGAGCAGGATGACGACAGCGTACTACCCCGCTCGATCGCCAGTATTAAGGCCTTCGAGAATGCGATGAGTCTCGACATCGCCATGGGCGGCTCCACTAACACCATCCTGCACCTCCTCGCCGCAGCACAAGAAGGCAACATCGACTTCGGCATGGACGATATCGACGCCCTGAGTCGCAGGATTCCACAGCTGTGCAAGGTGGCCCCCAACACCCCTGAATATCATATGGAAGACGTGCATCGCGCCGGCGGCGTCTTCTCCATCCTCGGTGAACTCGATCGTGCCGGCCTACTGCATACCGACATCCCCACCGTGCACAGCAGCAGCCTAGCCGAGGCCCTCGAACAGTGGGACATCATTCGCAGCGAAGACGACGACGTACTCGAGTTCTTCAAGGCCGGCCCCGCTGGCATACCGACTCAGACTGCGTTCAGTCAGTCAACTCGTTGGTCGAGCCTAGATGGCAACCGTGAGAGCGGCTGTATCCGCAACCTCGAGAATGCCTTCAGTTTAGAGGGCGGCCTCGCCGTACTGAAGGGTAACATCGCCCTCGACGGCTGCGTCGTCAAGACCTCCGGTGTCGATGAAAGCATCTGGGTGTTCGAAGGCCCCGCCTATATCTGCGAGAGCCAGGACCAAGCCGTCGCCGACATCCTCGACGACAAGGTAAAAGCGGGCGACGTCGTAATCATCCGCTACGAGGGGCCGCGCGGCGGCCCGGGCATGCAGGAGATGCTCTACCCAACTTCTTACCTTAAGTCGAAAGGGCTGGGCAAAGCTTGCGCGCTACTGACCGACGGCCGTTTCTCCGGCGGTACCTCAGGCCTCTCCATCGGTCACTGCTCACCAGAAGCCGCTGCTGGCGGCGCCATCGGATTGATTGAGCACGGCGACTTGATCAAGATTAATATCCCCGAACGCTCGATCAACGTCGACCTCAGCGATGCCGAGCTCGACGCTCGCCGCGCCGCCATGGACGCCAAAGGTAAGCAGGGCTGGAAGCCACGCGAAGAACGCCCGCGCAAGGTATCAGCAGCCCTGAAGGTCTACGCCAAGATGGTCACCAGCGCCGACAAAGGTGCGGTACGAGACTTGTCTCTGCTCGACTAGCAGATCCCATAAGCAATGAATAAGAAAGGGGCTACGGCCTCTTTTTTTGTGCTCCCAAATACTATCCGGACGCCTTTCTTACGTGCACAAAAAAGGCGATGGGGTTACCATCGCCTTTTAACTATCATCTTCAAGAGCACCTTTAGCTACCGCATGATAACGATAGCCTTTGGCTAATACATGGATCGATTATCCCATGTCTTCCTGCAGCGAAGCTCTACGACCGATCTCAGTATCGAGGTACTTCAACCACTGCTCACGCATCTTGCTGCTGCGTTTGTCGGTGATGCTTTCGAACACCTTACGCGCCTCGGTAAGCTTGTTTTGGTTGAACAGCGCCATTCCCAACACGACCTGCGTATTATCCTTGCGCTTAATGCCCCCTTTCTTGATCGCCTTGCGGGCAGCATCAGCCGCCTTGCCGTACTGATCATCGTCGAGATAGACGTTGGCTAGGCGCGCCCAGTTTTCACCTTTAGGTGACAATTGAGCAGCCTTCTCCATCACAGGAATCGCCTTGTCGACCTCCTGAGCAGCGCGATAGGCGGTACCAAGGACTTCGTAGTTCTTGGCAGTCGCCTCGATCTTCTTCTCCTTGAGCCCCTTATCTAGCACTTTCGCCGCCTTATACGGTACATCGGCACCGAGGAACAAATAGGCCATATTGAGCAGATCTTGCTGCTTCGCCAACATATTCGCCGTATAAGCTGCCTCAAGCGCGATCAGCTGACGCTTCTCGTTATTGAGCTCGCTATAGATGCCCGAAAGCTGGACGAGATAGTCCTTCTTCGGCCAGCGACGGGTCAATTCCTCGAGCACCCAGGCGACCTTCTTCATGTCACCCTTCTCGTAGTACAGCACGCGCATCAGCAGGTACCAATTCTCTTTGGCCTCCTTGCCTTTCGCCCGCGTGATACGCATCGCCTCTTCGATCTGGCTCAATGCCTTGTCGTACTTTTTAGTCTGGTAGTAACCCTGGGCCAATAACACCCGCGCATTGGCGTTGTCCTTAGCCATCGGATCGACTCGGAACCAGTCTTCCAATGTGCTGATGGCGCGCTTATAGTCTTCGGTGACGAAGTACAGCTGCCCCATCTGGTACTTGGTTTGATATTCCATCTGCAGCGGAATATCCGGCGACTGTGCCAAGACGTTACGGTAGGCCTCGAGTACCTTCTTGTAATTTTCCTGACTGTAATAAACGAACGAGTAGAAATTCCACATCGTCGCCTTCTCATAGCCATTCATCTTGCCGGAGTTAGCCTTAATATCGTTCAACACCTTCAGTGCGTCGTTGAACTGCTCTGCCTCAGAATACTCCTGGGCCTTCTCGAGCTTCTTGTAGATCTTGGCACTGATCGCCGGCGTCTTACGCGTCTTCTCAGTGCTCTTCTTTTTCTCTTCAGCAGCAGCCTGACCCAGGCTGCCCTGGTAGCCCATCTCCTGCAAGACCACCGGGCTGGCGACTTGCAGCAGTGTCAACACCGCTCCAGCCGCCGCAAGACGCGCCAACGGTCGCACTGGATTGCAACATTTTCGTGTATTCATCTGCTATACCCGTTATTTCGCCAGTTGGTAGGTGAACTTGTTACGCACACCCGGTACATCTTGTGCCACACCATCGATAACGCGGGGCTTGTACTTGAACTTCAGCGCCGCCTTCACCGAGGCACGGTTGAAGATGCTGCCCGGCTGGCAGTCCACCGGGATCGGATCGCGGATGGAACCGTTCTTGGTCACCGTATATTCGACGATACAGTAGCCCTCAGTACCACGCGACGCGGCACGGCGCGGATAAATAGGCTGCACCTTGACGATCGGTAGAAACTCACCGTCAACATCAGTTATACCAGCCGCACTGATTTGCACATCAGCCTTTGGCGTAAAGCCCATGTTCATCCCCCCTACATCGACGTCAAAGTCCTCAATCTCAGGGCTCTCCATCTCGGGTGGCGGTGTCTCTGGGTCTTCCGGCTTATCGGGTTTGACCTCTTTGCTTCGTGGGTCAATCTCGGTATCCGGCATGTCGATCGAAGCGATCTTAGTCGGTGCCGAGTCATCGACCGGCCGATCGGAGAACTCGATCAACGAGTACATGATAACGAAGAGACCGGCGGTAACCAGCGCGCCAAATAGGCCGCCTATTAGTAAACGTACTAGGCTCATAGCTAGTTACCCTCCGCTGCGAGTACGATGTCAACAACACCGGCCTGCTTCGCCGCATCGACGACTAGGGCAAACATCTCGGCAGTCGACGACTTATCAGCCTGTACTACCACCGCACCCTTCGGGTTCTCGGCGTGCATACGTTCGATGATCGCTTTGACAAAGCGCTTGTCGATTTCTTTTTTATCAATCCAGATCTTATCGCCCTGGGTGATCGCGATTAAAATATTTTGGTTCTTAACCAGGTCGCGGGTTTCCGCGACCGGCCGTTCGACATCGACACCGGGCTCTTTGATAAACGAGGCGGTGACGATGAAAAAGATCAGCATGATAAAGACAACGTCCAACATTGGCGTTAAATCAATCTGCTGCTCTGGCTCGGGCTTGCGAGCCGAAACGGACTTAGGCATGAGAGAACTCCCCTAGTGATCCGTGGTTAAATGGTCGGTCAAGAGCTGACTTTCGCGTTCGGCTACTTTGGCCAGATAGGTGCTGATGAAGACGCCGGAGAGCGCCGCCACCATGCCTGCCATGGTGGGTATAGTCGCCTTAGAGACTCCCCCCGCCATCGACTTGGCATCGCCACCGCCGCTAACGGCCATGACGTTAAACACCTCGATCATACCGGTGACGGTGCCCAACAGTCCCAATAACGGACAGAGGGCGACCAAGGTATTGATCATCGGTAGATTCTGGTTAATAGCCAATGACACACGAGAGATCAACGCTTGACGGATGGCGTGAGCATTCCAGGACTTGCGCTCAGTGCGCCCCTCCCAGTCAGTCATTACAGAGTCGATGTCGCGGCGCAGCGCGGTGCGGAAATACCACATCCGCTCAAACGCCAACGTCCACATGACTAGAGTCATCAGAGCAATCCACCACAGTACAGGACCGCCCGAATCCATAAATGCCATCAATCGTGAGTATGCGTCGAGTATCGTGTAATACATTACCCTTTCCTCAATTCAGCCTCGGTATGCTCGGCAATGATGCCGGCTGTCTGCTCTTCCAATATATGGATGATACGCTTAGAGCGGCTGGAAACGACGGTGTGCAGCAAGACCGTAGGAATAGCCACGACCAGACCGAGTACGGTAGTGATCAAGGCGCTAGAGATGCCGCCGGCCATTGCCTTAGGGTCACCCGCACCGAAGATGGTAATCGCCTGGAAGGTCAAAATCATACCGGTCACGGTACCCAACAAACCCATCAGCGGAGCAACGGCGGCGATGATTTTCAACGCGCCCTGGTAGTTCTCCAGCGATGGTATCTCTTTCAAGACCGCCTCGTGCAGTTTCAACTCGAGAGTTTCGGTGTCCATATTCGGATTAGACTTACTCACGGCAAGCACGCGACCCAGAGGGTTGTTCTCTTTCGCTTCGCTAGACTTCAGCTGCGCGTTCACCTTGCCACTCACACCGACCAGTACAATCAAGCGCCAGATAGCGAGGATGAAGGCGACCACACCCAAGGCAGAGATGGCGTAACCAACGTAACCACCCTGGTGCCAGCGCTCTTCGATAGAAGGGCTGTTAATCAGCGCCGCCAAGAACGAACCACCGGTTGGGCCCGTTGGGTCGACACCGAAGGCACTCAAGCCAGAGGTCGATGTTGCCGCCTTAGCGGCCTGAGAGCGAATCGCACTGGCAGGCTGACGAGGCAGTTCTTCCAGGCTTCCGTTGGCGTATTTGAGGTATTTACCGTCTTCACTAACCACGTTGAAGGTACCGACGCGAACGACAGTCTCATCCACAGCGTCGCCGTTGGGCAACTTAACCGTTGTGTCAAACTTCGCCACACGACCTGATTCGACCATCTCACGCTGTAGCTCGAACCACAGCTTCTCGATTTCGGCGATAGTCGGCAGCTCATCAGAGCCACTCATCTTAGCCACTAGGCCGTCGAGGAACTCTGCACGGTCGGGGTATTGAATCGAGGTCAGCGAGACTTCGAAGTTTGAGCGAGCATCACCAGCAGCAGAGGTTAGGTGACCGAATAGCTCGTTCAACGTACCCTTGCGCTCGTTATAGGTTTTTTCCGCTTCGGCAACACGCTGCTCGTTCTCTTCGAACTGCTTCTCACGCTGCTGTGAAACACCCTCGAGGCGAGCTAGTTCAGCCTTCATTTCGGCGAGTAGACGCTCTTGGTTTTGCTTCTCTTTAGAGAAACGTGCCTCGCGCGCCTTGTTTTCTTTGGCTTCGGCATAGCGCCCGGACTCGACCTTCTTCAACAGCTGATCGAGGGTAAGGTCGGCGGCAAGAGAGCCCGCAGACCCTAGAAGCATGGCGCTACCGACAACGGCAGCAATGGTTTTCTTTATAGTATTCAATTTCATCTTACTTCACAGCCTCCGGAGCAGCTACAGGCACAGTCATGATATCGATAGAGGCTTGCTTCTTAGCGATGCGTAGACCCTGACGGATGGCATTCTTGTATTGTCCGTTATCCAACTGCACCCACTGGCGCGCTTGTTGATCCCAGGCACCGGACACTTCACCATCGGTAGTCTGGTAGAGCAGGCCGATACGGCCGATACGTAACACCTCAACATCACGCTCTTTGTCGCCGACGGTAATGGTGTCATTGTAGCTCTCGATCTTGCGACCGTATTCGTTCTCAATTTTGTAGGCTTCCAGCACCTGACGGAATTTCTCAGCGTCAGTCTGGCTAGAGAGGTCAAGATTCTTACGTAGGAAGGCGATACGTTGCTGACGCTCTTCCTGTAGGAAAGGCACATCGAGGGCGATGAATTCATCGAGCGCACCAATCATGCGGTCGACCAACGGCAGGATCTGACGTTTCACCTCAGTGACCTGCTCGATGGAACCTTCGATGCTGGTAATACGCTGATTCTGATTGTCGATCTGACGATCTAGGCGGGCAATATATACCTTCAGGCCTTCAACCTGCTTGAGCACATCTTTGTATTCTTGTAGGCGGTCCCGAGTCTGATCGGAGAGCTTATCGATCTTAACCTGAGATTTTTGTGCAGCCACGGTTTTGGCCTGACCCACCTGGAAGACTTTATCCAGGTTATCTGCACCGGCAGCCTGAGCTACCAACGCGCCGGCTGCTACAGAGGTAGCAAGCGCTATCGTTTTTACTCGATGCATCTTCATGAGAGTTATTTCCTTGGATTATCACTCGGAACTTATTATTAACAAACGGAGCTGCAGGGTCTTATAACTACAGGCCGATCTTTTCTATGTGTCGCATTCTAATAAGTATAAGCCCTATTAGGCAATGAACTTCGCGAAAGGCCCAGAAACAGGGTAGCAAGGTAACAGGGTGCTCTATAAAGGGGCGTAGCAGCGGGAACATGGGTAGCATTCGCCCGAAAACAGGTAACAGGCGAGGTAATATAACAAGCTAATTAAGTGGCAACACAGCGTGCCATATAGGTATTCCCACCTACCAAATGGTTAATGATTATTAACCATTGCTAGGGCTAGATTACGCCCCTGTAATCTAGCGACGGCGAGTATAAACACAGAAGCTGTAAGCATAGGGATTGTTGTCGTCCGCCTCGTGGTGCGTCACCTCACCCTCTGACCACTGCTGCCAGTCGATCGGCGGAAAGAAAGCGTCACCTTCAATGACATCGCTGTGCACCTTGGTGAGGTACAGGCAATCAGCCTGCGCCAGTGACTCTCGATACAGCTGAGCACCACCGATCAACATCAGCTCATCACTGCCATCAATCACCGCAATACTCTCAGCCAGCGTCAACGCAGCGAACAAGCTATCGACCACCCTGATACCTTCGGCAGAGAAGTCGGGGTTACGGCTGACCACGATATTAGTCCGCCCCGGCAGCGCCTTACCTATCGATTCGAAGGTCTTACGCCCCATAACGATGGGCTTACCCATGGTGACCGAACGAAAATATTTCAAATCGTTAGGCAGGTGCCACGGCAACTTGTTATTACGACCAATGACACCATTGTCGGCCATGGCAACGATCAGAGAGAGCTTCATCGTTATTCCTCAGGGAATATAGTTAGCAAATAATTTAAACAGCCACTTTACCGGCGATATGTGGCTGAGCCTCGTAGCCTTGCAGCTCGAAATCATCATAGGTGAAAGCAAAGATATCCTTCACCGCCGAGTTCAGCTTCATCGTCGGCAACACACCTGGCGCTCGCTGCAGCTGCAAATCGACCTGTTCCAAATGATTCGCGTAGAGATGGGCGTCACCGAAGGTGTGCACGAAATCACCAACTTCGAGATCGCATACCTGCGCCATCATCATGGTAAATAGTGCGTAAGAGGCAATATTGAAAGGCACCCCTAGGAAGATATCAGCACTGCGCTGATACAGCTGACAAGACAACTTGCCATCGGCAACATAAAACTGAAACAGGCTATGGCAAGGCGGCAGCGCCATGTTATCCACCTCAGCCACGTTCCAGGCGCTGACAATATGTCGACGCGAGTCGGGGTTCGTCTTGATCTGCTCTACCAGCTTGCTAATCTGATCGATACTGCCGCCGTCAGGCGTCGGCCAGCTGCGCCATTGATGGCCATAAACCGGCCCCAACTCACCCTGCTCATCGGCCCACTCATCCCAGATCCTGACACCGTTGTCCTGCAGATACTTGATATTGGTGTCACCGCTGATGAACCACAACAGCTCATGAATAATCGAGCGTAAATGCAGCTTCTTGGTGGTCAACACCGGGAAGCCCTCTGCCAAATTGAAGCGCATCTGATAGCCGAAGACACTGCGCGTTCCCGTACCGGTACGGTCAGACTTATCGGTGCCGTTATCGCGCACATGGCGCATCAGATCTAAATATTGCTGCATGGTGACTTCCTACATTTCGCGCCACTTCGGCGCGGACTACAAGTAACGGTATTGGCTAAAGATAGCCGAAGATCATTATAACGGTTTGGGGCTGAGCTGATCACGATTATTCCGGTAGGCGTAAACCAGCAGCCCCAGACCGATGAAGACCATCGGCAACGACAACTCCTGCCCCCGACTCATCCAACCAAATGCCTCCAAACCGATCTGCACATCAGGCTGACGGAAGAACTCCACGAAGAAGCGGAAGCAGCCATAGAGCAACATAAACAGGCCGGAGACAGCCAGCTTCGGCCGGGGCTTAGAGGAGAACCAATAGAGAATCACAAACATTGCCAGGCCTTCTAACCCCGCCTGATAGAGCTGTGAGGGATGACGCGCTAGCTGCTCTGGGTCGTTGGGGAAAATCATTGCCCAGGACACATCAGTCGGCCGCCCCCACAACTCTTGACCGATGAAGTTGCCAATCCGCCCTAGGCCGAGCCCAATAGGAACGATAGGCGCGATAAAGTCGAGTAGCTCGAAAGGCTTCACATTGACTTTCCTCGCGAAGAGCCACATCGCCACGATAACGCCGATGAGACCACCGTGGAAGGCCATCCCCCCTTCCCAAACACGAAATAGCCACAGCGGATCTTGCAAGAAACGATCAAAGCCGTAGAAGAAGACATAGCCCAGGCGACCACCTAGAACGATACCCATCGCGCAGTAAAAAATGAGATCATCTACCTGCTCTCGCTCGCTTAAAACATAACGCCCACTCACCGCACGACGCGTCGCCAACCACCAGCCTCCGGCCAAACCAAACAGGTACATTAAACCGTACCAGTGGATTTCTAGGGGACCGATAGCGACGGCAACGGGGTCAATCTGAGGGTATTGCAACATACTCAACTCACTAGATTAAGAAAACAAACCAATCAATGGCTATAGATTACGAATGATGAATTGTAAGCCGATCAACAGCAAAAATAGCGCGAACACTTTCTTCAGTTTTTCCGGCGGTAGCTTATGCGCCAATAACGCGCCGTATTTCGCGAAGATGGTGCTGGTCAGGATAATACCAACAAAGGCCGGCCAATAGACATAGCCACTCGACCACGCAGGCAGATCGGGGTTCGCCCAGCCCTGCTGTATGCTGCCGGCGGCACCGGCAATAGCAATCGGCAAACCACAGGCACTCGATGTCGCCACCGCACGTTGCATCTGCACATTACACCAACTATAAAACGGTACCGACAACGAGCCGCCACCAATGCCGAAGATCGCCGACACCCAGCCGATCAAACCGCCCGCGACAAATAAGCCTGGCGCAGCGGGCAACTGGCGAGCCGGCCTAGGCCGCAGCGACAGGCTCATCTGTAGCGCCACAAAAACAGCAAAGCAGCCTATCGCCAGCTGCAAAAAACGCCCAGACAGCAGTTCCGCCGTTGCCGCACCAAGCCAGGCACCAAGTAAGATACCTGGCGCCATCCGCCAAAACACCGGCCAATCGACAGCCCCCTTAGCGTGATGGGTACGTACCGAACTCATCGAAGTGATAATAATCGTCGCCAGAGAAGTACCGATCGCCAGGTGCGTCAGCACGTCTGCCGGCATCCCCTGTAGCGAGAAAGCCAGCACCAGTACCGGCACGATAATCAGGCCGCCACCGACGCCGAACAGTCCGGCGACGAGGCCCGCCACCGCGCCAATCAAAAGATATACCAGTATTACCATAACCAACGGCCCTAAAATTTGCTGCCCATGATATACCAGATTGATCGCACTCGAGAGGTTAAATCATCATTGCCTGGCGCTAACAGCGCACAATAGTCGCTCACAACACATCCTGTTTGGCGTCGGTATTCGGTCGCAGCAAACGACTAACGCCCATCAACTGCAGCGCCCGATCGAGACAGGCCTCCGTCTCCTGCGAGGTCTCCATCTGCTGTACTTCTGCCAATAGTTGCTGCGCCTGATCAAGACGCATAGAGCGCAGCACAGACTTCACCCGCAGTAGGTTGCTTGAGCTCATCGATAACACGTTGTAGCCCATGGCAATCAACAACACTGCCGCGGCAGGATCACCGGCCATCTCACCACAGATCGACACAGGCTTACCGGCCTTGTTAGCCGCCTTTGCGACAATAGCCAAGGCCTGCAGCACTGCTGGGTGATAGGCATTATAAACCGACGATACGCGGGCATTGTTCCTATCGACGGCCAACAAATACTGAGTCAGGTCATTAGAGCCTACCGACAAGAAGTCGACTCGCTTCGCCAACGCATCAACCTGATAGACCGCCGCCGGCACCTCGATCATGACGCCGATCGGTGGCATACGACACTCGACGCCCTCGTCCGACAGCTCGCGATGCGCACGACGAATCAATAACAGTGACTCATCGAGTTCACCAACACTGCTGATCATCGGCAATAGAATGCGCATGTTATTTAGACCCACACTCGCCTTCATCATCGCTCGCACCTGCGCGAGAAAGATCTCGGGGTGATCAAGGGTCACACGGATCCCCCGCCAACCCAAAAACGGGTTTTCTTCCTCAATAGGAAAATAGGGCAGCGCCTTATCACCACCAATATCGAGTGTTCTCATCGTCACCGGCCGCCCCTTGAAGGCCTCCAGCTGGCGCCGATAAATATCTACCTGCTCACGTTCAGACGGAAAACGGTCATGCAATAGAAAAGACACCTCGGTGCGATACAGACCGATACCCTCCGCGCCATGCTCGAGTGCACGATGAATCTCAGTCTCCAGCCCCGTGTTAACTAGGAGCGGGGTGCGATGGCCGCAGATAGTCTCGCAGGGAACATTCTTCAACACCTCCAGCCCGCGCGTCACCAACTCCTCTTCTTCGACGACCAGCTCGTAATCGCGACGAATCTGCTCGCTAGGATTGGCCAACACCAAGCCACTATAGCCGTCGATGACCAGCTCACAGCCATCGAGCTGGGTGTGCGGCAGATCGAACACGCCCATTACAATGGGTATGCCCAGCGCCCTCGCCATAATCGCCACGTGTGAATTGCTCGAGCCTTGCACAGAGACGAGGCCCAGCAGCTTGTCCTCCGGCACCTCGGCCAACATCGAGGCGGTCAGCTCTTCGCCGACCAAAATAGTATTACTCGGATAGCGTTGACTCGGTACATCAACGGTACGCAAATAGGACAATACGCGTCGGCCGAGATCTTTAATATCAACAGCACGCTCACGCAGATAGGGGTCATCCATCAAATCGAAGGTGCGGGCATGCTCTCGGATCGTCTTCGCCAACGCCCACTGCGCCCACTGCCCCTGACGAATCTTTTCAATCACCTCACCACCGAGAGCGTGATCATCCAGCATGCTTAAGTAGACGTCGAAAAGTGCCAACTCTTCGGTGCGCAGCTGATTCTGTACATTGCGCTTCATCTGCTTAATATCACGACGCACCATCGCCAGCGCCTTACCGAAGGCACGCACCTCGCCCTTCACATCTTCTGTCGCGCGACGCGGAATCGACTTTAGATCTAGTTGCTTGGAGAGTACGACCGCACGGCCGATAGCGACGCCCAGCGCACCAGAGCTGCCCTTAAACGTGGTGCTGCGCATGGCGCTGTCGACGCCGTCGATGGCACCCGTTGCCTCCGCATGTGCAATCACGCCTGAAAGCTGAGCCGACATGGTGACCAGGAAGGCTTCGTCCGCCTCATCAAAGCGACGACACTCTTGTTGCTGCACTACCAAGACACCCAACACCTTGCGATGATGGATAACAGGCACACCGAGAAAGGAGCTATATTGCTCCTCGCCAAGGCCTGGCACCGGCTGAAAGCTGGGGTGAGACTCGGCATCTTCTATGTTGACCGCCTCCTCGCGCAGCGCCACGCGACCGACCAGCCCCTCTCCTATCCCCAGGCTCACCTTACCGAGGCAGTCTCGGTTGAGCCCCTTGGTGGCCATTAGCTGGTGACGGTTATTATCGGGGTTCAATAGATAGATTGAACACACCTCTGTCTTCAAGGCATCGCGCACCTGCTCGACAATAATATCGAGCACAGAGTGTAGATCCCGGGCAGAATTGACTTCCTGTACGATTCGGCGCAACTGTGACAGGCGGTCACCCCGCTCCTTCCCTGACGACTGTTTCACTAAGCCCCTCCCCTCTGTAATCGATAATGTCGTGGCGCCAACTCTTTCATCGCCTTGCGGTACACCTCACGCTTGAACGAGACCACTTGACCGAGAGGGTACCAATAACTGACCCAGCGCCAGCCATCAAACTCTGGCCGCTCCTGTATATTGACGTTTACCGCCTCATCACTCGACAACATGCGCAGTAGGAACCACTTCTGCTTCTGACCAATACACAGCGGCTCTGAATCCTGGCGAATCAAGCGCTGCGGTAGTCGATAACGCAACCAGCCTCGTGTACAAGCTAAAATCTGCACATCGCTGGCCTCTAAGCCTATTTCCTCACGCAGCTCTCGGTACATTGCCTGTTCGGGCGTCTCAGAGTCGGAGATACCGCCCTGAGGAAACTGCCAGGCGGTTTGACCTACACGCTTCGCCCACAGCACCTGACCACGGCTGTTCGCGAGCACGATGCCCACATTGGGTCTAAAGCCATCGGCATCTATCACGCCCCACCCCCTATTTATCATGAAAATTACGCTGCGAACAAACGTTTACCGCAGAGCGTAATGCTAGCCCTATACTCTACCCTATTTATCTACGCAGCTGCCACCCGAGGCAATGCCGATTGTCCACTCCCGCATTTGTCAGTATGCTTTGGCCACAATCCCTATTCCTTGCCCCTACCCCGCAACCCTATCGCGGCATGCGGGAACGACTCATTTAAAAAGGCGACCAAACGTGACTCTGGCTATTTTTGATTTAGATAACACCCTCATCGGCGGCGATAGCGACCACCTCTGGGGCGAATTTCTCGTTGCTAACAATCTAGTCGATGTCGGCGAATTCAAAAAGACCAACGATCAATTTTACGAGGATTACAAGGCAGGCCAACTCGACATCGTCGCCTATCAGGAGTTTTCCCTGGCCCCACTCACCCAGTATAGCTCCGAGCAACTCGAACAGATGCACCGCCAATTTATGCAGCAGGTCATCACGCCGATCCGCCTCACCAAAGCGGAGCAGCTGATTCAACAGCACCGCCAACAAGGGCACACGCTACTGATCATCACTGCCACCAATTTGTTTGTCACCGGCCCCATCGCCGAGGCCCTCGGCATCGAGCACATACTCGCCACCGAAGGCGAGATCATCGATGGTCGTTACAGCGGAAAGATGCAGGGCACACCGTGCTTCCAAGCAGGTAAGATTACCCGCTTGGAAGCCTGGCTAAAAGAGTCGAACGAGGACATGGCTGGCGCGTATTTCTATAGCGACTCGCACAACGACTTGCCGCTACTCAAGCTTGTCGACCACCCCGTCGCGGTCGATGCCGACGAGACTCTGCGCGAGCATGCCAAACAACAAGGCTGGCCCATCATTAGCCTGCGCGACTAATTGAGCCTAGCCAGCAACACAGACACGATTAGTCGGCGGGCAGAATGCGCGCCAACACCGTCTTAATGTATTCAGTTTCAGGGATCGAAGGGTGGATTGGGTGATCCGCCCCCTGGCCGAAGCGCTCGAGTATTTGCGCCTGGCGGTCGATGTGCCGCGCCGCGCCGCGCACGACATCGATCAACTGCTCCGCCGGCAGATGCATCGAGCATGAGGCTGAGAACAGTAGGCCATCTTTGACCAGCAGCCTGATCGCCAACTGATTCAGTTTCTGGTACGCCTTGCCCCCTTTAATCAGGTCCTTACGTCGCTTAATAAACGCTGGCGGATCGACAATCACCACGTCAAATTTTTCGCCTTCCTCTAACAGCGCCTGCAGCGCCTCGGCCGCATTGCCTTGTACTGAAGTGACGCGGTCGGCGACACCATTGAGCTCGGCATTCTTATGCACCCAGTCGAGGGCCTGCTCAGAGCTATCGACACAGACCACCTCGCTAGCTCCAGCCACCGCCGCCTGCACACCCCAGCCACCAATATAGCTAAATACATCCAGTACACGCTTACCTGCACACAACTGCTGCAAACGTGCACGCGCCGGGCGATGATCATAGAACCATCCCGTCTTCTGACCACTGAGGATCGGCGCAATAAACTTCACCCCGTTCTCGACAAAACTCACCTCATCATCAATCTCGCCATGCACCACTTCAACATATTTTTCCAGCCCCTCGGCCTCTCGTGCACCGGTGTTATTCTTCATCACGATTGCCCGTGGTGACAACACCTTCAATAGCGCCTCGACGATATCGTCCTTCACTAGCTCCATCCCCGCCGTGGATATCTGCACACAGACAACATCCTCAAAACGATCCACGACCAGTCCCGGCAAGCCGTCGCTCTCACCGTAGATGAGTCGGTAGCTAGGCTGTTCAAACAAACGCTGACGCAACGATAGCGCCACCTTCAGGCGATGCACTAACAGCGACTTATTAAGCTGTAACTTCGTGTTGCGAGTCACCAGGCGAGCGCAGATAAGATTACTCGGGTTGACATAGGCAATGCCCAGCGCCTTACCACTATTGCTCTGCACCACGACCTGCTGGCCATTGGTAAAGTTTTTCAGCGGGGTAGCGGCTATATCTACCTCGTTACTATAGATCCATAAGTGACCGGCCTTTAGGCGGCGATCTGACTTAGCCTTGAGGCGAAGCTCTGCAAGTTCGGTAGACATCGGGTGTTCCTTAATTGATCGATCATTCGATCGTGAGGTTGATTGGTCGCCAGCTTTCTCGAGCCACTAGCTCGGCACGCGATGGCAAAAACTCAGCAGACAGAAAAGACAACGGCTACGCCTATGATAAGCGTAGCCGTCGATAAGACTTCGGCAGAAAACACGCCCGACTGCCCTCGCGAAGATAACTGCTAGAGCACTTTATTTAAGACGAGCTATCTGGGACGAGTGGTTAGTTACTCGTTTTCGCAGAGCATCTCATAGGCTTCCGCATCAAGTAACGCGGCCAATTCAGAATCGTCGGTAAGCTTCACTTTGAAGAACCAACCATCACCGTAAGGGTCGTCGTTGACGGTCTCCGGCGCTTCTTCCAGCTGTTCATTAACGGCGACGACGATACCTGAGATCGGCGCGTAGAGGTCCGAGGCAGCCTTCACTGACTCAACCACACCGGCGTCGTCACCAGCAGACAGCTCGGCGTCAAGCTCGGGCAATTCGACGAATACCACGTCGCCGAGGGCTTCTTGAGCGTGGTTGGTGATACCGATAACGGCCGTGCCATCATCTTCTAAACGGATCCATTCGTGTGAGGATACGTACTTCAGCTCAGACGGTGTATTGCTCATGAAAAAAGCCTCTAGAGTGTGGTCGCTAAATGAAAGGGCGAATTCTACCCTGCGACGGGATAAAAACAAAGCAACACAACACCAATTTAACCCGTCCGATCAATAGTTCCCCTAGCGCGCCCGACGAATCACCACCACCACCGGCAACAAGCCAACCAAGACCAATGTTAAGGCCGGTATCGCCGCGCGCTGCCACTCTCCCTCTGCCGTCATTTCAAAGATACGCACAGCCAAGGTATCCCAACCAAAAGGACGCAACAGCAACGTGGCCGGCATCTCTTTCATCACATCAACCAACACTAATAGCAGCGCGGTAAGAATACCGGGGCGTAACATCGGCAGGTAGATGCGAAACAACAACCGCCACTGCGAGCACCCCAGCGAGCGCGCCGCCTCCGGAATGCTCGGGCGCACTCGCTCGATACTCGACTGTACAGGCCCCAGTGCCACCGCTAGAAAACGCACGAGATAAGCCAGCAGCAAGCCGACCAAGCCCCCCATCAATACTGGCGCCGTACCACCGCCCAGCCACTGCTGTAGAGGAACTAACCACTGCCGGTCGAGATAACCAAAACAGAGCACGACGCCCACCGCCAACACCGAGCCCGGCAGCGCATAGCCCATTCCCGCCACCGTAATAGCCCCCTGGGTCAGACGATTACCATAGCCACGCTGAGCAAACAGCATCAGCAACGTAATAGTCACCACGATCACGGCCGAACAGGCACCTAGCAACACAGTATGCTGCAATAGCTGCCAGTAACGCCGATCAAATTCCAACGCATATTGTTGTACCGCCCACAGCAGCAGCTGTAAGACTGGTAGCGCAAAGCAGAACAGCACAACCGACCAGCAATAGGCGGCGGCAAGATAGCGCCTAGCGCCCTGCAACTTGATGCGAAAATGATGCTGCGGCCGCCGACCCTGTTCGTCGCGACCGTTGTTGCGCGCACCCCGCTCTGCCAGCAGCGCCATCACCACAAACAACAGCAATAAAGAGGCCAGCTGGGCCGCTGCCTGCAGGTTAAACAAACCAAACCACGATTTATAAATCGCCGTCGTGAAGGTGTTGAAGTTGAAGACTGATACCGCGCCAAAGTCAGCCAAAGTCTCCATCAGCGATAACGATAGACCGGCGACAATGGCGGGGCGAGCCATGGGTAAAGAAACTCGAAAGAAGGTCTGCCAGACATTCAGCCCAAGTACTCGCGAGGCCTCCACGACATCACTACCCTGGGTCACGAAGGCGCTGCGCGCCAACATATATACATAGGGGTAGAGCACCCCGGTCATGATGGCAATCACCGTCAACGGGTTTCGCACGTCAACGCGAAAGTCCGGCCACCAATGCCGCAGCAACAACTGCAACGGCCCCATATAATCCCACTGCCCCAACACGACAAAAGCCAGCACGTAAGTCGGAATCGCCAGCGGTAACATCAGCGCCCATTCGCAATAACGGCGCCCAGGGAAGTCACAGATGGTTGCCAGCCAGGCCAAACTGACCCCCAACACCGTAACGCCCACACCGACGCCCACTAACAGGATTAACGTATTGGCGAGTAGCTCGAGTAATTGCGTATCGTAGAGATGGCGCCAGACAACAAACTGGGAGTCACTCCAGCTCGAGATGATAACGGCCACCGGTAGCAGAACCAAAAAACCCGCTAACAACGGGATCAAGCGCCAACACCAACGGCGAAGACCGTTACGACGGCAGGCCCTCTGCCGCTCAAGTACTGCGGCACTAGGCGGCATAATTAGCGGTATCCCGCCTTGTCCATTAACATCACGGCTTCAGCCTGGCGCTCTCCGGTGACCTCAATAGGGACATCATCTTCCTTAAACGTGCCCCAAGCCTGCACCTCAGCAGAAGACTTCGAGAGAGGGTTGACCGGGAACTCCTGGTTGATATCGGTCAGCATCTGCTGCGCTTCGACCTCACTCAACCACTCGATAAACTTTATCGCCTCCGTACGATGCTTGGCATAGGTCGTCACCCCGGCCCCAGAAATATTCACGTGGATGCCACGGCCATCTTGATTGGGGAAGAAGATCTTCAGCGGTAGCTGCTCGCCCTTCGCCGCCATAGCCTCCTCTAAACGACCAAAATAATAAGTGTTGACGACGGTAGCATCACACTGCCCAGCCATCACCGCCTGCATCGCCTGAATATCATTAGCGAATGGTGCCGTCGCTAGGTTGTCGACCCACCCCTGCACGACTTTCTGCGTATTTTCCGCCCCGTCAGCCTCAATCATGGTGGCGACTAGCGACTGATTATAAACCTTCTTCGAGGTGCGCAGGCAGAGTCGCCCCTGCCAACGCTCGTCGGCTAGTGCCTCATAGCTAGACAGCTCACCCGGCTTCACGCGCTCAGGCGAGTAGACGATGACGCGAGCACGCTTGGATATCGCAAACCAACGGTTGCCTGCATCACGTAGGTGGGCGGGGACATTGCGCACTAACACCTCAGACTCAACAGGGCTTAACACCCCCTCCTCCGCAGCGTGCCAGAGGTTGCCGCCGTCGACGGTCACCAAGATATCGGCAGGGGTATTTTCACCCTCCGCCTGCAGCCGACTCAACAGCGGTGCCGCTGCGTCGGTGACAAATTGAATATTCACCCCTGTCTCCGCTTGATAGCGGTCAAACAAGGGTTTAATTAAGTGTTCTTTGCGCGAGGTATAAACGACTAGCTGGCCTGTTGCAGCCTCCCCTGTGCCGGAGCCCGAATCATCACTACAGCCGCTCAGTACAAAAACCACCGCCAACAACACCGGTAAAGAGCATTTCTTAAAGAACATCATCATCTCGCTGCAAATATTAGAGTTGAGCGAATGATAACGATTATCATTTATTTAATCAATCTGTCAATAGCTGAATCTGAGTTAATACCCATTAATCGTCAACACTCTCACCCTTCCATCGCCTCTTTAATCAACAGTCGCTTAACCAACGAAATTCGCGAGACAAGGCGCATTCCACTGTTACGCAACCAGCGCACCGATAATTCACGGCGCGCAAAGAGTCGCTTCAGAGCCTCCATCAAAGCCATCATCCGTAGGTTATCCGCCATACGTCGACGCTGATAGCGGGACAGCGTCGCGCGTGAGCCGAGGCCAACACCTCTCTTCTGGGCCCGTAATAACTCCTCAGCTAACACCTCTGTATCCTTCAACCCTAAGTTGATTCCCTGACCGGCTAATGGGTGGATAGTATGTGCCGCATCAGCCACCAACACCAAACCGTCACGATAATACTCTTTGGCATGACGCTGACGCAGGGGGAAGCTAAAGCGCTTACTCACCGAGGTAATAGCACCCAGAGTAGACTCGAACTGACGCTCCAGCTCTGTACAAAACTCAACATCGGACAGCGCCAACAGGGCAGCCGCGCGCTCCGCCGGCACCGACCAGACAATGGAGCAGTAGTGCTGGTCGTCGCCAGCCAACGGCAGGAAGGCCAATACGCCCTCGTCGGTAAAGCGCTGCCAAGCCGTCGCCCGGTGTACCTGCTCGGTCTGCACACTACAGACCAAGCCGTGATGATGATAGTCCCACTCGCGTGTCTGCAGGCCTGCCTGAGCGCGCAGCGGCGACACTGCGCCATCGGCGGCCACAACCAAGGCTGCACTGAGGTTGCGACCATCGGCCAACTCCAGCGCCCAACAGGCCTCACCAGCTGCAGCATCAGCCTCTTCGAGCGGATGCAGCTGCGTCACCTTGGCGGGAGCAATAATCTCGATATTGCGCGCCGCCATGACACGCTGCATCAGCGCTGCCACCGTGACCCGATTCTCAACGATGTGGCCCAGCTGCGAACATCCCACCTCGGCTGCGGAAAACTCGAGCGAGGCGGTCCCCTCGCCATCCCAGACTCGCATCTGCCGATAGCTGGCCAACCGTGCCGCCTCAATGCCATCCCAGGCACCCAGGGTCATCAAGAAACGCTGCGACTTCGCCGTCAACGCACTCACCCGCGGGTCGTAGTGATCGATACCTGGCTCCGCCTCGGGCATTGTATAATCGCCCTCGACCTGCTCGATCATCGCTACAGATAGCGGACTATTGGCCAATGCAGCGGCGAGCGAGCTGCCCGCCAAGCCGCCACCGACGATAATGACATCGTAGTCGTTGCCACTGCCGCTAATATTGCGCATCACTCATCCCCATCATCTGGTCCTGCGTTTGCTGAATACCGGCCGCATGCCGCACGAAACTGTTTTTTAATCCTGAAGAGAGATCCAGTGCTGACAACCCGAGGCTGGTCGCCATCGACAACGCAGCCGACGGACTACTGAACAACCCCGGTAGACGATCACTAAAGCTCGTCGTCAGCCACTGATCATCACGCTGCGCCTGCTGGTAGCGCAGCAACACCTTCAGTGACGACCAATCTTCTCGTTGATGTTGCGCCTGATCGATAGTGCGCGTCAGCGCTACCACGTCACGCAAGGCTAGGTTAAAGCCTTGGCCCGCCACGGGGTGCAGTAGGTGCGCCGCATTACCCATGACCACAAGGCCGCTGCGCACCTGTTCCGAAGCCTCGACCAGCTGTAACGGATAGCTAAAGCGCTGCCCCACCGCTAGCAGTTTACCAAGCCGATAGCCAAACTGCCGCTGCAGCGCTGCCAAGAACTCCTGCTCCGGGCAGCTTAACCAGTTATCGATACTACCTTCTGGCCGCGACCACACTAAAGCACTGCGTCGCTCACCAGCGGGACCATCTGTCAGCGGCAGCATTGCCATCGGACCATCACTACTGAAGCGCTCATAGGCCCATCCCTGGTGGGGCTTCGCCGTACTGATGTTGGCGACCAGGGCGCTGGCCTGATAAGCCTGGCGCTGATAACGTATGCCGAGCGACTGTGCCAGCGGTGAATCGGCGCCATCGGCAATCACCACCAACTTCGCGTTCAGCGCTGAAAACTCTCCTGTCGCCTTATCTTTGACATCAACGCGATTGCCCGCCGCTTGCGGCGTCACCGACTCGACCGTCGCCGGACAGAGAAACTCCACATTGTCACACTGCTGCACGGCCGCCAACAGCACCCGTCCCAGCCACTGATTCTCCACCACATAACCGAGTGCATCGAGCCGCTCTCGCTGCGCCTCCATCACCATCGAACCCGGCCGCGAACGTCGCGACACATGGATTTGCTCAATCGGCTGCGCATGCTCGGCCAGCGTCTGCCAGATACCAAAGTGCTCAAACACCTGTCGCGCACCAGCCGCCAACGCCGTCGAGCGGGCATCAAAACTAGGCTGATAGACTGGCGCCGATGCCTGCTTCGGCATCGGAAACCCTTCTACGATAGCGATACGCAGGCGCTGCCCAAGCTGTCGCGATAGCGCCACAGCCAGGCTGGCACCCACCATGCCACCACCTGCGATAACAACATCGTAGTCTTGGCTCATTAACGACTCCTTGCCATCAAGGCCTCAATCTCATCGACCGTCTTCACGACACTGGCTGTCAACACTTCACAGCCAGTATCAGTCACTAAGATATCATCCTCAATCCGCACACCGATACCACGCCAGCGCGCCTCTACATTCTCATTATCAGCCGATACATAGATACCCGGTTCAATCGTCAACACCATGCCCGGCTCCAGTAGTCGCCAGACGCCATCGACGCGGTAATCACCCACATCGTGTACATCAATACCCAGCCAGTGGCCGGCGCCATGCATGTAAAACTCTTTGTGGGCCTCCGCTGCAATCAGCTCCTCTACCTCGCCCTGCAACAGGCCGAGCTCGACCAAACCAGCAGTAATCACCTGTACGGTAATCTCGTTCGCGTCGTTCCAGCGACTACCGGCTTTAACACTGTCGATCGCCGCCAACTGGGCCTGCAGACATAATTCATAAAGCGCCTTCTGCTCCGGGCTAAACTTGCCGTTAACCGGGAAGGTACGGGTAATATCGGCAGCATAATACTCCAACTCACAACCGGCATCGATCAACACCAAATCACCATCTCGCAGCGCTTGATCATTCTCTATGTAGTGGAGAATACAGGCATTATTACCACCGCCGACAATGCTAGTATAGGCTGGCGCCTTGCAACCCGATTTCGTGAACAGATAGTTAAATTCCGCCTCGAGTTCATACTCATTCATCCCCGGCCGACACACGCGCATCGCCTGAGTGTGCGCCTCGGCACTAATCTTTCCCGCCTGACGCATGATGTCACACTCCGCCGGACTCTTAATCAGACGTAACTCATGGATAAGCTGCGCTACATCGACAAACTGTGTCGGCGCCAATATACCGGTGCGTGACTTTGCCCGCACCGAATTCAACCAGCCACTAACTCGAGCATCAAAATCCTGATCGCGACCTAGACCAAAATAAACCGCCGCCATATTCTCCAGCAGCTCGGGCAACTTACCATCGACTTCGGCAATCGAAAAAGCCTGATCCGCCCCGTAGTTCTCGACGGCGCCCTCTTGGCCTGCGCGCTTGCCATCCCACTGCTCTCGCTCAGGGTCGCGATCACGGCAGAACAACACACACTCACCCTCAGCACGCCCAGGTATCAGCACCAACATCGATTCCGGCTCAACGAAGCCGGTAAGATAATACAGGTCGCTGGATTGACGATAGAGGTAGTCGGCATCGCCGTTGCGACGGTGAGTGGGGGCAGAGGCGATAACCGCGACACTGTTAGCAGACATGCCGTCCATCAGGCGACGACGGCGAGAGGCAAACTCACTAGCTGAAATAGACATAATTTTATTCTTCGTTACGAGCCGGCCAGCTTAAAGCTCGCCGGGCAAAAGGATGAAGGTAGCTCAAAGACCCGATAACGCACTGAGCGATCAGGCTCAAACTGTTAATGCAACCGCTTCGTTCCGCGAGCAAACAGCTCCGAAACGGAAACGCTGCTATCGGCAGCGGGGTCCGTGTCGGCGCGGCGATCAGCCGCCTGCATATCTTGTTCGCCCCGGTTATTTTCACCGGCACACTCTAAGAAGACGTGTAACGCGGCAAGTCTCACATATTCACTAACATCAATGTAATCTGCCTCAGCCGTCGCGCCCTCCTCACCTTCACTACCAATTTGCGAAATTGCCGCAAGATCTTGTAGTGCCTCACGCGAGTCGGCGGGCCACGCCTTCAGCACCGCCTCCGTTACCCCTGACTGCGCCAAGCCCGTCAAGAACCCCTGACACCAAAGCCCCAACGACTCGAGCCGCACAGAGATATCATCGTCATCATCGGGCAACAGCAGGCGAAAGCTGAGGCTTTCGGAGGTCAGTTCATCGGCGATCTGTTGGCCGATCTCAACCAACTCTTGCTGCTGCAATGAGCTGCCTTGATAATCAATATCGGTGGTATTAGCCATGAAAGTAGGCCAACCACCCTCCGGCTCTTTCTTGTCTTTGATACAGCCCGCCAGCATGCCGCTGACACTGCCATGAAATTCTGCCGCAGAGATAATCGACCCTAATTCGACCAGTAGATCACAGACCTCATCAAAGTTAAGCGATTGATCGGAATATTCGGTAGTCATGGTATCTCCACAGCAATAAATTCCGCCATTTTAACACTAATTACGACGCAAGTATTTCCTAGCACCGCCATCTTATAGTTCGATGGCGTCAATTTTTTTACATTAAATTGTCGCTTATGGCTTTTACTGGCCGTCATTTTATGACATATGGTTGACCGGGAAAAAGTAGCAAATTATAGTAATCGATCTTTCAAACAAGCTAACAATGCAAATGGATGACGAGCAGATTCAAAGCCTAGAGGCAAAGATCACCACACTCCTCGAGCTCAGCGAACAAATGTTCGAGGAGAACGAACAACTGCGATCCGAGCGCCAACAGTGGCGAGAGGAGCGCGATCTGTTGCTCGAAAAAAATAACCAAGCTAGGCTGCGTATCCAGAGCATGATCGACCGCCTACAACACTTAGATGATCACACTCAAAAACCAGACTGAGCACGACTATGTCTAACAATACGGCCACCGTTACCATCCTCGATCGCGACTACCAGATTAGCTGCGAGGAGCAGCAACAGCAGGAGCTGTCCGACAGCGCTGCCAAGCTAGATGCGACTATGCGAGATATTCGCCGCACAGGTAAAGTTATTGGCCTCGAGCGCATCGCCCTAATGGCTGGACTCAACCTGAGCCACGAGCTGATACGAGGTGTACAACAAACCTCTTCATCCCATATTCAGCAAGAGAAGCAACTACTTTCACTGAACAACCGGCTCGACAAGGCGATCGCCAAATACCAGCGACTAAACTTGCGCAACAACACGCCACAACAACAGCCATAGCGTTAAACAGGCAGCCAAAAAACCGGGTTTTTAGTCGATTTTGTAATGCAATGGCAGTGCGGTTAACGCTATAATCAGCTCATGCCCCTGGGGTATTGGCCAGTTCGCGAGTCCTCGAGCCGATAATCTATACCCCGGCATTTTCCAGCTAGTGTTGGTGTGCATGTCCGCTCGACGGAAAGCCTGATGCACTACTGAGAGTGCCACCTTGAACTTTACGGTTCAAGGCCAAGCAAACAGCGGTACCTTGGGAGCAACCTATCTTTAATCATCAGGCGATTAACAGTAGCCAAGACAAGGCAAGCTTACGCCGACAGCTGCGTCGCGCTCGCCGCCAGCTAAGTCACCAGCAACAGCAGCGTCATAGCCGACAGATCTATCAGCGTCTTTGCCAACACCCTGACTACCGATCGGCACACTCAATAGCCCTCTATATTGCCAGCGACGGCGAAGTGGCGACTGAACTCATCATCCAAGACGCGCTCCGACGCGGGAAGAAAGTCTTCCTACCCATTGTCGGCAACAACTTTCACCTCAACTTCCAGCGCTATCAACAGGGCCACCCCCTCAGACGCAATCGCTACGGCATCCGCGAGCCCTACATAAGAACTCGTCGCACGACCACTCTGCGTCATATCGATCTAGTTATACTGCCACTCGTGGGCTTCGATGCAAATCGACACCGCCTAGGCATGGGCGGTGGCTATTATGATCGGGCGCTCGCCTTCAGCAAGCGCAACTGCGGCAAAAAACCAACACTGATCGCCATCGCCCACCAACTACAGCACTGCACACGACTCCGCGCAGAGCCCTGGGACGTCACACTTGACGAGATCATCACAGAGAAATCGAGCTACAAGTAACACACTCAACTCAAGACAGCGTTGCCGCTATAATCTGTGCCGACGCAGTTATTGCCGCACCCAGACCAAAGACAAAAACAACCAACAACAGAAAATCAGGTTTTTTTCTCACAACTAATCATTAACCCATTACTATCGACCCTCGATCAACGAGAGCCAATGCTATTAATTACCATCCGAGAGATAGAGCTGCCAGCGCACTTACTGACGACTAGTTAACAGCGACACTACTTTCAGACACTATTGCTTGAATCTGGGGCGACTCACTTTCCTCCAGCACAGCTGGAGCCATGGCGGTAAAAAATACCCCCAGTGAAAACAGGACGACCAAAACAGTCAGGAGATCAGGCTTAGCCAACGTCTCACCCTCATAGCTATATAATTATTATTGCTTTTCTCAGTGCATAAATAGCACTACGTATGCACAGGATCTTATCGTAAATTTTATCGACGAGCGAGCGCTGAACGTCACAGTTTTAAGCTATTACGCCGTTTATTCTCTAAAACATGCGGCACTTAGCACTAATCAAGTCTGGGGATGCCCTAACGCCCCCAACTTTCAGCTAAGCACCACCCCCAACTATGGCGCACTACCCCATGAAGAGCTGATAGGCCTCATTAGCTGTCTCTTCAACGAAGCGATAACCCAACTGATTAAGAAACACCTCTAGCTCTGCTCGCTCTCCCGGTTTGGCCTGCAAGCCCACCAACACTCTTCCGAAGGCCGCACCGTGATTACGGTAATGGAACAATGTGATGTTCCACTCACCACCTAGCCGCGTCAAAAACTTCATCAACGCCCCTGGCCGCTCAGGGAACTCGAAGCGATAGACCAACTCACTGTCCACCTGCGGCGCATGACCGCCCACCATATGGCGAACATGAAGCTTCGCCGCCTCATTTTCAGTCAAGTCTAGCACCGAGTATTGCTTGCCGCGCAGCTGCTGCAACAGCGACTGACGATCGTCATTACCCGAGGAGACCTGCACCCCGACGTAGACATGCGCCTGCTCATCAGAGCTATAACGATAGTTAAACTCAGTGATATTGCGTCGTTCCAAAGCGCGACAAAAGGCCTCGAAGCTGCCCGCCCGCTCCGGTATCGTGACAGCCAACACCGCCTCGCGCTGCTCACCAATTTCGGCGCGCTCAGAGATATAACGTAGACGATCAAAATTGGTGTTAGCGCCGCTCTCAATAGCGATCAGCGTTTTACCCTGCACTCCGTACTGCTGACAATATTTCTTCAACCCCGCCAGCGCTAGCGCTCCGGCTGGCTCACTGATCGAGCGCGTATCATCAAAGATATCTTTAATCGCCGCACAGATTTCATCAGTGGTGGTGGTGATCACCTCATCGACCGTCTCACGTATGACGCGGAAGTTTTCCTTGCCAATCTGCGCGACAGCCACCCCGTCCGCAAAGATCCCCACCTCCGGTAACACCACGCGCTGTCCCGCCTCCATCGCCGCCTTTAAACACGCCGAGTCCTCCGACTCGACACCAATCAGTTTTACCTCTGGGCGAACATACTTGATATAGGCGGCAATGCCCGCCAGCAAACCGCCGCCGCCTACAGGGACAAAGATAGCCTCAATATCATCTTGATACTGACGCAGTATCTCCATACCAATGGTACCCTGGCCAGCAATGACACTGGGGTCGTCAAAGGGGTGGATGTAGATCATCCCACGCTCTTCAACGAGTTTCTGAGCGTACGCCGCGGCATCATCATAGGCGTCGCCGTGTAACACCACCTCAGCCCCTCGAGCACGCACGGCATCGACCTTAATTGCCGGCGTCGTTTTCGGCATGACGATTACCGCCTTCACCTCCAGCTGCTTTGCCGACATGGCCAGCCCCTGCGCATGATTACCCGCCGACGCCGCAACCACACCGCGCGCGCGCTCAGCTTCGCTCAATTGTGCCATCTTGTTATAAGCACCACGCAACTTAAACGAATAAACCGGCTGCAAGTCCTCACGCTTCAGCAACACCTTGTTACCCAACCGCTCAGACATAATCAAGGCAGGGGTTAGCGGCGTTTCGATCGCGACATCGTAGACACGTGCTTCTAATATTTTCTTTACATAGGACTTAGGCATGGGCGATCCGTAGCTCTCGCTGCTATTTACTGAAGGAAAAAGCACATAGTAATCATTTAATAGACGTCAATAAAGCTGGAAGACGTTATAATTCACTCCACCGCCACCAGCGAACAGTAGATAGCGATATGACACAAGACGAATTAAAAAAATCCGTAGCCCTGGCTGCGATCGACTACATCAAGCCAAAACTTAGTAGCGACACCATCGTAGGCATCGGCACAGGCTCTACCGCCAACTTCTTTATCGATGCTCTCGCCGAGCTCAAAGACCTCTTTGCCGGCACTGTAGCCAGCTCAGAGAGCTCCGCCGAACGCCTACGCAGTCACGGCATCGAAGTCTTCGAGCTTAACAGTGTCGATAATGTCTCGCTTTATGTCGACGGTGCTGACGAGTCAAACCACGCGCTACAGCTCATTAAGGGTGGCGGCGCAGCACTGACTCGCGAGAAAATTGTCACCGCCGTCGCCGATGAGTTCATCTGCATCGCCGACGAGAGCAAGCTGGTCGAAGGCCTCGGCGCTTTTCCTCTACCCGTCGAAGTCATCCCCATGGCCCGCTCACACGTCGGCCGCGAATTGGTCAAGCTTGGCTGCAGCCCGGTTTATCGTGAGGGCGTGATCACCGACAACAACAACATCATCATCGATTGCTACGACTTCCCCATTAACGAAGCGATCAACATAGAGCGCGCCATCAACAATATCGTCGGCGTCGTGACTAACGGTCTATTTGCCGAGCGCCCCGCCGATGTCTTGCTGCTGGCGACACAGCAAGGTGTAAAAACACTACGAGCAAGCTAGGAGCGGAGGGTAAGAAAAAGCCGCTTTCCTCGTTTTTTTCTTACCCTGCACGTTAGGCCACATTCACCGACCAGCGATAATTCTGCGCCAACGACAGCTGTAATCGATCTCCAGGGGAGAGGGCAGACACCCCCGCCGGCGTCCCCGTCAACACCACATCACCCGGCAACAGAGTAAAGGACTGACTCATCTCCGCCAACAACTCGGCAATCTGATGCAACATCAGCCGACTATCACCGCGCTGCTGCGGCTGCTCATTCTTATCCAAGGCGAACTCGATAGCCTGCAGGTCAGCAAACTCAGTCACGGGCACAAACGGGGTCAGCGGGCAGGAAGCATCAAAGGCCTTCGCCACCTCCCAGGGCTGCCCCCTCGCCTTCAACGACGACTGCACATCACGCAAGGTCAGGTCGAGAGCCAAGCCCACTCCGTCGATCGCGGCCTGCGCCTCCTCGGCTGTCGCAGCCGTCAGCGTTGTACCGATCAGTAACGCCAACTCTAACTCATGGTGCACCGCTCCCTGTCCACGCGGCAGCTGGATATCAGCCTCAATACCAACGACCGCCGTGGACGGCTTGATAAACAACAGCGGCGTCTCCGGCACGGCGTTGTTTAACTCGCGAATATGATCGAGGTAGTTACGGCCGACACAAACCACCTTACCGACGGGGTAGTCGATCGCAGCACCCTCAACCCAACAATGCCTATAACTGCTCATTGATCAAATACCTTGCCTGGATTCATCACCCCATTTGGGTCAAAGACTTGACGCAGGCTGCGCATGTAGTCAATTTCGACGGCGCTGCGACTGTACTGCAGGTAAGGCTTTTTCAACAAGCCGACACCGTGCTCTGCCGACACCGAGCCAGCATAGCGCTGCACCACCTCAAAAATCTGCTTCGACACAAGCTCGCACTGCGTCACGAACGCCTCCATCGGCGTGTCGTCGGGACGCAGAATGTTGAGGTGGGCGTTGCCATCACCAATATGACCGAACCAGACAATTTCGAAATCGGGGTAGCCCGCCTGCACCAGCGCATCAACCTCGGCAATAAACTCAGGCACCCGCGAGACATGCACCGACAAGTCATTTTTATACGGCGTCCAACGTGCCAGTGTTTCAGAAATATCCTCGCGCAGCCGCCACAGATTCTGCGCCTGCTGCAGGCTCTGGCTGAGCACACCATCGACCACCCAGCCCTGCTCCATACAGTACTCGAAGAGCGTCATCGCATGCTCGAGCTCTTGCTCGGTCAAGGATTCAAATTCCAGTAGTGCGTAATAATCACAGACACTGTCGAACGGCCGCTGTAAACCCTGGTGCTCGACGACCTTTTGCAGCGCCTTCTCAGAGAAAAACTCAAAGGCGGTTAGGTCAATTTTGCTCTGAAAGGCCTGCAAGACATTCATGATCGAGGAGAACTGCTCGACCCCCAACACCAGAACGTTGAGGTTGTGCGGCTGCCGGGTTAGACGCATCGTCGCCTCAACAATGAAACCCAGAGTACCTTCCGCGCCGATAAACAGCTGACGCATATCGTAACCGGCATTATTTTTCAGCAAGCCATTATTCAGTTCGAGTATCTCGCCGCTGCCAGTCACCACCTTCAAGCCCAACACCCAGTCCCGCGTCATACCGTAGCGAATGACTTTAATGCCTCCGGCATTGGTAGCGATATTACCGCCGATTTGTGACGAACCACTGGAGGCAAAATCGACGGGATAGAACAGCTCATGCTCTGCCGCATAATCCTGCAGCTGCTCGGTGATCACCCCCGCCTCACAGACCACGCTCTGATCGACAACATTTAGCTGTCGAATCTGGTTCATTGCATCAAATGCCACCACCACCTCACCGGCGGTCGCGACAGCACCACCAGAGAGACCGGTTCGTCCGCCCGAGGGAACCAACGAGAAACCTTCTCGGTTTGCCAGTTTGACGATGGCCTGCACCTGCTCAACCGTCTTCGGCAGAACGATAACAGAGGGGGCCGGCGTATAAATACGCGTCCAATCCCGACCATAACGCTGTAGATCGTCGTCATCGAGGAGCAGCTTGTCCTCACCAACGATCTCCTTAAGACTCTGAATTACTGCAGCAGATAGTTTATTAGTCATGTTTTAATCCAGCGGAGAAGCAATTTTTTATAGCCAGTATTTCCCTGCGAAATAGTAGAATAACCGAGATTATGGCTCATTTAGGCGGGGCTATGTTACCATAGCCGCACAATAAATATGCCATATCTCATCATGCGGTCCAGGATATAAGATGTCTAAAACTTCTCTAGATAAAAGCAAAATACGCGTCCTGTTATTGGAAGGCGTCCACGAATCTGCGGTCTCGACGCTAGAGGCAGCAGGCTACAGTAATATCGAGTACATCAAGACCGCCCTGGCTGGCGACGAACTAATCGCCAAGATCAGCGACGCTCACTTCATCGGCGTTCGCTCACGCACACAACTCACCGACGAAGTACTCGCCCAGGCCCCCAAGCTGATGGCTATCGGCTGCTTTTGTATCGGTACCAATCAGGTCAACCTACAGTCGGCGATGAGCCACGGCATCGCCGTCTTCAACGCCCCATACTCCAACACCCGCTCCGTCGCCGAACTCGTCATCGCTCAGGCGATCTTGCTACTGCGCGGCATCGCAGAGAAGAGCGCCAAAGCCCACCGCGGCGTGTGGGATAAGTCGGCCTCGGGCTCTTTCGAGATACGCGGTAAGACCCTAGGCCTGATCGGCTACGGCTCGATCGGCATGCAGCTTTCAGTCATCGCCGAGTCACTCGGCATGAAAGTCAAATTCTTCGATACCTCAAGCAAGCTACCGCTAGGTAACGCTGTACAGATGAACACCCTCGAGGAGCTGCTCGGCAGTGCCGACATTGTCAGCCTACACGTCCCCGAAACCGCCGCCACCAAGGACATGATCGGTGCAGAACAGATTGCCGCGATGAAAGACGGTGCCATCTTGATTAACGCCTCACGCGGTACCGTCGTCGACATCCCCGCCCTCGCCACCGCCCTCGAGAGTAAGAAGCTTTCTGGCGCCGCCATCGACGTCTTCCCGGTCGAGCCAAAGTCAAATAAAGAAGAGTTCGTCAGCCCGCTGCGCGCCTTCGAGAACACCTTCCTCACACCGCATATTGGCGGCTCCACCATGGAGGCACAAGCCAACATCGGACTGGAGGTGGCCGAAAAACTGATCAAGTACTCCGACACCGGTACCACTACCTCCTCCGTCAACTTCCCCGGCGTGGCACTGCCTGCCCACGAAGGCTGTCACCGCCTGCTGCACATCCACGACAACCACCCCGGCGTCATGTCTGCTATCAACCAGACGCTCTCGGATAACAACATTAACATCAGCGGTCAGTATCTACAGACCAACGAGAAGGTGGGCTACGTCGTCATCGATGTCGACCAAGAGTGCTCAGAGCTGGCGCTGAAGAAGATAAGCGAGATCGAAGGCACCGTCCGCTGCCGAGTGCTGTTCTAAGCAGTAGGTCGCTGCAACCAGCCAATAAAAAGGCGAGCATCATGCTCGCCTTTTTATTGGCCCAACGCCCCCTACTGAGGACGATAGACCGAGACGTTGTGATAACCCTCGTGCTTGAGGTGCGACGCGTGCAGACGACTCATCGTGCCACGCTCACAATAGAGCATATAATGTTGCGCCTGATCGAGCTGCTCATACTGACTATGCAGCTCGTAAAACGGAATCTCAAGCACCTCATTCTGACCGAGCTTCAACGGCTGCAACTCACGCTCGGTCGGATGACGTACATCGATCACAATACTCTCGCCGACAGGAAACGGCATCACTTCGACCTCAGCTATCTGTTCGTCGAGATCGATCTCATCAATATTGATCAAGCGTGTATCAGCGATCGCCTGCTCTAACACCGCAAAGTCGAAGCGAGACTCCTGTGACTCGATCTTTTCCGGCTTCGCCTTCGTCGTCGGCTTGACCGAAATGACACCACAATATTCCGGCATGCTCGCGGCAAACTCCTCGGTACCGATCTCAGCCGACAACTTAACAATATCCGGCTTATCCATGGTAATCAGCGGCCGCAGCACTAGCTTATTCGTCACCGAGTCGATGACGCTAAGATTAGTCAGGGTTTGGCTTGAGACCTGGGCAATACACTCACCCGTCACCACCGCCTGCACTCCCATATCGTCGGCAATAGTGGTTGCCGCACGTAGCATCATGCGCTTCAAGATGACGCCCATCTGCGAGTTATCGACCTTCTTCAGTATCTCTCCGACCACCCCATCAAAGGGCACAGAGATGAAACGCACCCTGTGCGAGGCGCCGTACTTCTGCCACAGGTAAAGTGCCACCTCCTTGACGCCAATCTCATGCGCGTGACCACCGAGATTGAAGAACAGGAAGTGCGTTCTAAGCCCCCGCTTCATCATCAGGTAACTGGCCACATTGGAATCAAAGCCGCCGGATATCAACGAAATAACCGGATCCAAACTGCCCATAGGAAAGCCCCCCAAACCTTCATAACGACAGTTGGTGATATATAAATTCTCGTCACGCACCTCTAACATTACCGTGATATCGGGATTTTTCAGCTGCACCCCTTTCGCCTCGGTATGCTGGTTGAGGCCGCCCCCAACATAGCGCTCGATCTCACCAGAGCTAAAGGCGTGAGTCCCCGCACGCTTACAGCGCACAGCAAACGTCTTACCTGCGAGCCGCTCCCCCCACAATAACTTAGTCTTCTCGAAGATATCGTGCAGATCACCCAGCGGGTAGTGGGACACCTCATTGAAGTAGGCGATACCCGGCGTGTGCGACAACGTTTCGACAAAACGCTGCAGTTTTTCCTCCTGCTGGCTCTCAACAACGAGCTTGTCCCAATCTCGCTGCACCTTGACCTCTGCATCGATCTGTCGCAACAGGCTGCGCACATTATCCGTCAGGTGGCGCACAAACTGCTTTCTGACTGGTTTGCTCTTGATAGTAATTTCAGGGAAGAACTTAACGATAAATTTCATGATGATCCGACATAGGTTTCTGAATCCCCCCAACGGGGCAATGCAACTTACCCATCATTATAAAACACTTGCTTGTCCGTGTGCTTATCCTTAATGTGTACACAAAGAAAATAGCGTTGCCGCACCACAAAAGAGCACGCTCGCACCATATCGATGCAGGGTTTGCGCTGACTACAGCAACAACTCACCATCGAAGTGCATTAGCTCTACCGAAGATGATGCCTACAAGCTAAACCATTACCTGGCACAAGCTTTGCATTAACTTCCTTATTAAGACTAATCTACAGCGCTAGCTGGATTTATTTAAGACCAAAAATAATAGGCATTATTGCCTTACACTTGAAAATTGAGGACATCCGTATGTCAGAACGTACCCTAAAATTAATCGCTGATAACGACGTTAAGTGGGCCGATCTACGCTTCACCGATTTTAAAGGCAAAGAGCAGCACGTCACCATCCCCGCCAGCGAAGTTGGCAAAGACGGCTTCTTCGAAGACGGCAAGATGTTCGATGGCTCTTCGATCTCAGGCTGGAAGGGTATCAACGAATCTGACATGGTCATGTTGCCCGACGACAGCTCCTCCTACATCGACCCGTTCACCGAGTCGGCCACCGTTAACATCCTCTGTAACATCGTCGAGCCTACCACAGGACAGGGCTACAACCGCGACCCTCGTTCTGTTGCCGATCGCGCCGAAGAATATCTGCGCTCTACCGGTATTGCCGATAGCGCCCTCTTCGGTCCAGAACCCGAATTCTTCGTCTTCGACGACGTCAAGTGGAGCGCCGACGTCTCTGGCGCCAGCTACCAGATCAACGCTGAAGAAGCCGCTTGGTCTAGCGACAAGTCGTTCGCCGACGGCAACATGGGTCACCGTCCTACCGTCAAAGGTGGTTACTTCCCCGTCCCTCCCGTCGACAGCCTGCACGACCTTCGTGGCGCCATGTGTGACGCGATGGAAGACATGGGTCTCGAAATAGAAATCCATCACCACGAAGTGGCCACTGCCGGTCAGTGTGAAATTGGCGTTGGTCCCGCTACCCTAACCAAGAAGGCTGATGAGGTACAAATCCTCAAGTATGCCGTCCATAACGTCGCACACGCCTATGGCAAGACTGCTACCTTCATGCCTAAGCCACTCGTTGGCGATAACGGTTCCGGCATGCACGTACACCAGTCGCTATCCAAAGATGGCGTTAACATCATGGCTGGCGACGCCTATGCAGGTCTCAGCGAGACTGCGCTGTTCTACATTGGCGGCATCATCAAGCACGCTCGCGCGATCAACGCTTTCGCCAACGCCTCAACCAACTCTTACAAGCGCTTGGTTCCAGGCTTCGAAGCCCCTGTTATGCTGGCTTACTCGGCGCGTAACCGTTCAGCTTCTATTCGTATCCCGTTCGTGCCGAGCCCTAAGGCAAGCCGCATCGAAGTACGCTTTGGTGATCCATCAGCGAACCCTTACCTTGCCTTCACAGCCATGCTAATGGCCGGCCTCGACGGCATCCAGAACAAGATCCACCCCGGTGAAGCAGCCGATAAGGATCTGTACGACCTGCCCGCTGAAGAAGCAGCTGAGATCCCAACCGTGGCTTCAAGCCTCGAGCAAGCCCTACAGGCTCTCGATGCCGACCGCGGCTTCCTCAAGGCCGGTGGCGTCATGGACGATGACATGATCGACGGCTATATTGCTCTGAAAATGGAAGAGGTAGAGCGCCTGAATTCAACCACTCACCCTGTTGAGTTCGAACTTTACTACTCTTGCTAAGCACTAGCTTATTGAGCAGGCGCACAGCGCGCTAAGCAAAATCCCAGCCTCGGCTGGGATTTTTTTTGCCTCACATTCACACTTTAGGCAGCATTACGCACGATTAAGTAAAGCATCACATTACTTCGGCACCATAATGGTGCATTATTAGTTATGCTGATAGTCCCTGCACCATCGCAGCACCAGAAAGCGCACAGCAACCGCTATAAGCGCTGCTGATATGCCAGCTCGATGAACTGGTGCGCTTTTTGCAGAACTATCAAACTACTAGCATTATAGACTAGATTACAATGGCTTCCGCTACTATTACGAGTTCGCTAATGACGCCAAGCAACAATCTACACAGTCAACTTCTCGACAACCTGACCACCTCGATCATGTTGCTCGACGCGTCGCTGCGCATCGCCTACCTCAACCCCTCGGCAAAGATGTTGCTGGATATCGGCGGTCAACGCCTCATCGGTCTCGACTTCAGCTTGCTCGTACATGAAAACCACGACTCCAAGCTGGCGTTGATCGACGCACTCGACTCAGGCACCGCCTTCACCAAACGACACGCGACCCTGAAATTGCCCACCGACAACACTATCACCGTCGACTACAGTGTCACGCCGATCGAGATCGACCACAAGAAGTGCCTGCTGCTCGAGATGCAGAGCATGGATCGACTGCTGAAGATCGCTCGCGAGGAAACCTTGCTAGCCTCACAGCAAAATAGTCGCACACTCATTCGCGGCCTCGCTCACGAGATCAAGAATCCCCTCGGCGGCCTTCGTGGTGCCGCCCAGCTGCTCTCCAGGGAACTCATCGAAGACGAGCTACAGGACTACACCACCATCATCATTGAGGAGGCCGACCGTCTACGCAACCTAGTCGACCGTTTGCTGGGACCACACCGTCCGCCACAAGCGGGGATGACCAACGTCCATGAAGTGCTCGAGCGCATCATCGCGCTCATCGACGCAGAGACCCATGGTGCAATCAACTTCCAGCGTGACTATGACCCTAGCATCCCCGCACTCTATGCCGACAAAGAGCAGCTCATTCAAGCGATGCTGAATATTATCCGTAACGCCATGCAGGTCCTGGAGGAGCAAGACGGTGGCCGCATCGAACTACAGACCCGCATACTCCGCCAGTTCACTATTCGTAACGTGCGTCATCGCTTAGTCTGCAAAGTCAATATCATTGATAATGGCCCCGGCATACCTGCCGAACTGGCCGAACAAATATTCTTCCCCATGGTTACCGGGCGCGCCGAAGGAACAGGCCTAGGGCTCTCAATTTCACAGTCGATTATCAGCCAGCATCAGGGCCTGATCGAGTGTACGAGCAAGCCAGGAAGAACGGAATTCTCACTCTATATCCCCTTGGAGCCAATCAGATGAACACACAAAGCAATGTATGGGTCGTCGACGACGATCGCTCAATACGCTGGGTCTTGGAGAAGGCACTTAACCAAGCCGACATCCACACCACCAGTTTCGATTGCGCCGAGGCCGTCTGCCGCCAGTTACCGAAAGAGCGCCCTGACGTGATCATCAGCGACATTCGCATGCCAGGCATCGATGGCCTCGAGCTACTCGGGCGCATTCATCAAACCTACCCGAATCTACCGGTGATCATTACCACCGCGCACTCTGACCTCGAGAGTGCCGTCGCCTCTTACCAGAGCGGTGCCTTCGAGTATCTCCCCAAGCCCTTCGACATCGACGAAACCGTCGCTATGACTAAGCGAGCCCTCGTGCACAGTCGCGAACAGCAGACCGAAGTCGTCGAAGAGGAGATGATCGTCAACACCGAGATCATCGGCGAGGCACCGGCCATGCAGGAGGTCTTCCGCGCCATCGGCCGCCTCTCTCACTCAAACATCACCGTGCTCATCAACGGCAGCTCCGGCACCGGTAAAGAGCTGGTTGCGCAGGCGCTACACCGTCATTCACCGCGAGCAGACCTCCCCTTCATCGCCCTGAACATGGCCGCCATCCCCAAAGACCTAATGGAGTCCGAATTGTTTGGCCACGAGAAGGGGGCCTTCACCGGCGCCGCATCGCTGCGCCGCGGCCGCTTCGAGCAGGCCAATGGCGGCACCTTGTTCCTCGACGAGATCGGTGACATGCCCGCCGAAACCCAGACTAGGCTACTGCGTGTCTTAGCCGACGGCGAGTTTTATCGTGTCGGTGGCCACACCCCCGTCAAGGTAGATGTACGCATCATTGCTGCCACCCATCAGAACCTCGAGCGCCTAGTCGCCGAGCACAGCTTCCGTGAGGATTTATTTCACCGCCTCAACGTCATTCGCATCCACATTCCGATGCTGGCAGAGCGCCGCGAAGATATTCCCCGCCTGGCCAAGCACTTCTTCGTCCGTGCCGCGGAAGAGCTCGCAGTAGAGACCAAGCAACTCACCCCCGAAGCCGAGCAGTATCTTGCCAACCTCCCCTGGCCAGGTAACGTCCGGCAGCTAGAGAACACCTGTCGCTGGATCACCGTCATGGCCTCTAGCAGAGAGGTGCACATCACCGACCTGCCGCCGGAGCTACTGGTTGCCAGCGAAACTGAGAAGCCATCTTCAAACTGGCAGGAAGACCTGCGCCACTGGGCCGAGCAAGAGCTGTCTATTGGCAAGAGCAAGCTGCTCGACACCGCCGTGCCCATCTTCGAACAGATCATGATCGAGAGCGCCCTCAAGCACACCAGCGGCCGTCGCCGCGACGCCGCCCTGCTGCTCGGCTGGGGGCGAAATACCTTGTCTCGCAAGATCAAGGAGCTGGGCATGGACGAGCAAGAGGATGGCGAGAGCTAGCTGGCAGCACCGCAGAAGTCGAGCTGACGCCAGGCCTCGTAACTGATGATGGCGACGGCATTGGAGAGGTTGAGGCTGCGATTATTAGGCTGCATCGGAATCTTGATGCGGCGCTGCGGCTCAATTGAAGCCATTACTGCCTCCGACAAGCCATGGGTCTCCGCGCCGAATAGCAGCACATCCTCATCTTGATAGCTTATCGAGGTATAGCTACAGGTGCCCTTGGTGGTGCAGGCAATAATCCGTCGCTCCGCCATCGCTGCGGCAAAGCTCGCGTAATCGGGGTAGATAGTGGTGTTGTCGATGTCGTGATAGTCGAGCCCGGCACGCCGTAACTTCTTCTCGTCCAAGTCAAACCCCATAGGCTCAATCAGGTGCAGTCGACAGCCATTATTTGCGGCCAGACGCATAATATTACCGGTATTGGGGGCGATTTGTGGCTCAAACAGGGCGATATGCAGCATAGTGGTAAGCGGCTTCCAGAAGGGGGAAACCGCCATTTTATGTCAATTACTGACCGTTTGTATATCGACGAACGGCAGCAACTATTGGCGACAGATCTCCGCGAGTACTTTCAACCGCCGCTCACTCTTGGCGACATAGGGGTTTTCAGGATCCCAAACATAGCCCGCTAACACTGATGAGATCATCCCCTTGATCTCATCGTTCTGTTCCGCATAGAAGATCACATCCTGGAGCTCATGCGTATACCACCTTGTAACAAAGGTGCGAAACACATCCACCCCCTGCCCCAAGGGCTCGGCAAACTCAGTCTGCCAATCAACCGACTCACCCGCCAACTGCCGCAGCAGCAAGTTGGCCGCGATACTCGCGGATTTCACCGCGACGGTGACTCCCGAGGAAAACACCGGATCGAGAAACTCACCGGCGTTACCCAGCAGGGCAAAACGCTGACCGTGCAAGCTCTTTACGTTGGCCGAGTAGCCAACAATTTTTCTCACCTCGGTATCGAAGCGCGCACGCTGCAGTAGCTGCGATAAATGAGCATCCTCAGCGATCAGCTGGCGCAGTTGCTGCTCGGGCTCACCGGGGTAGCTCGCGAGTAGCTCCGGCGTCGCCACCGCTCCCACTGAACAGCGTCCGTTAGCGAAGGGGATCAACCAGATCCAAACATCACGGTGCCGAGGATGGATAGTCACCAGGATCTTCTCACGGTCGTAGCTCGAACAACTTATATTGTCTTCGATATGGGTAAACAACGACTGTCGTACTGGAAAGTCAGAGGGCGAATTGAGCTCGAGCAGGCGTGGCAGCACACGCCCAAAGCCGCTGGCATCAAGCACGAACTGTGCAGTATAGGTCTGCGCCACACCCGCTTCATCGAGGCACGCAACCGACGCCCGCTGATCATTGAAATCGACGCCGATGATCTCATGACGATAACGTATATCTGCACCCTGCTGTTGCGCCCGATCGGCCAACAACTGATCAAAGTCGGCGCGCTGCACCTGAAAGGTGGTACCCGGCCCGGCAGTGAATTTCTCACGAAAATCGAAGGCGGCATATTGCTCACCAAAACGAAAGGCAGCACCGTTCTTGAACTGAAAGCCGGCCTCATTGACGATATCTAGCATGCCTGCTTCTTCGAAATAGACCATGCTCTGCGGCAACAAGCTCTCGCCGATTGAGAAGCGCGGAAAGCTCTCTTTCTCTAACACCAGCACATTGCGCCCAGCTCTACACAGAATTGCCGCTGCGACGGCGCCAGAGGGCCCCGCACCAATGATAATGACATCCGCATCTAGCTTGTTCATCGCCCCAATCCTTATTGACCATTGCCGGCAATCACTCGCCAGCCTGTTAGAGCGCTATCATACACGCAAAAAAAAACCTTGTGCCTACTGGCACAAGGTTTTCTATCACCTTTTCGGTTTAATTTGGCTTCTGATCTTGCTGCACTAAAGCCTGCTGGTAAAGCGCTTCGAAGTTGACCGGCGCAATCATCAGCGGAGGGAATGACCCCTTAACGACGAGGCTGTCGATAGTCTCTCGAGCGTAGGGGAAAAGGATACTAGGGCACAGGCTACCCAATACCTGGTGCAGCTGCTCACCTTCGAGCCCCTTACAGAGGAAGATGCCGCCCTGCTGTACTTCAATCAAGAAAGCGGTTTCGTCGTCTTGCTTAGCGGTGACAGTCAGCGTCAACACTACTTCGTAGTTGTCGTCGTCCAACTTGCTATTACGGGTATTCAGATCAAGATTCACCTGCGGGCGCCACTGCTGCTTGAAGGCTGCTGCTCCCTGCGGTGCCTCAAAAGATAGATCTTTAATAAAAATACGCTGTAGTGCGAACTGCTGACCCTCTGGTCCTGCTGCTGCGTTTTCTTCTGCCATGGTACCCTCTTATATGTTATTAACCGTTTAAACGGTTGTATTTAGTAGCGAATCTAAACCATTGTTACGATCGAGATCCAACAAATCATCGCACCCACCGACGTGAGTCTCACCAATCCAAATCTGCGGCACAGTATTTCTACCACAGGCCACCATCATCTGCTGACGAAGCTCTGGATTGCGGTCAACAAAAATTTCTTCAACCGCCACCCCCTTGCTATCGAAGAGCGCCTTCGCTCTACGGCAATAGGGACAGTATGCGCTGGTGTACATTACAACATCGGACATAATCTATGCCTTAACTAACGGTAAATTTTGCCCTGTCCACTCTAACATACCACCTGAAAGGCGATAAACCTGTTGATAACCAGCGGCTTTCAATGATTTTCCTGGTGCGCTAGAGGCAGTTCCCTGCTTATCTACTACAATGATGGGGACACTCTTGTACTTTTCCAACTCCACCATGCGCTCATTTAACTTAGCCACCGGAATATTGACCGCATCGACAATATGACCTGCGCCAAATTCCTTACTATCGCGCACATCTAGTACCAAACCGTCCTGCTTGTTAATCATCTGTGATAATTGTTGCGGCGACACGGTCGCGCCCGCACGACGTGACTCGAGAAGCATATAGCCGCTAATCAATACCAACAGCAAGCTAACCAACATCCACTGCTGGGTAATAAACTCAAATATTGTAGCCATTTCGACCTTCCTAACGGTGGTGAGCGACCAGCGCGAGGCTGATCGCAGATAAAATTTTGAACGGCATTATACACAGCCTGTTTATCGCAACCTATCTATTAATCAATAGTGGCCAATTGCACGACGACCAATAGCGCTACCCGCAATAGCCAGCCACTCGGCAAACAGGTAGAATCATCGGCAAATAGACCATCAAATTGCCAGGGCACCCGCTGACGAAGCAACCGTCAGCCTAGTATAAAGTGCTTCAAGTAATCGGCAGCGACATTCATCAACGACTTCGATAACAGTGAATCCGTTATGACCAACAGTAAGAAGACACCAATAGCCCTCATCATCCTCGACGGCTGGGGACACCGCGAAGCCAGCGACCATAACGCCATCGCGCACGCCAACACCCCGTACTGGGATCAGCTAGTCGCGACACGCCCACACAGCCTAATCTCTGCCTCCGGCGCCGATGTCGGACTGCCTGCGGGCCAGATGGGTAACTCTGAAGTCGGTCACATGAGCCTCGGTGCCGGCCGCATCGTCCACCAGAATATCAGTAAGATCGACCACGCCATCGACAGCGGCGAGTTCAATGACAACACGGCCCTAGTCAACGCCGTCGACAGCGCCATCGCAAGTGGCGGTGCCGTGCACCTGATGGGTTTGCTATCCAGCGGCGGCGTACACAGTCACGAACGACACATTCAGGCAATGATCAAGCTAGCCGCTCAGCGCGGCGCCAAACGAGTCTACCTGCATGCCTTCCTCGATGGTCGAGACACTCCTCCACGCAGTGCCGAGCAACCACTCGCCAGCATCGACAAGCTGTTTGACGAGCTAAACTGTGGCCGTACCGCCTCAATCATCGGTCGCTACTTTGCTATGGACCGTGACAATCGTTGGGACCGTATTGAACAGGCCTATCGCCTACTCACCGAAGGGGAGGCGAAGTTCAGTTACGCCGACAGCCTCGACGGCCTGCAAGCCGCCTACCTACGCGACGAGAACGACGAGTTTGTCAGCGCCAGCGTCATCCGCGCCGAAGGCCAAGAATGCGCCGCCATTACCGATGGCGATAGCGTCATCTTCATGAACTTCCGCGCCGATCGCGCTCGCGAACTGAGCCGCGCCTTCGTCGACCGCGAGTTCGATGGCTTCACACGCCGTCAAGCGCCGGCCCTCGCCGACTTCGTCATGCTCACCGAATACGCCGATAGCATTGCCGCCCACTGTGCCTTTCCACCACAGTCACTCGATAACGTGCTCGGCGACTACCTCGCTCAACAAAACAAAACCCAACTGCGCATCGCCGAAACCGAAAAATACGCTCACGTCACCTTCTTCTTCAGTGGTGGCCGCGAGGCAGAGTTTGACGGAGAGACCCGCACCCTGATCAATTCCCCCGATGTCGCCACCTACGACCTGAAGCCAGAGATGAGCGCACCGGAGGTCACCGAGCAGCTCGTGGCCGCCATCGAGGGCGGGGCATACGACGTCATCATCTGCAACTACGCCAACGGTGACATGGTTGGCCACACTGGTGTCTTCGAGGCCGCAATCAAGGCCGCAGAGACCATCGATGCCAGCGTCAAGGCCGTCACTGAGGCCATCGAGCGTGTCGGCGGTCAGTGTTTGATTACCGCCGATCACGGCAACTGCGAGCAGATGTTCGACGCCGACAGCGGACAACTCCATACCCAGCACACCACCGAGCTAGTTCCCTTCATCTACGTTGGCCCTAAACCTGTTCAACTACAGAGCGGCGGCCGGCTCTGCGACGTCGCTCCCACCCTGCTGGCGCTGATGGGGCTCGAGCAACCCGCAGAAATGAGCGGCGTCTCGCTTGCCCTGTTGCCAGAGTGATCGCACGATGAAGCAAAGGCTATGGCCCATTATTCTCCTCAGCCTGAGCCTTGGCCTCGCCCCGCTCGGCGCCCAGGCAGAGGACGATATCGGCAGCGTTAAGTCAGAGATCAAAAAGCTGCAACAGATGCTGAAAAACTTCCGTGGCGAGCGCGGCAGCCTGAGTAAAAAGCTGCAACACTCCGAGCAAGAAATCAGCAATATCCAACGAAAAATTCGCAATATCAAGGGTGAGCTGGACGAAGAAAACAACAAGCTTGAGCAACTTCATCAGGAGCGCAAGACCCTCGACGAAGCGAAAAAAGGACAACAACAAGCGGTCAAAGAACAGCTGACCCGTGCCTACCAGACTGGCCGACAGCAGAAAATCAAGGTGCTACTAAACCAAGAAGACCCGGCGAAGCTCGCCCGCATGATGGTCTATTACGACTACCTTAATCGCGCCAATATCGCCCAAGTTGAAAACTACAACCACACCATCAATCGGCTCGACCAGATCGAGCCCGACATCGAGCAGAGCCTCAACTACTTAGTGCTGAGTAAGAACAAGCTCGACCTACAGCGACAAAGCCTAAAACGGCAGCAACTCAGCCGCCGCCAAACCCTCGCCAAGATCGACAAGAGCATCGTCGACAGAGACAAACAGCTACGACAACAACAGCAGCAACTCGAGAAGCTACTCAACGCCGTCGCCGAAAATATCGACAACATCGAGATGCCCAAGGACTACATCCCCTTCGCCAAACGGCGTGGCAAGATGGCCTGGCCGGCCAAGGGTAAACTACTCAATGCTTTCGGCGGCAAGCGCAACGATACCGGCATCCGCTGGCAGGGCGTCAATATTGCCGCCGCCGCGGGGAGCAAGGTCAAGGCTATACACCGCGGACGGGTGGTGTTCTCCGACTGGTTTCGCGGCCTCGGCATGTTAGTTATTCTCGACCACGGTGATGGCTATCTCAGCCTCTACGCCCATAACCAGGCGGTCTACCCTTCCGCCGGCGACTGGATCCAGAGTGGCGAAACTATCGCCACCGTCGGCAGCTCGGGCGGACAAAAGCGCGCCGCACTGTATTTTGAGGTTCGTCACAACGGCAAACCCAGCGACCCGAAAAGATGGTGTAAGTGAGCGTACAAGAAACAGATGACAAGCAGCTAACTTGCACATTAGAGTATAGCTAGAACACACTGACCATAGACACCAGCGCCTTACACCGACACCGTCGAGCGCATTAACGCGGTTATCACCCCCATCGGAGAGTTATTCATGCCACGCTTCACCCCGCTACTCAAAGGCATTAGCCTCGGCCTACTACTCGTTGGCAGCGGCATCGCCAACGCCCAAGACAGCGCCTCTGACAGCACGGCACACGCTCAACTCCCCCTTGAGGAGCTGCGTATCTTCACCGATGTGTTCAATCAAATCCGCGTCGCCTACGTCGACGAAGTCGACGACAAGACGCTGTTGAAAAACGCCGTCAAGGGTATGCTCAGTGGACTCGATCCCCACTCCGCCTACCTCGACGCGAGTACCTTCGACGACCTTAAAGAGAGCACTAGCGGTGAGTTTGGCGGCCTCGGCCTAGAAGTGGGGATGGAAAACGGCTACATCAAAGTCATCTCACCCATCGACGACACCCCCGCCTCCGAAGCAGGCCTAGAAAGTGGCGACCTGATCATTCAGCTCGGTGATAAGGCCGTTAGAGACATCAGCCTCGAAGAAGCCGTCAAGTTGATGCGCGGCGACAAGGGCAGCAAAGTCACTCTGACCATCGTACGCGAGGGCCAACCACAACCCTTCGACCTAACCCTGACCCGCGACATCATCAAGGTCACCGCCGTGCGTAGCAAGATGCTCGAGCCCGGTTACGGCTATCTGCGCATCGCTCAGTTTCAGGGCGAGACCGGCGAGAACAGCTACGACGAAGTCAAAAAGTTAATCAAACAGAATAAGGCCCCTCTGAAGGGGCTAGTCATCGACCTACGCAACAACCCCGGTGGCGTCCTGCAAGCCTCGGTCAAGGTGGTCGATAACTTCGTTGACCAGGGGCTCATCGTCTACACCAAGGGCCGCCTAAAGAATAGCGACGCTCGCTACAGTGCCACCAAGGGCGACATCCTCGAGGGTGCGCCAATCGTCGTGCTAATCAACGGCGGCTCCGCCTCGGCCTCTGAAATCGTCTCTGGTGCCCTGCAGGATCACGGCCGAGCCGTCATCATGGGCACCGATAGCTTCGGCAAGGGATCTGTACAAACCGTCGTGCCACTCAACGAAGATACCGCTATCAAACTCACCACCGCACTTTACTACACGCCAAAAGGGCGCTCGATCCAAGCTCAGGGTATCAGCCCCGATATCGAGGTCAAACGCGCTAAAATCGAGACTTTTGAGAGCGCTCGCCGTCTCACCGAAGCCGATCTCAGCGGCCACCTCGACAACGGCAACGGTGGCGACGAGAACAATGGCCGCGACCGCGCAGCACGAGACTCTAGCTCATTAGTCAAAGACGACAACCAATTGTACGAGGCGCTCAACCTGCTCAAGGGTGTTAATATCCTACACACCCAGCGCGGCTAAGCCCTATGATGGACGGACTTCCCTCGGTGCATGCGTCGCGCCGAGGAGCGTCAAACAGGCGCCTCAAGCTCTCACTATTACTGCTAGTACTCTGTTGCGGCACAACAGCCTTCGCTGTCGAACCGGCACGACTAGTACTCATCATCGACGATCTTGGCAACAACTATCCGCTCAGCCAGCGCGCCATCGAGCTACCCGGCAGCCTGACGGTAGCCATCCTACCGCAGCTCGCCAACACTGCGCGCCTAGCCAAAAACGCTCACGCTACCGGTAAAGAGATCATCTTGCATGCGCCGATGAGCAGCTTACACGACACACCGCTTGGACCCGGCGCGATGACCTCAACCATGAGCCACGAGCAACTGATTGCAGTGTTGCGCGACGACATCGCCTCCGTACCCTTTGTCAGCGGCGTCAACAATCATATGGGCAGCGCCCTCACCGCCGACGCTGACGCCATGTTGAGCGTGATGACTGAGCTGCGCAGCCAGCAACTCTATTTTGTCGACAGCCGCACCCATGCCAACACCGTCGCCGCCGAACGCGCCAGAGAGCTCAGCCTGCCTAATCTTGAGCGAAAAGTCTTTCTCGACAACAACACCGACGAACAGGCCATTGCCAAGCAATTTCAGCGCTGGCTACAGTTCGCCAAGCGCGACGGCATGGCCGTAGCTATCGGCCACCCTTACCCCGAGACGCTAGCCTTTTTAGAGCGCCAGCTGCCGCTGCTCGACAGCGAAGAATACCAGCTGATCACTCCGTCGCAGCTGTTCCCTCACGCTGCCTGGCAGCGCGCGGAGCAAGCCGAAGAGGCCGCCAAGGCGTCGCTCACACCACCACATCACATCGCCGCTGGCGAATTATAAGCGGACGTCGACGCCTCGCTCACGCATGTAGCGCTTGGCCTCGGGCACGGTATACTCACCAAAGTGGAAGATACTCGCCGCCAACACCGCGTCGGCTCGGCCTTCGACAACTCCGTCGACCAAGTGCTGTAGATTACCGACGCCGCCAGAGGCAATGATCGGGATGCTCGTCGCATCACTAATCGCTCGGGTAACCCCGAGATCGAAACCATTCTTCATGCCGTCCTGATCCATACTGGTCAGCAGGATTTCACCGGCGCCATACTCGGCCATCTTCACGCCCCACTCGACGGCATCGATGCCGGTCGGCTTGCGTCCGCCATGGGTAAAAATCTCCCAGCGAGGCACCTCGCCCGGTAGGCTAACCTGCTTGGCATCAATCGCCACGACGATGCACTGCGAGCCAAAACGGTTGGCCGCCTCCTTGACGAAGTCCGGGTTAAAGATCGCCGCCGTGTTGATCCCCACCTTGTCAGCACCCGCATTGAGCATCAAACGAATATCATCGCAGCGGCGAATACCACCGCCGACCGTCAACGGGATAAATACCTCGCTGGCCATTTTCTCAACGGTATGCACGGTGGTGTCGCGCCCCTCTGAGCTGGCGGTAATATCGAGGAAGGTGATCTCGTCGGCGCCCTGCTGATCATAGCGTTTAGCGATTTCAACCGGATCACCGGCATCGCGAATATCGAGGAATTTGACCCCCTTCACCACGCGACCTTTATCGACGTCCAAACAGGGGATAATACGCTTAGCTAGGCTCATACCAACATCTCAATTATTCTAATTTACGGGAAAGAGGCGACACAGCCCCGGCACGCAAGACCATGTTCGCCGCGGGGGCGCTTATTCTAGCAGAGCGGCTGGAGCTTACCCAGACCAGCAGCCCTACAGCTACTCTACCTCTTGGTTCATCGCATCCTTGAAGGTGGTGATGCGGCGACGATCGCGCTTACTCGGTCTGCGCTCGCTGTGTAGCTGCCCGGCAAACTCGGCGCGTCGTTGTGCCGCCGTCTGTTCACGCTTGGCAATGCTTTCCGGCAGTTCCTCGTAGAGCTCTTTGGCGACCTCGTAGCCCCGGCGTTGATCCGACAGCTGCTTAATCAGCACTGTCTTCTCCTCGCTACCTTGGCGAATAGTCAGCTTAGCCCCAATCACCACCTCCTTACTCACCTTGCAGCGAGCCCCATCGAAGTGCACCTTACCGCCATCGATGGCCTGCTTGGCAATGGAACGTGTCTTGAAAAAGCGTGCCGCCCACAACCATTTGTCGAGGCGGACCTTCTTGTTCTCGGTTGTCATATTATCTCGCTGTCGACGCCGGCAGCACCGGCATAATCTCATCAAAATGGTGAATCTGTGGATAACGCAGCCCCTGGCGCAACGCTGCTTGGCTGTCAGGTTGACTCAAGGTCAATAAGTGACCGATACCAAAGCGCTCGGCACTGGCGAGGATGGCCTCGGTATCATCGACAAACAACGTGCGCTCAGCGTCAAAGCTATGCTCGGCCTGCAGCTGCTGCCAGAACGCCTGTGACTCCTTGGGCTGACGATAGTCGTGAGAGACCACCAGCGCATTAAACCAAGGCCTTAGGTCGATCTTCTCCATCTTCAACTCGAGACTATCACGATGCGCGTTGGTCACCAGGATCACCTGTTTGCCCTGCGTCTGCAGCGCTGCAAGGAACGCCTCAACGTGGGGGCGAACCGCGATAAGATGAAAAATCTCCCGCTTAAGCGCCACAATATCGAGCTGTAGCTGCTCACGCCAGTAATCGAGACAATACCAATCGAGGCTGCCCCTAATCTCTTCATAGCGATCGTTGAGCCGCTGACTCGCTAACTCAATGGAGATATCGTTGATCTCGCTGTAGCGCCGCGGTAGGTGGTGTAACCAGAAGAAGTTATCGAAGTGCAGATCCAGTAAGGTACCGTCCATATCCAGCAAGACGGTGTCAATATCACGCCAATTCATTTTCTGCTCTCCACTACATTCGTGTCCCGCGATGCCAATATTGCTACCCATCTACGCCATTCTAGCACGTGGCCACATGATAAATTAAGCGCCACGCCAGCAGTGCTGTCATCGAACACTATCCGGCTGATAGACTATCCCCTCCCAAGTACACGCGGAACATCATGAAATATCCACGCATCGTCCAACAACAATGGCTAACGCACAGCCAACTATTCCACGTCGAGGCCCTGTCACTCGAGTTCAGCAATGGCGCCAAACGTGACTACGAGCGTCTAAATCCCGGTCACGATCGCGCCGTCATGGTGCTGCCAATACGCGACGACGACACGCTGATTCTCATTAAGGAATATGGGGCGGGCATCGATCAATATCACCTCTCTTTTCCCAAGGGTGCCATCGACAGTGGTGAAGAAATACTCGACGCGGCACTGCGCGAGCTACAAGAAGAGGCAGGCTACGCCGCCACCGAGTTACGCCTAGTTAAACAACTAGCGCTTTCGCCGTCGTATATGGGTAACAAAATTCACTTCGTCGTCGCTCGCGGTCTCTACCCCAGCCGACTGGAAGGCGACGAGCCGGAGCCCCTCGAGGTCATTGAGTGGCCACTTAGTAAGCTCAGCGAGCTAGTACTCGACGCCCGCTTCATCGAGGCTTACGCAATGGCCGGGCTTACCTTACTGAGCCACCATCTGGCCGCCAAAAAGACATCACGATAGCGTTAGACGGGTAACGTCTAGACAGAAACGAACGGTTAATTTCCTCGCCTGCTCTACAAATCGCCCTCGTTGAACTACGCTTACTGCTAACAGGCCGTGCCAAACACTCGCAAGGATTGGGGATTTTGGACTGAGGACAACGGCTACTCGTTCAACCAACAGGGATGTCTTATGATTCCGAAAATGCATATCGTGCGTAATAATGCCAGCCGCCGTCGCGACGCTCGCAGGCGCGCCCTACTCCACCTTCACCTCAACAACACCAGCCACCTCGAGGAACAACTACAGCGTGAGATCGAGCAGCTCGATGGCAAGCTAGAGACCCTGAAGACCGCCAGTAACCGTATCGACTTCGGGCTAGTGCAAACCTACACAGAAATGCTGCATAGCCGTCGACAACTCTTTCGTGATATCAATAGGACACCGAGCAAGCTCTGGTAGCCCTACGTTCAACGCTCTAGGCTTGCCAGCCACAGACGTAACTGCAGCCCCCAACGCGAGGTTGGCCCGCTACTCACATAGCTAATCTCGCCACGCTGATTGACAATAAAGAAACTCGGCGTCACTACCACTCCCCAGCGCTCACCGTATAACCCTTGCTGATCATTTAATGTTGCAAAACGATAATGGTGCTGTTCCTGATAGGCGGCAATCTCCGCATCGCTGCCCGAAGATAAAGCCACACTAAGCACATTATGCTCCTTTGACAGCTCACTCACCGCTGGTGACACGATGGCACAGATTGGGCACCAACTTCCCCAAAAGTAGATCAAGACCGGGCCGTCGGCTAGCGCGTCACCGAGATCAAACAGCTCACCAGAAACCAACACCGTCTCTATATTTGGCACCGGCCCCGCAATCATGTCTCGCTGCTGATAAAGAGACACGGCAAAGCCAACGACGCTGACCAGCAACACCGTTTGTACCACCGCTCGCCAAACCTTTGCCTCTTTTAAACGCCTTAACATTACCTTTACCACTATTGTGACTATTTACACCGACTATTTACACTGACTATGATTTTGACAGGTAAATAGACTCACAGTTCCCGAAACGGTTGAGAGCTCGCCTATGTCACTAACACACGTTAGAATCGGCGCCCAAACAGAAGCAGTCACTTAGCGTAGCATTTATATGTGGATCCTCTTTACCCTCTTTGCCGCCGCCATGCAGGCGTGGCGCAATGCCTTTCAGAGCCAGCTCAGCCGAGAGGTCAATAGCGCCGGTGTCACTCTCGCTCGCTTTCTCTGGGCCAGCCCTATCGCAGCCCTCTATCTCTGTATGCTTTACCTGTGGCAACCGGTCGCGTTGCCGCAATTCAGCACCCCGTTCTACTTCTATGTCATCGCCGCTGCCACGATGCAAATTTTCGCGACGTTACTGATGGTGCAACTGTTCAAACTGAAAAACTTTGCCGTTGGCGTTGGCTTAGCAAAAAGTGAGGCGATTGTCGCCGCCGTGCTAGGCGTGTTGTTTTTCGGCACAAAGCTTTCGTCGCTCGGCTGGCTTGGTATCACCGTCGGTGCCATCGCCGTCTTTCTCATGAGTAGCCGTCAGGGGCTACAAACTGTCTCGCTGAAAACGATGGCCATCGGCCTACTCTGTGGCGGCGGCTTCGCACTGACTTCGCTCTGGGTACGCGAGGCCAGCCTCACCATCAACTTACCATTCCAGTACCGTGCGGCTTGGACGCTATTGTTAGTAATCAGCCTACAAACACTCGTACTACTTGGCTACCTGTTAAGCGTTGACAGCAACACACTACATGCACTACTGGCCCGCCCAAAACTCACGCTGTTAACGAGTAGCAGTAGCTGCCTTGGCTCAATCGGCTGGTTTAGCGCGATGTCGCTGCAGGCCGTGCCCTACGTCAAAACACTTGGCCAAGTTGAGGTCTTCTTTACTCTGTTAATCGCCACCTTCTGGCTAAGGCAGCAACTACAACGACGCGACATCCTAGCCCTCTTGCTTATCGCTATTGCCGCGGTACTCGTTATGTGGAGCTAAGTCCCGCATTAATTTAGAGGCTATTAAGGGTTTACCAACTTTCAATTTAGCTATTAATGAATCCCACTGCAGCAAGGTACAGAAGCAACAAAGTAGAGCCCCTAGCAACGTACAACATGTACTCCCCTACCTTTAACGGGCAAGCACAACAAAAAAAATAGAAAAGCTATTTTTTATTTTCAAAAAAACAACATCATTCTATTAGCTAAAAAACAAAATCAAACTAAGCGGTACTTTTAATGATCAAAGAAATCATTTCAATCTGTCGTTTAAAACCGTTCTTCGCCATCACCGACTTAATATAGCTTCGCACCGTATTTTCAGTTAACTGTAAAATTTTCGCCGAAGACTTAATATCATCACAGCGAATCAACCTCTCAACGACCTTTGCCTCTGATTCGGTAGCGTCAATAATGGCTCTTATTGAGCTTCGGCTTGGGTACTCTATTGCATTACTGTCTTTCGCCTCGACTATCAGGCCGGTAAACTGCTCTTCCTTGGATAATAACGCACGAAAAGTTAACCGTAGCGGCTCTGATGCTGTTGGAATGAAAATATGCTGCCGCTGTAACTGTCGGCATTTAGAATCGAGAAGAAATACTAATATCGACCGATGAAAATCCTCGTTTAGCTTATCGTCGTTAAAAACGATACCGCTGTCGCCGACAGTGAACAAATTATATTGTTGATTTAATTTCTCCATCTCATCGCTGACACTTGCTAAAGAGCCGCTCGCCGAAAAAAGCATAATGGGTTGCTGAACCACATCCAATGCTGAGCCAAGCCCTTTGTTAAGAGCTTTCTGACTATAAATCCCTTCATACAACATGACTGCATGCTCAACATGTCCCGCCAGCAAGCTGATAATATTTAAATCTTCGCTTTTAAACACCCCCTGATCACGGCTACGATTAAACATCAAAATAAAGCGCTCACCTAACCTCAACTCAAAGGTGACGCCCGCATTATCACTCATATCAATTGTCTTGGCACTTTCTTGTGATATCGGTGACAGCTCCGAATAAATATCATAATCATCATCACCATCGGAGAAGCTATAAACAGCACCAAGCGGCAAGCTGAGTGCGCGCAACACAGACTCATCATCTTCGGTTGCGCCCGATTTAATCAACTGTTGCAACAATCCTTCCGGGTAGCCACTAGCCCAGCCAATTCGCCCTTTGCGAGTTGCTATATCGATAGCAAAGAGACCTGCCGTGCGGGCATTGAGGGTTTCACAGCAGGCTGCAAGAAAAGGTGTAAAGCCTTTGTCCGAGGAGGCAGAGTCATAGAGTGTATAAACGAGTTGATTGTAACTACTAAGCTCGCTGTCGCTCACCGCCGCAGCCAATGAAGACTGCTCCCCCATCTCAACATCTATTGTCATCGACAATCGCTCCTACTAACAGCTTACTCAATAGGTAAGGTGTTACTTGTTTCATTTTCTCTTCGCCAGCTTGGCGAGCCCACAATTTATCGTTGTTCAAATGCGTCGAAGTATATTTCTAATTTTGGTCGCGCATTAAAACTGCTATAAACTAGCGAAAACGATCAGCAAACACCCTGTATAATTCTTATATTTTACCGGATATAGCACATCTACACTTACCGTTATCTACTCTACTGTTCCGTCTAATAAAAAGATAAGCCAAAACAAACCTATCAGCACCACAATATAATCGCTAGAACTTTTAGCTTTACTAGGTTACTAACAATAGCTGCCATAGCCTTAGTCGATTATTAACAGCGATTACACCGCTATTATCCAACATAGACTTTCTCGATAAAAAGCCTCAACCTCATCATGCGTTGCCGTAAAAACATGACGACTTAAGCCAATGTCTTACACCCTCTTTATTTATGGCATGACCGGCATTCACCCAGCAACATCAAAAGAGAGGCAATGCATTGGTTAATTCGTAGAATTTTTTACGCACAAAACTTATTGCCTGAAAGCTCATTGTCGCTTACTAGCAACAGGCGGCCAGTCCCAAAGTAGAGCACTGCAAAATAAATAAATTTTTTGCCTATAGTTAGTACATAAAAAACACATACCGAGAAACAAACAAAAACATTGATGGATACTCTCTCAATGCAGACAACTGCTAGAAAAAAGCTCAACAGATAAAATACCAGACATTATCACAAGCATATAAATGACTAGCGGGACATATTATGATTCAGGGTAGGCTGTTACACCGACTGACCACTGCCACATCAGTTAGGCATGCATATCGGCCCTTAAAGTAAGCTCACTACGCACAGAGAAGAGCAAGAGGCGCCTTTTAGACCATAAGGGGGGAAGTCTTTCCACACAGCGATTCCACTGCCTCAATATCAGCTCGCAACGATTCATAGAGGAGTTAATTACCGCAGAAACGAAAAAAGCCGTTATCGTAAACGATAACGGCTTTTCAAATATGGTGCCCGGAGACAGAATCGAACTGCCGACACGGGGATTTTCAATCCCCTGCTCTACCGACTGAGCTATCCGGGCTTGTCTTGAAGACGGGGCGTATTAAACCGCCACCAGCGCAGGGAGTCAAGCGCTGAAAGGCATATTTATCGAGTTTTTTCTCCGACTGATTAAATTAACATCGAATCGGTCATTATTCGGACGGCGGCACATAGCCTTCAATCTTCTCTACAGCCTCATTACTGAGAAACTTCTCTAGCTGTTCGTCCAGAAACACCTTCGTTGAGGGGTCGAGGACGTTGAGCTGCTTCTCATTGATCAGCATAGTCTGTAAGCCCACCCACTCCAACCACGCCTTCTTTGACACCGTTTCATAGAGCTTCTTCCCCTTCGGCCCTGGATAAGGGGGGCGTGCCATACCTTCTAACTCTTGATCGTATTTACGGCAGTGTACGGTATGGCTCATGGTCGCTCTCCAAAAGGTCAAAATCGAGTATATAGCGCATTATAACCTCACCCATTCATTTAGCGAACCGTGTGAGGGCTATTCTCGTTGCTTCGCAACCAACTCTGACAATAGTGTCGCCACTGGTGCAGGCACTCCTAGCTCTCGCTTCTCTATCGGGTACCACTGCGAAGCCTGCTCCGCCACCACATCGGCCCCACCGCAGGAACGTAATAATAATGGCATGTAATCGAGGTGGTAGTGACTGAAAGTATGCCGGCGCTGTGACCACCGCTCGACAACCTCTACCTCTAGGTTGAGCTGGTGCTCACACCACGTCTCCACCGCATCATCAACGTTACACTGAGGCAGGCACCATAGGCTCCCCCAAATGCCGCTCGGTGGGCGTTTCTGCAACAACACCTCGCCCTGGGCGTTGATGATAATAAGAAGCAGCGCTTGCTTGACCGGCGTCTGCCGCTTTGGCTTCTTACCGGGAAACTGCACCTGCGTGCCCTCGGCATAAGCAGTGCAACCTTGTTGCAGTGGACAGCGAAGGCAATCGGGCGACGATCGGGTACAGACTGTCGCCCCAAGATCCATCATCACCTGGGTATAGGCGTGCGAGCGCTCAGCTGGGGTGTAGTGCTCCGCGATCTGCCACAGCTGACGATGCACCGCCGTCTTGCCCGGCCAGCCCTCGACGCAGTGGTAGCGTGCCAGCACGCGCTTGACGTTGCCATCGAGGATCGCCGCCCGCTTACCATAGGCAATAGAGACTATTGCCCCCGCCGTCGAGCGCCCGATACCCGGCAGCGCCTCAAGCTCGTCGACAGTCTCAGGGAAACTGCCGGCAAACTGTTCGACCACCTGCTTCGCCGCCCGATGCAGGTTGCGCGCTCGCGCGTAATAACCAAGCCCCGCCCAGAGGGCCAAGACTTGATCCTCATGGGCGGCCGCCAACGCCTGCACCGTCGGTAACTGTTCGATGAAGCGCGTAAAGTAGCCGATCACCGTCGCGACCTGGGTCTGCTGTAGCATGATCTCGGAAAGCCACACACGATAGGGGGTAATCTGCCGCTGCCAGGGCAAATCTTTGCGGCCGTAGTCGTCATACCATGACAACACTTGCTGCGCGAATTGATCGGCATCATGCAACGGATAGGGGGAGGGAGAACTCGACATAAAAGGTCTTCACTGCAGGTATGCGGGCCGACGCAGCACGCCAACGCCAGTCGTTAGTCACGCCGACATCGCTGTCAGCGCGACTATTGTACGCACTCCTAACAACAGACTCTAGACTAGCGTTTGAACCATTTATCGATGGCGTCGCCAATCGCTTCTTCAGCCTTGCGCTTTACTTCATGCGTGGCCATATCCGCAATAATTTTACCCATCTGCTTCTCATCGATGCCGCATAGCTTACTCGGCTCATCACTGAACTTACCCGCACAACGCACCGGCCAGTAAATATCACGATAGCGGGCATTAACGCGGCAGGCGTCGGCGCCCTGATCGCCAGAGATTTTTAAACCTAGGCCGTAGTCGACGGTTTCTTTCGCCACATCCACCACTCCCTTGCCCTTAATCTGCATATTTTTCAAGCCGCCGCTGAGCTCAGTATTGGTTAGCTTCATGCCATCAATGCGCAGCTTACCCACCACATCGTTCAACGTTGTCCGCGCCGGCCACTCCCCCTTGAGACTCTCCTTGTTGACCAATGAAATACCCTGGCAGACCGTCTTCTCAATATTGAAGCCTTCGGCACGACCTTTGCGTAGACGGAAGCCCGCGCTGCCCTTGGCTCGCTGCTCCAGTGCCGTGACACTATTACCACTACTGGTCAGGCTCAGGTTGAAGTCGAGGGCACCATAGAGCCAGTCAGTGTCGGCCAAGATCACGGCGATAGGATTGATAGTAACTCCCTGCACTGTTTTGTGTAGTGCCAACTTCGGCGTACTGCCTTTAACATCCAGAGTAGCATCGGCCTTAATACTGCCTTTGTACGCCTTGGCATCGAAAGACACCAGTCTCAATAAGCCCTGATAAGCAGTCAGTTTTAGCTTACTATCCTCTAACGTAAGACCGTGGGCGATCAGTTTTTGCAAAGCAAAGCTGACATCGACATCCAAGCCACGCAACGTCTCCAGTGGGAATAATGCCTCTTCCTTCGCTGCAGTCACGCCTTGGCCACCGCCGGCCGCGGCTGGCGGCACAGACTCATTAGCCGCTTTCCCCGCCTCAGACGGTGGCAGATAGTGATCGAGGTTAAACTTATCCAGCGTCAGATTTGCCGCTATACGTCCACTGCGCTTGTTATTGAGCGTCAACACACCGCTCATCGTCGACTCGTCAAGCTCGAGCTTCAGCGGCTGTAGGCGTATCTTTTCACCACGCAAGCTCAGCGTCGTCGCCAGAGCCAACTTATGTAACGCCTGCTTTGACGCCATCGTTGGCAATGTCTGACCCAGTGCCGTGAGTGTATCGGCGAGATTGAAAGGCTTGACCTCGATACGGCCGTCGACCTGCAGCTCGCTACCCCACTGGCTCGCCTGCAAGTCACCGACCATATCGATATCGTTCAGACGCAACTGCCAGCGGCCAACACTTGCCGTCTCAGCCGCTAGATCAGCAAGCACTTTATCGAGAATGACCCGCACCTCAACTTGCTTGTTCGCGACCGCCTCACCGTCTGCCATAAACTGCAGGTGCGTGTTATCCAACTCGATCAGATTATTGTCTTTGACGCTGAGCGTAGATTTCACCGTCAGCTGGGTGTTCAACGCCGGCTCAGTCAAGACTAGCGCGAGGCCACTCTCAACAGGGAAGCTCTCACCCTGTAAGTTGACGTCGCTGGCCTTCAGATAAAAACCGTCTAGCTGTATCTCGCTGGCCGCATGCAGATCCCTGTAGTGAATAGCGGTCTCAGCGACATCGATATTGGCAATCTGCAGCGCAAACGCCCCACTCGCCTCACCTTTCGCCTCACCCTCAGTCACATTAGCATCTTTATTAACAGGGTCCGCATCACCACTCTGCGCTTGCCCATCAGACGATAGCGTTGCACTCTTCATCACCCGCTGCCAATTACCTCGACCATTCTTGTCGCGCACGAGAGCCAACTTCAGCCCCTGCAAGCTAGCATCGTCCACCTCAACCCGGGCGGAGAGTAGTGGCATCACCGCCAAGCCCAACTGCAATGAATCCAGTTTAGCGAGAGGCTGTTCATCCTCGGGAAGCTGATAGCTGAGGCCGGCCACCTCGATCGATAAGCGGGGAAAGAAGTGCAGCGCCAACTGACCATCGATAGTCAGCTCACCTCGAGTCTGTTCAGCCACGATGCGTTGCAACTCACTTTTTACCCGGTCCTCGTCGACCACGAGCAGCAGCAACACCCACACCGCCACGACCATCACGACCAGCACCGCCCCGACTATTAGCAATACACGCTTCATCATCTTCCCTCGACTGTTGTTTTCATTAATATTACACCTTCGAACACGCTACACAGATTGTGCAAGACTTTCCCACTGAATTAGCAGCGGGTTTATCATATAATAGGCATTCTTATTGCCTTGAGTGCTCCATAGTACTCTAAGCCGCTGAAAATTATCGTTTGAATAAGAGATAACGGAGCGTAACCATGGCCAACCGCCAAGCCAGCGTGACTCGCAACACCCTGGAGACCCAAATTACCGTCAGCATCGACCTCGATGGCAACGGCACCGCTAAGTTCGATACTGGCGTGCCTTTTCTCGAGCACATGATGGACCAAATCGCCCGCCACGGCATGATCGACCTCGATATTCACGCGGTCGGCGACCATCATATCGACGACCATCACACCGTCGAAGACATCGGCATCACCCTTGGTCAAGCCTTCGCCAAAGCGGTTGGCGACAAGAAGGGGATCAATCGTTACGGCCATGCCTATGTCCCCCTTGACGAGGCACTATCCCGTGTCGTCATCGACTTCTCCGGTCGCCCTGGTTTAATTCACAAGTGCGACTATACCCGAGGCAGCATCGGCAAGCTCGACACTCAGTTGTTCGATGAGTTTTTCCACGGCTTCGTCAACCACGCCGGCGTGACCCTGCACATTGACAACATTCGCGGCAAGAACGCCCACCATCAGGCCGAGACGATCTTCAAGGCCTTCGGCCGCGCGCTGCGCATGGCACTGACTGCCGACCCACGCATGGCCGGTATCATGCCGTCGACCAAAGGCTCGCTCTAGCGAGCTCACTAAGCATAGGCAGACAATGCGCCAAGCTCTAGCACGACGTGCAAAGTGCTAGCGCTATTCGATTGATTAAGAGGTATAGCGGTGACTACATCGGCTAACAACAAACAAACCATCGCCGTTATCGACTACGGCATGGGCAATCTACATTCGGCAGCAAAAGCCCTCGAACACGTCGCCGATAACGCTACCGTGGTGGTCACCGGTGACGCCGAGGTCATTGCGAGGGCCGACCGCGTCGTCTTTCCCGGCGTCGGCGCCATCCGCGACTGCATGGCGGAGATCCGCGGCCGCGGTGTCGACAAGGTAGTGCAACAGGCGATCGATGCAGGTAAGCCAGTATTGGCGATCTGTGTCGGCATGCAAGCACTGCTCAAGCATAGCGAGGAGAATGACGGCGTCGACTGCTTAGGCCTGCTCGACGGCAACGTACGCTTCTTCGGCAACCCGCATCGCAGCGCGGCAGGTGACAAATTAAAGGTACCGCACATGGGCTGGAACCGTGTCGCCCAGATGCCTCACCCGCTGTGGGCCGGCATCCCCGATCATAGCTACTTCTATTTTGTCCATAGCTACTACGTCGATGCCGCCAACCCCGCACAGATCGCCGGCCACAGTGACTACGGCTTTGACTTCACCGTCGCCATCAGCGCTGGCAACCTCTTTGCCGTACAGTTCCACCCGGAGAAGAGTCACGACGCCGGCCTGCAACTGTTGCGCAATTTCTGCCAGTGGGACGGGCACCCCTAACGCCAATCAGCGCGGCATCACGCCCCACAGGGGTTGTAAATCGGCGCGGCGCCCCAATCTGGCTATTATTCCCTATGCGGCCGGCTCATTGCCTACCGCTGCGACCTCTCAATGATTTCTTTGTGGTGTGTTATGACTGATTTTTCCCAGCGCTTCATCTTCGCCGATACCGACATACGCGGTGAGATTGTCTCCCTCGAGCAATCACTGCAAGAGATTCTGGGTAACCACAACTACCCCGCCGTGGTCGAATCGCTTCTAGGTGAATTTGCCGCTGCCGCCATACTGCTCGGCTCTACCATCAAGTTCGAAGGCAGTCTCACCCTGCAGGCACGTTCCGATGGCGAAGTGCCGGTCATCATGGCCGAGGTCACCCACGACAAGACCGTGCGTGCCATTGCCCGCGACTGCCAAGACGCCAGCAGCGACGACTTCCGTGTTTTGCTCGCCAAAGGCACCCTCGCCATCACCATCGACCCTAAGCACGGGCAACGCTATCAGGGCATCGTACCCCTAGAGGGCGCCAACCTCGGTGAATGTCTCGGTCACTACTTCGAGCAATCTGAGCAGCTCAAAACCCACGTCAAACTCAGCGCCGACAACCAGCGCAGCTGCGGCATACTGCTACAACAGCTACCCGTCGGCAAAGTCGGCGATGCCGAACTGCGCGAACAGCAGTGGGAGCATATTAGCCAGCTGGTCGGCACCACTCGGCCTGATGAGATGCTCGCCGTAAGCAGCCACCAGATGCTCTATCGTCTGTTCCACGAAGACAAGGTCGAGATGTTTGCCGCCCATGATGTCAGCTTCGCCTGTAGTTGCTCACGTGAGCGCGTGCTCAATGCCGTCGCCACGCTGGGTGAAGAGGAAGCACGCAAAGCCCTCGCACAGACCGGCGCCATCAGCATGAATTGTGATTTCTGTAACAGTCAATATCGTGTCGAGGAGATCGATTTGAGCTCCATCTTCAACAGCGACAACTCGCAAACGGTACACTAACCGAAGCCAGCCATCGCCGTTCAACGACGATGGCAATGACCACTTACCCTATTAAGATTATATTTTTTACGATAATAGCCCGTATAACACCGAGACTTTGTTTTTCTTTAGCGTTTTGCAACATTTTTTGGCATAATCAGCGCCCTTAAAATCGTGCCCGTGTTGATCCTTTACTGGAATTGAATTCATCCAGCCCCCCTGTAATCACACGGTCATCGGCCCTAATGCTGACAGGAATTCATTCCATGACAAAAATTGACGACACCGTTACTGTAAACAAAAACCTTAGCCCTGCACAATTGGTTGAGCTGGCACTACAGCGCGGTGAAGGTCAACTGACCGACACTGGCGCCCTGCTCATCACCACCGGCAAGCGCACCGGCCGTTCACCTGCCGACCGCTTTATAGTCCAAGAGCCTAGTTCTGCAGACGCTATCGATTGGGGCAGCGTCAACCGCCCTTTCGACGCCGATAAGTTTGACGCCCTGTGGTCGCGTGTCGAAGCACACCTGATGTCAAAAGATCATTTCCAGCAAGAACTGCACGTCGGTGCCCATGACGATCACTACCTCCCCGTCGTCGTCAACACCGAGACCGCCTGGCAGAGCCTGTTCGGCCGCAACATGTTTGTCCGCCCTAGCAGCTACAACCCGAAGGGTAAAGAAGCCTGGACCATCATCAACGCTGCTGGCTTCGAGTGCGTCCCCGAGCGCGATGGCACCAACTCAGACGGCGTCGTGCTGATCAACTTTGCTCAACGTAAAGTGCTGCTGGCTGGTATGCGCTACGCCGGCGAGATGAAGAAAGCCATGTTCTCAGTACAGAACTTCCTTCTACCCGAAAAAGATGTCATGCCTATGCACTGCTCGGCCAATGTCGACGATTCAGGCAACACCACCTTGTTCTTCGGCCTCTCCGGTACCGGCAAGACCACGCTGTCCGCCGATCCCGCCTGCTCACTGATCGGTGATGACGAACACGGCTGGGGCAAGGGCACCGTCTTCAACGTCGAGGGAGGGTGCTACGCCAAGACCATCAACCTTAGCCAGAAGAATGAGCCAATCATCTGGGACGCCATCCGCTTCGGCGCTATCGTTGAAAACGTCGTAGTCGACGATGCCCGCCACGCTGACTATGACGATACTTCACTGACCGAAAACGGTCGCTGCGCTTACCCTCTCGAACATGTAGAGAAACGCGTCATCGAGAATGCCGCCGGTGAGCCGAAGACTGTTATCTTCCTCACCTGCGATGTTTCCGGCGTACTGCCACCCGTGTCGATCCTGTCAAAGGAAGCTGCGGCGTTCCACTTCCTATCAGGTTATACCGCTCGCGTCGGCTCTACCGAGCTCGGTGCCGAAGCCGGTATCCACCCCACCTTCTCCACCTGTTTCGGCGCCCCGTTCATGCCGCGCCCTGCCGGTGATTACGCCGAGCTACTGATGAAGCGTATCGAAGACTTTGACTCGCGCGTCTACCTCGTTAACACCGGCTGGACCGGTGGCTCCGGTGCCGCAGGTGGTAATGGCGCTCGCTTCCCAATCCCGGTCACCCGCGCCGTCGTCGCGGCCTGCCAAGACGGCAGCCTCGTCAACGCCGAGACAGAGCAACTCGACATCCTTAACCTGACCATTCCCAAGGCCATTCCCGGTGTCGATGCCAAGTACATCAACCCGCGTACCGCCTACGGTGACGATGCCGCCTACGATGGCGCCGCGCAGAAGCTCGCCAATATGTTCCAGGATAACATCACTAAGTTTGTCGTCTCTGAGACTATCGTCGCTGCTGGTCCAAAAGCCCAATAAGCGCAGTCAATGAGAAAAGCCGCGCTCGATCAGCGCGGCTTTTTTTTCATTAAAATTCCTCGTCAAGGCCTCTACTCTCCACCCGGCAGCGCGCAATAAACGCCTGCAACGATGCACTCTGGTACTTCTCTCGATGATAGGCTAAGTACAGCTGCCGAGGGTACTGCGCCTGCATATCCAACACCTTCAGCCGCCCCGCCGCCACTGCCAGCGCCGTGCTCAAGCTAGACAGAAAACCAATACCGAGATTGGCCACCACAGCGTTGACGATGCCCTCGTTGCTATTCACCTCCAGTGCCACCTGATAGTCCTCCATCGCCACCGCCAAACGCTTATCGAACTGACTGCGCGTACCGGACATCGCCTCACGCAGCACCCACGAGTAACCAGCAAGATCTGCTGGCTGTAAGCCACTGCGCGACGCTAACGGGTGTTCCGGGGCGCAGATCACCTGCATCTGATCAACTAACCACGGCTCTCGATGTAGCCATGGACGCACGACATCAGCCTCGATAAAGGCCAAATCCAGCTCGAAAGCCGCCAACTGATCCACTAACTCACCGCTATTACGAATACTCAAGCGAGGCACCAATCCGCCATCCAACCGCGCCAACAACCTCGGCATCAGGCTACTTCCGATCGTATGGCTACTACCTATTTTCACCGTTAGACCCGCCCCGTCACTGTTAAACAACTCGATCATATCGCAACTGCGCTGTAATAATTCCAGCGCTAACGGCTGCAACTGTCGGCCACGCGCATTCAACTGCAGGCGATTCTTTATCCGGTCGAACAGTGGCTCACCCAGCGTTGCCTCCAACTGCTGCAGAGACATAGACACCGCCGACTTAGTAATAAAGAGTTGCTCCGCTGCTCGCCCCAAGCTGCCCTCTCGTGCCACCGCAGTAAAGACGCGGATTTGTTTTAGCGTCAGGCTCCCATCGTTCAATTTAACTTAACCTTTTGTTCAAATCATTTAGATATTATATACGTCAGTCCGGCGTTACACTAGCCGCCAATCACTCCTAGAGCGTCAGGTGGACTCCATCATGTATCATCTCATCAAATGCAAATGCGCCAATATTCCCACACCAATGGCTGGACTTGCCCTCGGCATCGCCAGCCTTGGCTGGAGCTGGGAGAACGTCGCTCCCGGCAGCGGGCTAAGAGAGTTGATGGCCTTAAGCGCCGCTGTGATGCTATTGCTACTGTTGATAAAGTTCATCAGTCAGCCACTCGAGCTCTGGAGGGAGCTAGCACACCCGGTTATCGGCAGTGTCATTCCCACCTTTGCGATGGCGCTGATGGTCGTCTCCTCTGCCCTCCTTAACAGTCACCCCGCCATCGCCAGCGGTCTGTGGTTATTCGCCGTCATCATTCATCTGGCCTTCCTCGGTATTTTCTTAGTACAGCGACTGCCTGTCTTCGAACTACACCACCTACTGCCCAGCTGGTTCGTGCCGCCCGTCGGTATCGCTGTTGCATCACTGACCTGCCCGAGCGACACTTTTTATCCCCTGGCCAGCGCCCTGCTTTATTTTGCCATGATCAGCTATCTGCTAATGATGCCGTTAATGATCTATCGCCTAATCTTTGCCGATACCATTCCCGACAGCGCCAAGCCCACCATCGCTGTGCTAGCAGCCCCGTCAAGCCTCTGTTTGGCCGCCTATCTGAGCCTCATCGACGATCCCTCTTTATTAGTCGCAACCATGCTCGGTGGCGTTGCCATACTCATGACTTGCGTCATCTACATCGCCTTCTTTCACCTACTTCGGCTGCCCTTCAGCCCGGGTTACGCCGCCTTTACCTTTCCCATGGTCATCAGCGCCACAGCTCTGTTCAAGGAAGCCAAGCTGATCAGCCAATATCAACTCCCCCCAGAACTCTTGCAGGCACTGCAGCAGGCCGCACACATTGAGCTGACTATCGCCACCGTCGTTGTCGCTTACGTTGCCCTGCGCTACTGCCGACACTACACGATGTCCGCTAAACCATCATTGGCATAGATAGTCGCTATTCACTGACGCCTGTTTCCCACCTCATCGGCAGGCGTTATTATGCCAGCTGTGATAGTCAGTCATATTTACAATGAGGTATTTTCCGTGGCCGAGTTATACAAGCATCCAACAATCTGTACTCCCGATCTCTGCGACAAATACCCCGACGCCAAGACTTTCGATCCCGTCTACAAGACCCTTGGCAGGGAATGTTTTCTCTAGAGTCGCAATCTCAACCCCATCCGAGCTCTTCGGTGTTAATTGCATTTCGATAACACATAGCAAGGAGCACCTAAGCCGGTAAAACACGCAATTATAGGAGCGTCACTTAAGCAGATAAGACTCAACATCTCTAGTTGAAAAGAGCTCACCTAAAGCAAGCAATTATCACTGTTGAATTCAAGTAATGAGAGCAACACTCAAACCATAGTGAACCTCGTAAGCTGATTTTCAGCCCAGTATCTTGCGAGGCATTAAGTTGATCTGTCCAACAACGTGCCGTAAACGTTGTGCCGAAAATACGCTGAAATCTGTGCGCTTAGGAAAGTAGCTCCGTACAATACCGTTTGAATGTTCGTTGTTACCACACCGCCATGACGAGTAAGGATCAGCGCAATAGACGGCAATTTTACATCGTTTGATTAACTCTTCGCCGTTGTCGAGTGTTAAGATCTTTGCCTATTTAGTATCACTGTGATGCATCTCATAACCCTCTACTTTTGTTCCCGTTGTTGATTTTCTCGCCATAAGATTACGACTTTTTCTGCCTGTTAGTGTGACAATATTGCCGATAGCGCCATAGGTAGTGTCACAGGGCAACCGCATGAATATAGGGTAGAATTCGAGCACCTTAAAGCAGTGGCGTAGTACGATACAAAATAACAATCCGTCCGCACAAATTGACCAAGTAGAAGACCCTCGCCAACAGGGAAAAATACGCCAGCCTCTCGATAAAATTTTCATTATCGTGCTAGCTGCAACCTTGGTCGGAGCCGATGACTGGGGGGCCATGGAAATCTTAGCTAGATTCCGTAAACAGTGGCTTTCAACGATAGTAGACGTGTCGTCAGGCATCCCTTCTGCCGATACCTTAGCTCGCGTATTCTCGCTGATTAATCCCGAACAATTCCGGGCGGCATTTATTGACTGGGTTCAGCAGATCATTGAATTCGCAGAAGAGGATAGCGGTGCCGTATTGCTGCCCGTTATTGCCATTAACGGTATAACATTACGCCGCTCCCATGATCGTAATACCGGAAAATTGCCAATACACATGGTTAACACTTGGTGTAGTCAGACCAAAATAATTCTAGGTCAATTAAAAACAGACGAGAAATCGAACGAGATAGCCGCCGTTCCTGAGTTACTAAAATTGCTCGATATTAAAGCTAGGTTAATCACTGCCGACGCGATGAGCTGCCAAAAACAAATTGTAAAAACGTGTATCGATCATGGTGCTGACTATCTTCTTGCGGTTAAAAACAATCAACCGAAGTTACTAGCAGAAATAAAAAGTCACCTCTGGCATCGAAAGCCTAAGTCTTATAAGCGTCCTAACATTGACTTTTTTCGATTGATGAATTTAGTCTAGATCGTCATGAAATTAGGCGCTGCTGGGTGGCGGCAGCAGCAGACAATATTACAGCTGTACGTCCAGGCTGGCCAGGGCTTTCAGCGATAGCTAGTAAAGGCAAAGAGAGCGTCGAACAGAAATATTATATTATAAGCAAACAGCTCAGTTCAGAAGAAGCACTGCACGCTTTCAGAAGTCATTGGGGTGTAGAATCTATATATTGGATGTTAGATGCTGGTTTCAGAGAAGATAACAGCCGAGCAAGAAAAGGTAACTCGGCAGAAAATTTAGCGGTGATGCGACAACTCACCTTGAATATTTTGAAGAAAGACAAAAACTGTAAGCTAGGTATTAAAAATAAACGACTAAATTCGGCCTACAGTCTGGTATATCTAGAGCTTATTATGGCGAGCATATCAGCCTAATTTCATGCGGTTGCCTTGGGTAGTGTCACCATTCGAAATGGCCAAGCTCAAGTCGCTGGTTAGCCGACTAGCCACGACGAGCTCGCAATAGCAACTGGCAGATTGAGCCTCCTCATCGCTTGTAGGAATAAATCCAGCGATAGATTGTTTCGTGATTCACAGTAATGGCCCCCTTCTCTAAGCGGCTTCGTCCAGCAATTGCAGTCGGGGGATAAGCGCAGATTTAGCAGCTTAATGATGTCATCGAACAGCCCTTCATTGAAATTTGTTGATTTGCCAGTGTTTCGCCTTCTTTTTTAACGCCTGCTTATATACTTTTTCAGCGCAATACTGCCCCTGTTTACCGCGCCAAACTTCACGAGATATTATTGATTTATGGCAGCCCACCTTATCGGCAATCTTTTGGTAAGAATAATCCGCGTCATAGAAAACCTGAATCTGGTATTGTTGTTTCAAGATCAGCTATCGAGCCTAATATTTCAAGTGTTACAGTAATCTTATGCATTCAGCACAGTGTCAGATCTCCTTGTGATTTTCGAGAGACATAGTTCAATAAAAATTAAAAAACTGTGATTTTCTACGGCAATTTTCAATTAATATATTTAACCTCCTGTTTATATTGTAAAGACTGCCGTCACCTGAACCACCGAGCTTGACTTATAACTTTCCCTCCTATTAAATAAACTTAAAGGAACTGAAAGGTATTGTTAGATATATAAAAAGGCATGATTTATTACTAAAATTTAATGATGATGGCTTTAAATTTATTTTATTTACCTCTACCAATAGAATTAGCAACCTACTTCAACCATACAGATGTAGAAAAAAATAGTATGAAAATAATAAACAATTTTTTGAAGGCTGCTATTTATGAATGTATGACGGCCGATCACTCAGAATTAATATTTAGCTCTGATGAATACATAAAAATACTAGATTTAATCACTAACGATCTCATTGCATTCTGTAAAGAAGATCCAGCATCAAAAGGAAAGCAGGAGATCATTGTTCAGACATCGCTATCGTTTTCTGCTGTCCTTCACTACCGCTTAGCCTATGGGCTAATGAATGGGGATTTTTCAATACCAGCTCAAACCCTCGAACTATATGCCTCTTTAGTATCTAGTAGAGGAAAGCTGAAGTCAGGCGCAGATATTCACTACAATGCTCATATTGGTCAAAGATTCGTGTTGGATCATGGCTATGGAACTGTTATAGGCGAGACGACAATCATAGGAGATGATTGCTATTTTCTAAATGGGGTCACTCTAGGTGCTACGGGAATTAGCGGCAATCCAAGTAGGCAAAGGCATCCAATTATTGGTAATGAAGTTCAGATTGGCGCCTTTTCAAAGATATTTGGTAATATAAAGATAGGGAATAATGTTTTTATCGGGCCTGGATGTACTGTTATCCACGATCTTCCGGATGGAGCTAAGCTGGTTAATAACAATTATAAAAATCAAGAGTTAATTAACTTTTAAATATCAATCCATAAGGCAAACTATGCGCAAGACAGAAAGACTATATCACGACAGCCCGGTAAGATCAGAGATTGATACTGTTGTAGTTAAAATACATCCAGAACATCTTGAATTTGCGTCTACCATTGCATATCCAGAAGGAGGCGGACAGGACTCTGACATTGGCATAATAACGAATATTACAACGGGTTGCCGTGTTAGTTTCAACCATGTAAAAAAAATATACAGTCAAAGAAAAAAGATTGAAAATGATAGCTGGGTCAATGTTGAAGGTGTAATATTACACCATGTAGAGAACTTCGATATTGGCCTTGAGGACTTTTTTTCTCCTGGCGACGCAGTGAAAATTGAAATAGATAAAGAAAGAAGAGAGCGAATTTCAATAGCACATAGTGCGTCACACCTCCTTTATATGGGCATAAAAAAGCTTCGCCCTAAAGAGATTAAAAATATTGTAGGTTGCCACATCAGAGAGGGTGCCGCTAGATTTGACCTTAAAGGAGGCGAGAAATTTAACCTAGAGGATATCAGTTGGATCGAGAAATTTACAAACGAGTTAATATCGAGAGATTTACCAATAGCAGTCTACGCTAGCGATGCTCACCCAGATGCACGTTTCTGGTCGTGCGATGGTGTCGAAATACCCTGCGGAGGCACGCATACAACAAATACAGGTAGCATTGGTACCTTAAAAATAAAGCGTAAAGGACTAGGTAAGAATAGAGAAAGATTAATTTGCCTCCTGGAAAATAAAATCAAATAGGAAGATCATGTTTAGATCATATAACCAACTACCTAAATATATTTACCTTTACGTCCTTTGTCAGTCAATAAATTTAACAGCAGCCGTTATCTCTGTAGCTATCGCCGCGATAGTAGGATATGCCATTGCGCCAGATAGTAGTCTGGCAACATTGCCATACGGCGCTCAATTTTTGTTTCTACTGCTAGCAACCTACCCTATATCAATACTAATGGAGAAGAAGGGGCGAAAGATAGCTTTCTATATTGGTGCAATTTTTTTGTTTCTATCCGGATTGATCGGCTTTATTGCCGCATCGAATAAGTCGTTTATGCTGTTAATTACCGCGCATGCCTTCCTGGGTGTGTTCAGTGCCTGTGCGAACTATTATAGATTTGCGGCGACGGATGGCCTCGAACACAGTTTAAAATCTAAAGCACTATCTCTCGTTGTTGCCGGAGGGCTTTTAGCGGGAGTTATTGGCCCGTTAATATCAAGTTATAGCAGAGATATTGAGGGTTTCTCGTTGTTTTCATTGTCGTACGGCTTCTTTATGGTTTTGGCAGTGATCAATATAATTATTCTTAAGTTTATCCCTAACACGTGTTCCGCCAAAGCTAGCAAGCAGCCCGTCGACTCTATTACCAAAAATAAAGTACGTTTGGAAATAAATTTTCCGATATTCTTTGCTATTTTCACTGCCGCAGTTAGTTATGGTCTGATGAACTTGATTATGATCCAATCTTCGCTGCAAATGCATCAAATAGATATCGACTTCAACCATTCAGCGCAAGCTATTCAGTGGCATGTTATCGCCATGTTTGCCCCTTCGTTTCTCTCTGGGGTACTAATCAGTAAGTTTGGTCATAAATTAATTATATTTTTCGGGTTAAATCTATTTCTTTCAGTGTTCCTAATTAATGTCTTTTACGCTGACTTCAATAGCATTATTTTTTCACTGGTATTGCTTGGCCTTTCTTGGAACTTCTGCTACGTGGGCGGTAGCTCTTACCTGGCAGAGCTCGTAGCTAATGATACTAACGCGAAGCGTTGGCAGGGTATCGGAGATAGCGCCATTGCGGTGCTGGCAATGCTTGGCGCCCTGTTGCCATCGGTATTCATGTCAACATTGGGCTGGAAGGGAAGCAACTACCTTTGTATTACGATCATCTTATTCTGCTTCGTAATGTGTGCTTTTCTTTTTAAGAACAACCAAAAGTTTGAACCAGAGGAATGCCTTAGATGAAAACCCCAATGGTACAACTCGACAACAACCTATTTGTTAAGTTCGATATGTTTAATGAAGGGGGCTCACACAAAACGAGGGCCGCTAGGCATATCGTTAGTGAGGCGATAAAAAGAGGAGATATTACCCCGGGGATAACTACTGTTATCGAAAAGACAGGAGGGAACTTTGGCTTTGGCTTAATCAAAGCATGCAAAGAACTAGGAGTAGATGTAGAGCTTGCGGTTGGCCTTGGGTTTAGTATTGCTAAAAGAAAATACCTAGAATCTCTAGGGGCAAAATTAATTGGCATAGACGAGCTGAAACGGGGGAAAACACCTAAAGAAGTTATAGAAAGACAATTGGCTGAGGCCTCTGCGTACGGAAAACAGTATTTCTATACTGATCAATTTAATAACTCAGACGGACTTGATGGTCATGTGGTTACAACGGGGGCTGAGGTGGTACAGCAGCTCTCTCAGCTCACGAGTCGAAAGGATATCATTTTTGTCTCCTGTGCTGGTACCGGAGCCTGTTTGATGGGAGTATTGCAGAGCCTAGAAAGTAATGACTTTAATGTCACTACGTATTTCATTGAGCCAGAAGGCTGTGATTCTGAGAATGGACTGTTTGTCGACCATCGTTTCGAGGGGATGTCTGTCGGTGTCACGCCACCATTTATCGATTGGTCAGTCATTGATCGAAAATTTAACGTATCTCTTGTCGAGATGCTAGCAACGCAGAAAATGTTCTTTTCTACGAGCGGCCATTTAATTGGCAATACCTCCGCAGCATGCCTACACATTGCCAAGCTGGTCAGTAAAAATACCCCCGATAAAATCGTATTCAGCATGATTTACGACCACGGGCTATGGTACGACGACCTTATTAATACCCCATGATCTGCAACATTGCCGGACTATGGCGCTGAATACTGACCTGTGCTATATCCGTCATTATAACCGCAGCGCCCAGCCATCATTGGCATAGATAGTCGCTATTCACTGACGCCTGTTTCCCACCTCATCGGCAGGCGTTATTATGCCAGCTGTGATAGTCAGTCATATTTACAATGAGGTATTTTCCGTGGCCGAGTTATACAAGCATCCAACAATCTGTACTCCCGATCTCTGCGACAAATACCCCGACGTTCAAGTACTCGAACCGGTCTTCCGCAACTACGGCGGCAAGAACCAATTCAGCGGCGAGATCGTCACAGTAAAATGCTTCGAGGATAACTCCCTAGTGAAGGAACAAGCTGGCTATCTTGGCATGGGCAAGGTACTGGTCGTCGACGGTGGCGGCTCGCTACGCCGCGCTCTACTCGGCGACATCATCGCCGAGACTGCCGCCAGTAATGGCTGGGAGGGTATGATCATCTTCGGCTGTATCCGTGACGTCGATGCCATTCAATCTATCAAGCTCGGTGTGCAAGCGATCAACCACTACCCGGTCAAGACAGAAAAGCGCGGCGCCGGTGACCTCAACATACCGGTCACCTTTGCCGGCCAAACGCTCAAGCCGGGGCAGTACATCTACGCCGACAACAACGGTATAGTGGTCTCCGACTACCCTCTTGCGATGCCCAATGCATAGGTTATATCTGCATGGCGAGCCTTAGCACACCACCATAGCTACCGCTCGCGCCCGCCATCAACGCCAGATCAAAGTTCACTGCCTGCCAGTAATTCAGTCCTACACCGACGGATAGCACATCCTCTTTAATCGAGCCTCGATCCATTCGATATCCCAGCCTCGTGGTTAACCAGGTGAACGTCTGCCACTCGGCACCTACTCGGTAAAAACGACTATTACCGAGACTCAACTTCTTATCCGCCGCATAGATATCCAGACCCGCTCGATCACTGAGATCAATATCCAGCGCATAGGTGGTAGAGCCATTGCTATAGGCCAACGCCGCCACTAACAATGGCGCTATGTCGATTTTTGCGTAACTATCATCGGCGTGCACCGTCTCATAATCAGCACCTATTACATTGAATACCGTCGCACCGATATTCCAGTGATCGTTGAGCCAGTAACTCCCCCCCAAATCCAAGTTGACACCACTATCGCTAACTTTATTCTCAGAATTAGTAATGTCATCTGCGTTATAATTATTGATGCTAGCGCGGTAAAAAAGCGTCTCTACCTGCTGCATCTTCGCCGTCACTCCCCATGCCAAACGACTATCAGCCAGCCAAAATTCTCGACCGTAAGAAAAGCTATAATCCGTCACATACATCGCCACCCCGAGCACACTACTCCCCAGCTGATCGAGGTCACTGAGCGTCTGAGCTGAGTTTAGGCGCTGTTCATCTGCATCATCATAAACAGCACCGACACCACCATCGACCGTCTTATTAACCGATACCGCCCAACCGCTATGTCGATTAGACTTTGCTAGAGAAGTACTTAACGCAACATCAAAGAGCAGATAGTTTTTATCTAACGACTTCATCTGTTCGACAATCGACTCTCGGAGTGGTGAGGCCAGCATCTGCTGAAAGGCTATGTATTGCTCCCAGCCAGACATACCTAAAACACGATCGAGTTCACCCTCTAAACTATCAATATCGGCAACAATATCATCAAGCCCCACCATCAACTCGTCACTATCAGCGTACTCCACGCCAACGCTCGGCAGCGTCAAGACATAACCCCGCTGATTACTATCATAGCGTGTTAATAGTGCAGGATTATAAAGTGGCGCAGCAACAAAGTTGCTCGAGGCGACACCGCTTCCACCCATCGCCGTATTACGATAGTCGAATAATTCCGCTAAAGCGGTCGAAGTCAAACTTAATATGCAGACGGCAAAGCCGCTTAAAATCCATTTTTTCAAAACACCACCCATTGCGTTTAGTGTTTTGCATTCCGCAAAGCATCGCAGATAACCCCTGTTATCCAGCGCCAGAATGCCTGCCAGTATGGCAACCACTCTACCCTTATAGGGCAGCACTTCCATGCACGATCAGGAAACTCTCTAATCGTTTCTCAAAGTCCATATAACGCTACCTAGCAGCGCGAAAATATATCAGACTTAAATTAAGTTAAGATCATCAGAACAATTTTTATAAGCACTAATCGTGGCAAAGGGAAGAGCTTTTATGCCTACTACTAAATCGTGAAATAGCGGCTATACTTGCGGATTTTTCTTGTCAGACTAGGGGCGATCGAAGGCAATACTTTATCACCGCCACATAACAACTCGCTTCGCCACACTACTAGGCAAGCAAACAACTACTATGTTCTCCGCACTCAGCGACACCTAGCTGCAGAACAGATGCAATTGAGGCATCAACTTCCTCATGTTCACCCTCAAACCGGCACTGCAAAGCTAGCGACGTAGGATAGCGTCGCAGTAAATTCCTGCGGCTGCTAACTCACAGGCAGCAGCAGAGCTAATCAACGAATCGCCTCTTCCACCTCAGCGTAGTTATCATTATCGAGAGGAGGCTAACGGAACTCCTTGTGCATTATTAATGCGCCATCAACCCTTAACCTAACGACACAGCCATATATTGACTAACACCCCGACAATGGCCATATTTCTCTCCTAGATAGCTACTATTTATTTTCCATATTTATGCCTCTAGCAGCGTGATATTTACCATGCTAGGTCGCTGCATAAAATGCTTATTCAAAGTAAGTGAATACACGAGGGGGATTAGGGGCAACGATTAAATTATCAGTCACTAACCCCTATCTATCATTTAACAAATACTGTTATTTATCTAAGCGCGCCAATAGGCTCGAGGTATCCCAACGGCTCCCCCCCATCTGCTGAACCTCTTTATAAAACTGATCGACCAGCGCTGTCACCGGCAGTGAGGCGCCATTTCTTTCTGCCTCGCCGAGGCAGATCGCCAAATCCTTGCGCATCCAGTCAACAGCAAAGCCGTGCTCATAGCTACCCGCTGCCATCGTTGCGTGTCGATTATCCATCTGCCACGATTGCGCAGCACCCTGCGAGATTGCCGCAACCACTTCTTCGACGTCTAGTCCCGCCCGAGTAGCAAAGTTGAGCGCCTCAGACAACCCTTGTAACAAGCCCGCAATACAAATTTGGTTGACCATTTTGGTCAGCTGACCGCTACCCGCCGGCCCCATCCAGCGCAGCTGCTTAGCGTAGATATCAAGCACTGATCGAGCCTCTGTAAAAGCAGATTCATCACCACCACACATAATCGTTAACTGACCATTCAACGCTCCCTGCTCGCCACCAGATACCGGCGCATCGAGGAAGCCAATCCCTGCGGCAGCACAACTAGCGTGCAGCTCTCGGGCGATCTCAGCGGAGGCGGTAGTGTGGTCAACCAGCAGCGTACCCTGCCGCATCGCCGCCACAGCGCCATCGCTGCCGAGACTGACCGCTCGTAGATCGTCATCGTTACCGACGCACATCAAGACAATATCCGCTGTCGCCGCCGCCGCAGCCGGCGTCTCGGCAAACGCGCCGCCGTATTCCGCCACCCAGGCTTGCGCCTTCGCTATCGTACGGTTATAGACTGTCACCGCCAAACCGGCACGCTGCAGGTGACCCGCCATCGGGTAGCCCATCACGCCAAGACCAATAAACGCAACTTTCATCACTTTACTTCCCACTTCTAATTCCTCAATACTGTTTATAAAAGGGCTCAATAATCTTGCAGATAACGTTGCACCTCACTGAACACCTGCTCGCGATAGAACTCGCTCTCACAGACCACATGATGGCGCATACCCTCCACCTGAACGATACGCGCGAGGGGGAATTTACGGCGGATCACCGACAAGTTGTAGCGCCAATCGACAGTATAATCACCAGTCCCCTGCACCACGAGGATACGCAGTCGTGTCTCTGGCTGCGCTAAAAACCAGGGGATCCATTGGCTCATCGAGGTCACCCAGCGCACCGGTTGCTGCCGGCATTGCAGCGGATCGCGACGATGCAAAAAATCAAGGAACTCGGCGTCGTGAGAGTTCATGGTAAAAGTCCGGCGCAAGGTTGACGTAAAACGCTTTGCCAGCTTGTGCAACCAGCGCATGCTGGACCACATATGCGGTCTTACCAAAGGTGCCATCAACACCGTCCGGTCGATATTGTGCGGCCTCGACAACAGATAGCTCATAATCGCCGCAGATCCGGTACTCTGGCCAAAGAGAATTTTCTTACCGGTCAAGCGCGTAGCCGACCACAGCAACAACTTATTCAACGCTGCAATATAGCAGTCAAAGTCATCGATCGAAGCGGCATGACCACTGCTCAAACCGTGTCCGGGCAGGTCAAACAACACCACGTTATAGCCCCTACCGAGGCACCACTCAATCAGGTGTTTATACAGCCCAGCATGATCGTAATAACCGTGTACCACATAACAACTGGGTGCCTCGACATCGAGAATGAAACACTGACCAACTAGCTCAAAGTCGCCGCTGTCGAAACGGCCGATCGACTGTGTCAGGCCCTCGACACGACGATCAAAATCGATGCCGTAATATTGCACATAGTCACGGGCCTGCTCATCGAGCGGCTGTAACCAGGCTTCGTCGAGGCGCGGCAGATAGCGACGCAGTTGGGTAAAATGAATCATGCAAACATCTCAAAAGCGGAAACAATCACGTTACTACTCTAACTGCACCACAGCAAGCGCTGATGGCTAGAGCGATAGCCGCGGCCTCATAATCTAAAAGGCCGCATAATCGTTCGATTATGCGGCCTTTTTACTGCAGCTTAAGCTGATAACACTACAGCTTTCCGGCTTCGTACAGGGCCGCCATGTCATCAAGGTTGGTCGCCTTCATCTTGCTGGCCATACCGCTGGCACCGAAGGCATTGTAACGGTCGATGCAGATCTCCTTCATCGCCGTCAGCTGTGCCGACAAGAACTTGCGCGGATCGAACTCAGCGGGCTGCTCGGCGAGGAATTTTCTCGTCGCGCCAGTAGAGGCGAGACGAAGGTCGGTATCGATGTTGACCTTACGCACCCCGTGCTTGATGCCTTCGACAATCTGCTCGACAGGCACGCCGTAAGTCTCGGGGATCGCTCCACCGTACTCGTTAATCACCGCCAGCCACTCCTGCGGCACCGAAGAGGACCCGTGCATCACTAAGTGAGTATTCGGGATACGCTGGTGGATCGCCTTAATACGATCGATCGCCAGGATATCGCCCGTAGGTGGGCGCGAAAACTTATAGGCGCCGTGTGATGTGCCGCAGGCGATCGCCAGAGCGTCGACGCCAGTCTTGGCAACGAAGTCTGCCGCCTCTTCCGGATCCGTCAACAACTGCTCCATGCTGAGCTTACCGCTGGCACCGACACCGTCTTCCTCACCCGCCTCACCGGTCTCCAGCGAACCGAGACAACCCAGCTCCCCCTCGACTGAGACACCACAGGCGTGGGCCATCTCAACGGTACGACGAGTGACATCGACATTGTACTCATAGCTCGAAGGCGTCTTACCATCGGCCTCAAGCGAGCCATCCATCATCACCGAAGAGAAGCCTAGAGCAATCGAGCGCTGACAGATTGCTGGGCTAGTACCGTGATCCTGGTGCATACAAACGGGAATCTCAGGAAACTCTTCGATAGCCGCGAGAATCATATGGCGCAGGAAGTTAGGCCCCGCGTATTTGCGCGCACCGGCCGAGGCCTGCATGATCACCGGGCTATTGGTCGCCTGAGCCGCCTCCATAATCGCGCGAGTCTGCTCGAGGTTGTTGACGTTAAAAGCGGGGACGCCGTAACCAAATTCGGCGGCGTGATCGAGCATCTGACGCATGCTAATAAGAGCCATGTTATCTTCCTTATCAATTAATCGTGATTCGGCGGCCATACAGGCCGCCACCATAAGTTATAGAGTAGCTATGCTTGTGCACGCGCTTGTAAAATTGCTACCGCCGGTAGCGTCTTACCTTCAACATACTCGAGGAAGGCACCACCGCCCGTCGAGATATAAGAGATCTTATCGGCAATAGCATACTTGTCAACGGCCGCCAGGGTGTCACCACCACCGGCAATCGAGAAAGCATCGCTACTGGCGATGGCCTCAGCAATTGCCGCCGTGCCATCGGCAAACTGATCGAATTCAAACACGCCAACAGGACCGTTCCATATAATGGTCTTCGCCTTACCAATCAGCTCGGCGAGCTGTGCCGACGTCGCCGGACCAATGTCGAAGATCATATCGTCTGCGGCAACCTCGGCGGCAGGCTTCAGCGTCGCTTCAGCGCTCTCGCTGAACAATTTACCGGTGACCACATCGCTGGGCACAGGTATATCACACTGCGCCATCAGCGCCTTGGCATTGGGAATAAGGTCAGACTCACACAACGACTTACCGACAGGCTGGCCGCTCGCGGCGAGGAAGGTGTTGGCAATGCCCCCCCCGACAATGATTTGATCGGCAATATTGGCGAGACTCTCCAGCACCGTCAATTTGGTCGAGACTTTGGAGCCGCCGACGATCGCCAGCAGCGGCCGTGCCGGTGCCGCCAGGGCCTTCGCTAGATTATCGAGCTCCGCCGCCAGCAACGGCCCTGCGCAGGCCACTGGAGCAAACTTCGCAACACCGTGGGTCGACGCTTGAGCGCGGTGCGCGGTACCAAACGCATCCATGACAAAGACATCACAGAGCTTGGCATAGGCCTTGGCTAACGTCTCTTGGTCTTTTTTCTCACCGGCATTAAAACGCACGTTTTCCAGTAGCACCAACTGCCCGTCTGCGACGTCAAGTTCCCCACCGAGGTAATCGCTAATCAACGCGACCTCCTGCCCTAGTGCCTCACTGAGATAATGGGCGACGGGGGCCAGAGTATAATCTGCATTTTCTTCCGCACTACCGCCCTCGACCGGACGCCCGAGATGCGACATGACTATGACTTTAGCACCGGCCTGCAGCGCCTGACGAATCGTCGGTAACGCTGCACGCAAGCGTGCATCGCTACTCACCACTCCATCTTTAACCGGCACGTTCAGATCTTCACGAATCAGTACGCGCTTACCGCCGAGCTCTAGATCACTCATTTTAATCACGGACATAGCTATTCCTAGTTTAACGATTTCAATTGTTCACTAGCGCTCGAGCGATATCATCATCGAGCGTCTGTATATGTTCACACACGTCGAGCATACGATTGCTGTAGGCCCACTCATTATCAAACCAAACCAGCAGCTTCACTAAGTGACCATTCGCCACCCGGGTCTGGCCCGCATCGACAATACCGGAACGAGGATCACGCAAGAAGTCGCACGAGGCGAGTGGCTCTTCCGTGATGCCCAGTACCGCACCCGCTTGCACTGCCGCCTGCTCGATCAGAGCATTCACCGTCGCCGCATCGGTGTGCTGAGCGACCGTCAAGGTCAGGTTCACTGCCGAGACGTTCACTGTCGGTACCCTGATCGCCGTCGACTCGAGGCGGCCGAGCAGACAGGGGAAAAAGCGTCCAATGCCCCTAGCGAGACCGGTATCCACCGGAATAATCGATTGTATTGCACTGCGAGTCTTGCGCAGATCAGTGTGATGATAGGCATCGATCACCGGCTGGTCATTCATCGCCGAGTGGATCGTATTCAACATCCCCGCCTCAATATCGAGGTGATGACGCAACACATCCAATACCGGCACAACACAGTTAGTGGTGCAAGACCCCGTCGATAGAATGCGCTCCTCACCACTGAGCTCGCGATGATTAATGCCGTAGACTATCGTCGCATCAACATCATCCTCAGATTCCGCTGGGTGAGAAAAAATCAGTCGCTTAGCGCCTGCCTGCAGGTGCTGTTCCGCCTCACGGCGACTACTAAAGGTGCCGCTACACTCCAATACCACATCGATATCGAGTTCGCCCCACGGCAGCTTCGACACGTTAGTCTCACCACAGACACGCACCAGCTCACCGTCGATCAACAAGCCATCTTCGACCTCATCGACAGGCTTACTGAAACGACCAAAGGTAGAGTCGTAACGCGTCAGGTGTGCAATAGTCTTGAGCTCAGCCGGCTCGTTGATCGCTACCAGCTGCAACTGCCGTGGTCCGCTCTCGAAGAGTGCGCGGACCAGGCAGCGACCGATACGACCGTAACCATTAATGGCAATACGTAACGGTTTCAATGGACTACTTCAACAGGCCGTTCACCGCGTCGACGACCGCCTCTGCAGTGATACCGAAATGCTGGTAGAGATCAGCCGCAGGTGCCGACTCGCCGAAGCTATCCATACCAATAATAGCGCCATCAAAACCGACATACTTGTACCAGAAGTCTTTATGCGCTGCCTCAACGGCGACGCGACTGCGTACTGCTGCAGGCAACACCGACTCGCGATAAGCTGCATCTTGGCGATCAAATACGGTGCTAGAAGGCATAGAAACAACGCGTACTTGCTTTCCCGCCGCCGTCAGCTCAGCGTGCGCTGCAACCGCGAGGGAAACCTCAGAACCGGTGGCGATAATGATCGCCTCTGGGCTGCCCGCACAGTCGAGTAGTGTATAGGCACCGCGAGCCACGTCGGCAATCTGCTGGTCATTGCGAGCCTGATGAGGTAGCCCCTGGCGCGAGAAAATCAACGCCGTCGGGCCGTCATTGCGCTCGATAGCAAACTTCCACGCCACCGCTGTCTCGACGGTGTCACAGGGGCGCCAGGCATCGAGGTTAGGCGTGGTACGGAGACTAGTGAACTGTTCGACGGGCTGGTGAGTCGGACCGTCCTCACCCAAGCCGATCGAGTCATGGGTGTAAACGTGAATCACCCGCTGCTTCATCAGCGCCGCCATACGCAGAGCGTTGCGTGCATATTCCATGAACATCAGGAAAGTGGCGCCGTAGGTGACAAAGCCACCGTGTAGAGCGATACCGTTCATGATTGCACTCATGCCGAACTCACGCACACCGTAATAAAGGTAGTTGCCGCTGGCATCGTTTGCTTCGACACCCTTACAACCATCCCACAAGGTCAGGTTTGAGCCGGCAAGGTCGGCAGAACCGCCCAGAATCTCAGGTAGCTTGGGGCCGAGGGCGCTAAGTGAGTTCTGCGATGCCTTACGTGATGCAACGCTCTCCGCCTTGTCGTTACAGCTGGCAATGAAGGCCGCCGACTGCTCGGCGAAGTCGACCGGCAACTCACCAGCTAGGCGGCGCTGTAATTCGGCGGCAAGCTCAGGGAAGGCGCTAGTATAGGCAGCCATCTTCTCGTTCCAGGCAGATTCTGCCGCCTCACCCTTGGCCTTGGCGTCCCAACCTGCGTAGACATCGCCGGGAATCTCAAAGGCTGGCGCCGACCAGTTAAGCTGCTCGCGCACGAGGGCAATCTCAGCCTCACCCAGTGGCGCGCCGTGGCAATCTTCCTTGCCCTGCTTATTTGGGCTGCCCTTGCCGATGATCGTCTTACAACAAATCATCGTCGGCTTGCCGGTCTCGGCGCGGGCGGCAACAATAGCCGCTTTGATTGCTTCGCTATCGTGGCCATCGACCGCTGCAATGACATGCCAACCATAGGCCTCAAAGCGCTTCACGGTGTCGTCGGTAAACCAGCCCTCGACCTCGCCGTCGATGGAAATACCGTTATCGTCGTAGAAGGCGATCAGCTTGCCCAGGCCCAGTGTGCCAGCCAGAGAACAAGCTTCGTGCGAGATGCCCTCCATCATGCAGCCGTCACCGAGGAAGGTGTAAGTGTAATGATCGACGATCTCATGGCCTGCACGGTTAAACTGTGCGGCCAATATCTTCTCTGCTACTGCCATGCCCACGGCATTAGTGATGCCCTGACCGAGAGGACCGGTGGTGGTCTCCACGCCCGGTGCATAGCCATATTCAGGGTGACCCGGTGTCTTCGAGTGCAGCTGACGAAAGTTCTTCAGATCATCGATGCTGAGGTCGTAACCGCTGAGGTGCAGCAACGAATAGATCAGCATAGAGCCGTGACCGTTGGACAGAATGAAACGATCGCGATCGGCCCACTGTGGGTTGCTCGGGTTGTGCTCGAGGAAATCATTCCAGAGCACTTCTGCGATGTCGGCCATGCCCATGGGTGCGCCAGGATGGCCCGACTTGGCCTTCTGGACAGCATCCATACTCAGGACACGTATTGCGTTTGCTAACTCGGTGCGAGACGACATCAATGAAACTCCTCGGTGGGGGTGATGCAAAAGTTACAGTATGTGAAATTTTAGGAGGCACATTTTCGCCTACCTTAGGGCATTGAGCAAACTATTTGCGAGCCACAGTAGTGATAATCGCTATCGAGTGACAAAAATCATCCGATAAAAGCCGCCCCAGGTACTATCAGCGCAGCTCATTCCAGCCGATACACTGCGCCAAACTAACGCCTGTGCCGCCGAATATGTCGAGAGCGCTACCGATGGTCAGGTCGACACGACCACCCGACAACGCCTCCACAAGAGTCAAGTCATCCAGTGTGCGAGCGCCACCGGCATAGGTCACGGGAATGCGACAGTGCTGCCCCAGTAACTGCACCAACTCCTCATCAATGCCCCCCTGTAGCCCCTCGACGTCAGCGGCGTGGATCAAAAATTCGGCGCAGTGATCCGCCAACGCTTCGAGCAGCTTGGCATTCACCGCAGTCTGCGTGACCGTCTGCCAGCGATCGGTAGCAATATTCCAACCACTCTCCGTGCGACGGCAACTCAGGTCGAGCACCAGACGCTCACGCCCCGTCACCTCCTTGATTCGTTCAAGCTTTTGCCAACTAAATTCGCCGCCTTCAAATAGGTAAGAGGTGACGATGACATGGGATGCGCCAGCCGCGAGATAATCGCCCGCGTTCTGATCGTTGACGCCACCGCCAAACTGCAACCCCTGCGGCCAAGCCGCCAGCGCAGCCAGCGCCTGCTCTTTATTGCCCGGCCCCAACGCGATGACATGACCACCGTGCAGTTGATGTTGACGGTACAGCGCTGCGTAATATGCCGCATCATGGTGGCTGACAAAGTTCGTCTCTGCCCCCTGGTCATTCAGGCTGCCGCCAACAATTTGCTTTACCTGACCCTGGTGTAGGTCAATACAGGGGCGAAATACTGTCACAAAACCACCCTGGCCTGCTGGCCCTTCAGTGTTCAATTAGTCTTAGAGGTTATTTATCCCCGGCATTATAGCCCTATTATTATCAGATTTCTCCGTCGCTGCAGCACTCAACTCAAACGCTACTGCAGCGCCCCTGGCATCATCAAAGATTCCTATAACTAAGCAGAACAGGATTGACTCGCCGACTCAATCACTCCTACCACGACCGGCAATATCCCAACTTTGCACTACCTCATCACCGCGAATGCCGTACAGTGTTTGATAGCTATTTAGCGTGGTGTCGCAATGACTCGGCAACATCAGTAAGCGCTGTCCGATCGTTAGGCTGACCTCCCCCTCGGCGAGATGCAGGATGCCATGCTCGTCACCACCGCTCTGATAACGTATATCCTCCCTGCCCTCAACCAGTGGCATCCCCATATCGATAGACAGACACTTCATACCGGCATCGAGCACAGCACGCTCGGGGGTGGGGTGGCTGATGACTGTCGTCCACACTTTTAAAGCATTGCTAAACTCATCGTTTTGACGAGAATTGTCTCGACTGGCGAGCGCCCGATAGGCGGCATCCATAAAGATATACGAGCCCGCTTGAATCTCGGTAAAGCCCAAGCCGGTGTAGGCCTGATAGGTGCCCGTACCACCGCCGCTGACAACCCGTGGTGCCAACCCCTGAGGAAGCAACTGATTATCAATAAAATCGAAGATGGGCAGTACCGCCGCCCGCGCCTGTGCCTGACGCTGCGCGAAGTCCTGCACATGCTGCAGGTGGCCGCTATAAGCTTGAATACCTCGATAGCTGACGCCCTCTGTCGCCTCGATCAGTTTGATCAGGTCCACTAATGATTTGCCCAACGCGACACCGCAACGCTGCTGGCCACTCTCCACCTCGATCAACAGCTCCACGTTGACGCCGGCGGCCACGGCACACTTGCCGATACCCAGCACATGTTCAGCATGGTCCACCACTTGGCAAAATACACCCTCAGGGTGAGCCAGATAAAGAGCCACTAAGCGCTGGTATTTTATCGGGTGAGCGATCGGCGTCGTAATCAGAATATCCATTATACCGGCATCGGCCATCACCTCCGCCTCACCCAGCTTGGCGGTACAAATACCTTCGCCGCCCAAGCTCAGTTGTCGCTGTGCCAGAGCCGGAATCTTATGCGCCTTAGTATGCGGCCGCAACTTCAAGCCTCTAGCCGAAACTCGCTGCTGCATGGCCTGCAGGTTCGCTTCCATAACATCTAAATCTACCACTAGGGCAGGGGTGTCTAGCTCATCTAGAGTCATTACAGCTCCTCAATATTGAAGTCACTAAAATTGCCATTCTAGAGCAACAGAATAATTTTCAGCGCCTTCGCCATCAAAGAAATGCGTTAATAATATTGATTTCATCAACAAGCAGCTAGACATTGATCTACGACGTGCTCTACAGCTAACCCCACCGCCAGAGAGAAATCGTCGCACAAAAAAACTATATTGATTTTTTTTGATATAGCTTTCCAGTGCTGCTAGAATGCCGCCCATGAATGACCTCAGCCTAGCGCCGCTCGATCAGAGCCAACAACTCGCCCACTTCTGCAAGGCCAGCAGCGACAGCCTGCGGCTGATGATCCTGCGCGTCTTGGCTTCTGACAGTTTCGGAGTACAGGAGCTGTGCACAATCTTCTCGATTAAACAGTCGGCGATGAGCCATCATCTCAAAGTGCTGGCGCAGGCCGGCCTCGTCGAGCGCCGCCGCGAGGGCAACTCGATCTTCTATCGTCGCTCCGAACCCGCCTCCCGAGCACAGCTACAGCGCCTGCAACGTCAGCTCTTTGTCGAGGTCGATGCACTGAGTATTAATGCCGAGGTAAGCCAAGGTATCGAGCGAGTTCGCTGTGAACGCAGCCAACGATCACAGCTGTTCTTCAATCAAAATATCAATAACTTCCGCGAGCAGCAGGATCTTATCGCCGACTACCAGCAATACAGCGACAGCGTTCGGCAGATGCTCAGCAGCCTACCGCTAAGCGCCCACGGCTGCGTCGTCGAAGTCGGCCCGGGTGCCGGCGAATTCCTCTCCGAGCTATCACCACGCTTCGAGCAAGTGATCGCCCTCGACAACAGCAAGGTCATGCTCGAGCAGGCCCGTGACTTTGCTGATAGTAACAAGCTCAGCAACATCACATTCATCCACGGCGACACCAGCGACGCCCGACAACAGCAGCTACGTGCTGACTGCGTCGTGATGAACATGGTGTTGCACCATACCCCATCACCCGCCGATATCTTTCGCGATGTTGCCAGCATCATGCAACCCGGCGCCTCGCTACTGATCACCGAGCTCTGCCATCACGACCAGGAATGGGCTCGTGATGCCTGTGGTGACCTCTGGCTGGGGTTTGAGCCCAGCGACCTCGACACCTGGGCCACTGCCGTTGGTCTACACGATGGTCAAAATGTCTATCTAGCTCTGCGCAACGGCTTCCGCATTCAGGTGCGACAATTTTATAAACCCACAGATGCCACCGGCACGCGGTGCCCCCTTAATGCTAACGAATAGCTATCAATAACGAGTAATCTACTATGTCTGAATACAGTACCTTTACCTCGGAGTCCGTCTCCGAAGGTCACCCCGACAAGCTCGCGGATCAGATCTCCGACGCCATTCTCGACTCGATCATCGCACGCGACCCCTATGCTCGTGTCGCCGTAGAGACTTTGACTAAGACCGGCATGGCCGTCGTCGCCGGTGAGCTGACCACCAACTGTTACGTCGACCTCGAAGACACCGTCCGCAAGGTGATCACCGACATCGGCTACAACTCCTCTGACGTCGGCTACGACGGTGCCAGCTGCGCCGTGATCAACGCCATCGGCAAGCAATCCGTCGATATCGCTCAGGGCGTCGATCGCTCAAAGCCGGAAGACCAGGGCGCCGGTGACCAGGGCCTGATGTTCGGTTACGCCACCAACGAGACCGACACGTTGATGCCAGCTGCCGTCTACTATTCACACCGTCTCGTTGAGCGCCAAGCGAAGTTGCGCAAAGAGGGCGTCTTACCTTGGCTACGCCCCGACGCCAAGTCTCAGGTAACTCTCCGCTATGAAGATGGTAAGCCAGTCGCTATCGATGCCGTAGTATTGTCGACGCAGCACGACCCCAGCATCAGCTTGGAAAACCTGCGCACGGCCATCATGGACGACATCATCAAGCCTGTGCTGCCCGCCGAGCTGTTACACGATGAGACCCAGTACCACATCAACCCCACCGGTATTTTCGTCATCGGTGGCCCCGTCGGCGACTGTGGCCTAACCGGCCGCAAGATCATCGTCGACACTTACGGTGGTGCCGCACGACACGGCGGCGGAGCCTTCTCCGGCAAAGACCCCTCGAAAGTTGACCGTTCTGCCGCCTATGCAGGGCGCTATGTCGCCAAAAACGTCGTCGCCGCCGGCCTCGCCGAGCGCTGTGAAATTCAGGTTTCCTATGCCATCGGGGTGGCAGAGCCGACGTCTATTTCTGTCAATACCTTCGGTACCGGTGTGGTCAGTGACAGTGAGCTGATCGTCGCCATCCGCAAGGTCTTCGACCTTCGCCCCTACTCGATTACTAAGACTCTCGACCTGCTACATCCGATGTATCAGCTCACCGCCGCTTACGGCCACTTCGGCCGCGAGCCCTTCGAGCACACCTATCACTGGGAAGAACGAGAAAACGGTGAGGTGGTCCAAAAATCCGACACCTTTACCGCCTTCACCTGGGAAAAGACCGACAAAGTGAATGCCCTAAAAGCCGCACTCGGCCAGTAAACCAAATTATTATCGACTGCCGCACCTGCTCTGCAGGTGCGTTTATTTATCTTAAGGATTGACACCATGAGCACCGACTACAAAGTTGCCGACATTAGCCTCGCCGATTGGGGCCGCAAAGAGATCGATATCGCCGAGAGCGAGATGCCTGCACTGATGGCGCTGCGCAGCAAGTATGCCGCAAGCAAACCACTAGCCAACGCCAAGATCTTGGGTTGCATCCACATGACCATCCAGACCGCCGTACTGATCGAGACCTTGGTCGCACTGGGCGCCGAAGTACGCTGGTCATCGTGCAACATCTTCTCCACACAGGACCAAGCCGCCGCCGCCATCGCCGCTGCCGGCGTCGCTGTCTACGCCTGGAAAGGTCAGACCGAAGAAGAGTCTGCCTGGTGTATCGAGCAGACTATCCTCAAGGATGGCCAGCCCTGGGATGCCAACATGGTACTCGACGACGGCGGCGACCTGACCCTGATGCTACACGACAAGTACCCACAGGTACTCAACGACGTGCACGGTATTACCGAAGAGACCACTACCGGTGTACACCGCCTACTCGAGATGCTCGAAAAGGGCACGTTGAAAGTACCTGCCATCAACGTTAACGACTCCGTCACCAAGTCGAAGAACGACAACAAATACGGTTGCCGCCACTCCCTGAACGATGCCATCAAGCGCGGTACCGACCACCTCCTCGCCGGCAAGAAGGCCCTCGTTATCGGCTACGGCGATGTCGGTAAAGGCTCTGCACAGTCACTGTGTCAGGAAGGCATGATCGTCCGTGTTGCCGAGGTTGATCCGATCTGTGCCATGCAGGCCTGCATGGACGGCTTCGAAGTCGTTTCCCCGTTCATCGACGGCATCAACACCGGTACCCTCGAAGGCATCAACAAGCTACTGCTCGGCTCTACCGACCTCATCGTCACCACCACCGGTAATACCAACGTCTGTAACGCCGAGATGTTGCAGTCGCTGAAGAACGGCGCCGTCGTCTGTAATATCGGCCACTTCGACAACGAGATCGACACTGCCTACATGCGCGCCAACTGGGAGTGGGACGAGGTTAAGCCACAGGTACACCGTGTCTACCGCGACCGCGCCAACAACGACCACCTAATCTTGCTTTCCGAGGGTCGTCTAGTCAACTTAGGCAACGCCACTGGTCACCCCAGCCGTATCATGGATGGCTCCTTCGCCAACCAGGTGCTCGCGCAGATCCACCTCTGGGAGCTTAAGTTCGCCGATCAGGACGAAGCCACCAAGGCCACTCGCCTCACCGTCGAAGTACTGCCGAAGAAGCTCGACGAAGAAGTTGCCGCCGACATGGTCGCTGGTTTCGCCGGCGTATTAACCAAGCTTACGCAGACCCAGGCCGACTATATCAATGTCGATGTCGACGGTCCGTTCAAGCCCGAGAGCTACAAGTACTAGAGTTCAGGCACAGGCATGACGGAGTGTCATGCCCCCAGTTCAGCCGGTGACGCTATCACCGGCTTAACGCTGTCGACGAAACAATAATACAGTCGCAGTCGTGCCAATCGGCAAGCTAGCAACTACTGCAGAGCGCTTATCATACCGAACATCACAGCTGCCTATGACTTTAGGCCGTCTTCGCTGTGCCTGCATGACAAGGATGAGCGACGTGACCAATAACAACGGACAATGTGGAAGCCCCATCATGAGTAAACGTTTCAGCCTTGAATTCTTTCCGCCAAAGACCATCGCCGGGCGCGAAAAACTGCGCGGCACCCTCCAGCAACTCGACAAACTGAAGCCCGATTTCTACTCCGTCACATACGGTGCCGGTGGTTCGACTCGAGACAACACCATCGGCGTCATCGAGGAGATGCGCGAGGCGGGTATCGATGTCGCCCCCCACCTCTCCTTTGGTGGTGACAGTGATACAGAAATGAGCGAACTCCTCGACCAGTATCGGCGACTCGGCGTCAAGCGCCTCGTAGCACTACGCGGCGATATTCCCTCCGGCACCGGCATCAGTCGTTTAGTCTACGCCAATGAATTAGTCGAATTCATCCGTCGCCACAGCGGCAATCATTTCGAGATCGAGGTCGCCGCCTACCCGGAAATTCATCCGGAAGCCGAACACTACGACAGCGATATCGACTTCCTCAAACAGAAGTTTCGCTGCGGTGCCGACAGCGCTATCACGCAATACTTCTTCAATGCCGACGCCTATTTCTACTTCATGGAACGCTGCCAACAGGCCGGCATCGAGCAACCGATTTACCCCGGCGTCATGCCAATCACCAACTTCAGCAACCTCTGTCGTTTCTCCGCTAATTGCGGCGCAGAAATCCCCCGCTGGCTGAAACAGCGAGTCGACAGTTTCGGTGACGATCAGCAGGCGATCGAGGAATGGGGGGTCGAGTTTATCTCGCGCTTGAGCGAGCGCTTATTAGCCGGTGGCGCACCCGGTATTCACTTTTATACCATGAACCAAGTTGAACCTACACGCAGCATCTGGAACAATCTGGGGCTTAGCCGCTAACTAGCGTACACCCTCGGCCATTTTGCAGGCCCCGCGAGACCCTCAACTATGCGCATTCCCCGTATCTATAGCGCCGTTGAGCTCAACGACCACCAAATCGTCGAGCTCGACAGCAGCGCCAGTCACCACTTGATCAAGGTGTTACGTTTCAAGCTGGGCTATCAGTTGATTCTCTTCAACGGCTGCGGCCAACAGGTCAACGCAACCGTCTGCGAGCTCAACAAGAAGTCAGTCAAAGTTCAAACCGAACAAGTTGACGACTGCAATAAAGAGAGCCCTTTGCGCACGGTACTCGGCATCGCACTATCCAAGGGCGACCGTTTTGACTGGGTGGTGCAGAAGGCGACCGAAATGGGCGTGAGTGAAATTCAGCCTCTGTTTAGCGAACGCAGCGAGGTAAAGCTCAGCCCCGAGCGACTGGAGAAGAAGCACGCCAGCTGGCAACAGATTATTATTGGCGCCTGCGAGCAGTGTCAGCGCAACACGCTGCCACAGCTGCTTCCCACGTGCACGCTCGATGATTGGCTAGCCAAAACGGACTGCACAGAAAAGCTGGTACTCCACCACCGCAGCGAGCAGGGCCTAGGACAGACAAGGCCAGAGTCGGTAGCGCTGTTGATCGGGCCCGAAGGCGGGTTAAGTGAACAGGAGATTAACCGGGCACTCAGCGCCGGCTTCAAGGCACTGACGCTCGGGCCGCGAGTGCTACGCACAGAAACAGCGCCAATCACGGCGCTCAGCATCCTACAGTATCGTTGGGGTGACTTAGCGTAACGACTTAGCTAAGGGTCAACTCACTGAGCAAGGTAACCAGCTTATCCTCGACAAAGTTTAGGTCGGGAATAATTGCCGTGGTCTCGCTGACAACAACTCTTTGCAGCTCTGCTGGACCACCTATTGCTTCATCACTGGCATGAATTTGCTCAGCCGAAAGGCGCACCAGCTTGGGTGTTCCCTCAGTTAGAACCCCCCAGAAGGGGATCTCAGCATCACTACCATTGATGATAGCAATATGCTGCTGATGGTCATCGGCGATGAATGGTTCATCGTTGATCGCCTCAAAAGACACGATTGGCACCTGCGTATTACGCCAGAGAATATGACCCACAAACCAGTTCGGCACATCGTCAGTGACCTCGGTAGCCTTGCGACTGATGATCTCCGCAACGGTCACATTCGGCAAGATCAAACTCTTATCTTGCACGGGTATTAATAGTGTCGCCAACTCTGCTGGCGCGGCGACTGCTTCTATTTGTTTTGCCATTGCCTTCACCTAACTCCGTAGCCCATATCTAGGCATTATCTACTTGTTTATATTCATCCACCAACGCCGCAGCAAGCTCGGCTGGCGTAGCAATTCGCTCGTAATTACCAACGGCCGCTGTTGCCTCCGGCATGGCGCTATTAGCACAACTGTCGAAACTCTGCAGCCACACCCTGCCGCCTGCAAGCGTCATCTGTTTACTACCCTCCGCACCATCATCGCCCATGCCGCTGAAGATAATACCGCCGCTGTAACGGCCATAGTGGTGAGCAACATCGCTCATCAGGCAGTCTATAGAGGGCGAAAATGGCCCCGGCCATGGCTCATCGACAATCATCACCTGACCTAAAGGTAACAGCTTTAAGCGCTGGCGGACAGGCATCAAACCGAGCTCCCCGTGACGCAGGCGATCCCCCGAACGCAACACCTTAGCAGGCATCGATGACTGCTTCGAGACTGCCAGTAACAGCGTCTCATTAAATTGCTCATCGATGTGCTGCGCATAGACAAAGGCCACGGGAAGATCGGCTGGCACCATCGAAAGGAACTCACAGACTGCCTCAGGCCCACCGAGAGATACACCCAACACCCACACATTGCAGGCAACCTGGGTCTCTTCACTGACCTCCTGTGCGCGACTTAATATCGGGTTTTCCACGTGAGCATCGCTCTCCGACAGCACCGGCAAGGCTTTATTCAACTGCTTAATTAACCGTCGATGACGTGGGCTGGGCCCTTCCTCATCAGCCCACTGCTCGGAACCGTCCTCGATCAATACCGGCACCTCAGCATCGCTGAGCAGAGACTCCAAGACCTCTTCATGACGCGACACGTCCGCTAAACAGAGCAGCCAAAGATGTACTGCAGCGTCGACGATATGCTGTGGTGTTAGTTGTTCAGGGCTAATGAGTAAGCCCAGCTGATAACCATGCTCCTGCAGTAGCACCTTGAGTTGATGCTGCTGCAGAGGGTCATCGACCACGAGGCCGACTCTAGGATTCACCACGGCCACCGTTACTCGGGCAATACCACCAGCTCAGCCAAGGTCTCCAATAGCTGCGCCTCCTGATAGGGCTTGCCTAGATAACGATCAACACCGAGAGAAAAAGCTCGCTCACGGTGTTTGTCACCTGTCCGCGAGGTAATCATGATGATCGGGATATCACGTAGGCGATCACTGTGCTTGACTCGGCTCGCCACCTCAAAGCCGTCCATTCTCGGCATCTCTATATCGAGTAACATGACATCGGGCTTATGGTCGATAAGTAGCTGCATCGCATCGGCGCCATCTTTAGCCAGCAACACATTCATGCCGTTACGCTCGAGGAATCGCGAGGTAACCTTACGTACGGTTACCGAGTCATCGACCACCATCACGGTCAGGGTGTCCTGCTTTTCTACCTGGCCATCGCCCTGCTCAAGCTGACTATACCCCTGTGAGATATCGGCTCGAATCATTGCCATAAGATCGAGAATAACTACGACAGAGCCATCACCCAGTACGGTCGCACCGGTCAGTCCCTGCACCCGCGAAAATTGAGGCCCCAAGTTTTTCACCACAATCTCGCGTGAGCCAAGCAACGCATCAACCTGTACCGCAACCGCATGATCTGCACCACGCACCAAGACCACCGGCAGCGGTGCACTCTGATTCGAAAGCTTAGGCTTGGCCTGGCTCTGCAGTAACGAACCCATATAACGCAGGTTATAAGGCTGTCCCGCATACTCGAAAAGTGGTGCCTCCGGCTGGTAATAAGCCTCCAACTCAAACGGGCTGACACGCACCACACCCTCGATGGTATTAAGTGGGATGGCATAGATATCACCGGCCACTTTTACCATCAGCGCACGGTTAACGGAAACCGTAAACGGCAGACGAACAGTGAAGCGTGTGCCCAATCCGTGATTGGAGCTGATATCGACCATACCACCGAGCAGCTTGATCTCGGAATGCACCACATCCAAACCAACACCGCGGCCAGATATCTGCGTTACCTCCTGCGCCGTCGAGAAACCGGCATGTAAAACAAACTGCATGACTTCATGATCGGTGAGCTCTGCGTCCGATGTCATCAAGCCATTATCGACGGCTTTCTGACGCACTGCCTGCAGATCAATACCGGCACCGTCATCTTCTAGATTGATGACCACCTCACCGCCCTCACGGGCCATGCTGATAACGATATTACCTTGCTCCGGCTTGCCCGCTTGCAATCGCTGTTGCACAGGTTCGATGCCGTGGTCGATCGCGTTACGCAACATGTGCTCGAGTGGCGCTACCATTCTCTCAAGGACAATGCGGTCCATCTCACCCTCAGTATTATCGAGGACAAAGTTAACCTTCTTATCGAGTTCACTACCCACCTGTCGAACGATACGACGCAATCTCGGCACCATACGAGAGAAAGGTACCATGCGTGAACGCATCAAACCTTCCTGTAAGTCGGTGTTCACCCGCGACTGCTGTAGCAGTAACGTTTCAATGTCACGGGCCTTATCGGAGATAGTCCCCTTAATATCGGCAATATCAGAGGCAGACTCAATTAACGAGCGTGATAGTTGCTGCAACGCGGTGTATCTGTCCATCTCCAGCGGATCAAACTCTTCAACACCAGAGCTTTCCATCTGCTCCTGACGGAACAAGATCTGCGCCTCTGTCTCAGTATCTAGGCGGCGCAGCTGATCCTGTAACCGATCTATCGTCGACTCCATATCCTCAATCGCATAGGAGATATCGCTGACCTGCTCCTCGACACGCCCTCGGGCAATAGTCGTCTCACCCGCAAGGTTTACCAACTCTTCTAGCAGCTGGGCAGAAACCTTAATCACCTCCTGCGGTGTCTTGGCCTGATTTAATGCATCCGCCTGAGAGAGCTGGTTAAGCCCATCGGTAGCGGCCAGCTCGTTGCTACGCTTGGGTATTGCCACCATCTTCACCGACGGCGCTTTAAACATCGACGCTTCTGCCTTTACAGGCTCTGTGCGATCGTGATCAGCGTTTAACTCAAGCAGATCCTCCCTAGTAGCTACTACTTGCTGCTCCGATAACCCGGTAGTCAGATCTGCCTCAACAGTGCTTTCGACTGTCAGTTGCTCAGGCGCCGCTATCACCAGCTCATCAGTGCGCTCGACAACTTCATCAATGCTATCCGTGCCCGAGAAGCTTTCGATTAGCACACCATTGTCAGTAACGCTCTCCTCCAATACCGCTGCTGGAGCTGCAGCTTCTGACACTGCTGCCTCCACAACATCGGCGCCGCTACGACGCGAGGTAAGGAAGCGATCCATGCTGTGGTGCAAACGATCTTGGAATTGCTGGAATTCTGCCAGCGCTGCCTGATCGAGCTTGTTCGAGGCATCAACGCCAATAACGTAGGTCTCAAAATCGTGACTAAGGTCACCCAAGGCATCCGCCGCCGCCAGACGCGCACCGCCTTTGAAGGTGTGCAGTAAACGCAGCAGCTCAGGCATCGCTGCGCTGTCGTCGATATCCTGCGCCCAGCTTTGCAGGGTTTCGTCGATACCCTCGAGTAAGTCAGCCGCCTCCTCGATGAAAATTTCGATGATCTCATCATCTAACTCGTCGTCATCATCTGCGAACAGGCTATGTGTGTCAGCAACCTGCTCTGCTGGCTCTGTCAGCATCATCGTTTCTGCAGCCGACTGCAGAGGCTCTTGGCTAACGGGCTCGACCAATAACCCTTCATCTTGTGGCGCAATTACTGGCTCGATCTCAGGTGTTTCAGTGCTCACCTCATCGTCAACACCTTCAGCCAGCAGCTGCTCTTCAAAGAAAGCATCTTCTAACGGTGTTTGCTCTGCCGCTAGGCTAGTTAACTCCAGCTCTGGCTCAACAGTTTGCTCGATCACAACCTCAGCGAACGACAACTCTTCCGCCTCTGTCGGCTCCGACAAAGAGCCCTCAATGGCTGACTGCTGCTGTATCTCTTCAAGCGGACTCTCTTCCTCCAGCAGCCCCTCGACCGCCAGTGGCTCGAGTTCAGCCGCTGAGCTAGCAGACAGCTCATCGTCAGCCGTCATTAGCGGCTGCTCGAAATTGAGTTCACCCGGTACTTCTAAGACAATTTCCGGTACAGCAGAGGCTTCCATAGCTGACAGCACCAGCTCATCTTCAACTGTTTGCTCATCGCACCAACGACCAATCTCAGCGACCAGTTCATCCGCCGGCGCGATGTCCATACTCGCGGCAATACAGTCCATCATGCCAATAACTGTATCGACAGCCTGACTCGCACACGGTGTAAAACAAGTGACATTATCCTCTCGTACCGCAGCACAAGCCTGGATCACCGCTGTAACAAGTTCATGCATCGGCTGAATAGGAATGCTATCAACGATCAGGTTAAACTCAGTCAATAGTGTCGATATCGTAGTAACACCACTCACTGAGACCGTTTCAGCATCGAGAATATCCTCAACCGCCGAGAGCTTATCCATGCCTTCGGTTAATAGCTGGCTGAGCAGCTCGGGGTCAATGGCATCGTCGTTAACACCGCTCAAGTGTGGATCTGTGAGTATATGGTCTGTCAGCTCTTCAATATCAAAGAGTAATTCTGCACTGCCCTCAAGCTCAACATGCGCATGCTCAGGTAATAACTGTAAGCCCTGCTCGACTAAGTTTGTCGTTGTCTGCAACACACTTAGCACTGAGCCAGGAGCACGCACCCTTGAAGCCTGCATACCTTTAACTAACTTCTCGGCTGGGCCGACAATTCTAGCAATTGAGGTGACATCGGCCATATGCGCACTGCCCTTAAGCGTGTGCAATGCCCGCTGCAAACTATCGGTTATGTAGCGGGGGTCGACACTCTCCAGCGCCTCAGTAATATAGTTATAGATAGTTTCTAAATGTGTGCGCGCTTCTTGCTCGAAGACTTCGAGCAACATCGCCGCTTCTTCGTCGATCTGTAGCGTCTCACTCGGCGAGTTTATGCCCGCCTCATCATCAACAATAAGCTCTGATACTGCCTCTTCTTCCACCACGACATCAGTGTCAGCAATCACCCGGTGACTATCATAGGCTGTGACATCGACCTCACCGTCTGCCTTTGCAAGACAATCTGACACTGCGGTTAGCTCACTAACATAAGACTCGTTGACCGTTTTTCCAGCCTCGAAGGCCTCAACCATCGCAGGGAAACACTGGGTAACGAGAGCAATCCAGGCAACACGGGTGCTATCAAGCTCAAGACTCTTATCCATCACCCGGTTGAGCATATTTTCGATCGACCAAGCTAACTCACCGATCGTCGTCGCGCCGACCATACGTCCGCTACCCTTCAGGGTGTGAAAAGCTCGCCTCACCTCGCTGAGCCCTTCCGCTTTGCCATCACCTTCTAGCCAAGCAGGTAGCCACTGATTAATACTCGCGAGTACCTCTTCTGCTTCCTCGACAAAAATCTCTAAGATTTCAGGGTCGATAGCGTCTTCGTCATCCTCTGCAACCGTTTCGTTTTCTGGTATCTCTACCGATACTGCGGCCTCCGGCGCCAGTTTAACGGCCTCGGGTTTCACAGCCTCAAAGGTTGCCTGCTCGTCGACACGTTTATCCCTAGGCTCAGCGCTGCTCTCAAGCACCGCTTCAGGTACGACAATGCATTCGCCATCAAACTCATAACCCAAGCTAACGAGGCTTTCCTCGGCACGAACGATGATAGCGCTATTATCTACGCCATCAAAATCTTCCAATAACCGCTCAAGGTAGTAATCAATGCTACTGATCGCATCAGCCAAGGTATCTAACGGCTGCTTATCCAGCTGTTGCCATTGCGCCTGTGACTTGTTCATCAGGCATGCAGAAGTATAGTGTTCACAAGCCTTGACCGCAGCGGCAATTCGCTCAAGGGAGCTAAGCATTAAGGCGCCACTTGCTGCTGACAGCATTGCCGGCACCGGCTGTAGATGCTCTGGGTTAAGTTGGTCGGCTACAAACTCAACAATCGATTCCTTAACCTGCTCGAGTAGACTACAGACCTCACGAACAACCACCTCGGTTGCGCTGTCGAAGTGCAGCTGCGCCTCAGTCTTATGGACAGAGTCACCATTCGTCGAGAGATATTGCGTTAGCGAGTGCTCTACAGAGATCACATACGACGCCATCTCTTGTAGCGCCTGTAGATCACCACCTTCACCGGCGATGTAGTCGGTCAAAATACTCAGCTGGTCACGTATCGTCTGTAACGGCTCATTAAAGCCGAGCAATGACATCGTATCGGCAACACGCTTAAGCATTGGCTGTGCTGGTCGCAACACATCTAACTGTTGATTGTCATTGCGTACATAGAGGTCTAAAAAGTCCTTCACCGCCGCCAACTCTTCGAGTAGCGCATCAATCACTGCCGCCACCGCCTCGTAATCTGGCGGGGCAACGAACTCTTCATAGCTCTTCGGCAGCGCGGCCTCTAACTGATAAGCCTGCCTTAAATCCGCCATCAAGGGCGAATCATTTTTCGACTTGGCGATATGATAGAGAAACTGGCGCATCAACTCATTGTTGATCTCGCCGTCCATATAACTAGGTCCCCGCTCGACCAGTCCCTTGAGCTCAGTATCAATCTGCTTTAAAAGCGACTTAACGCCAGAGGTTGGCGGGATCGAACGGTTGGCAATGCCCTCAATTAAGGCAAGTGCCACACTCCACATGGCCTCGTGCTGTTTACCTAGTGACATCAGCCTTAGGCGCTGACAGACCTTTGCCAAATATTGTAGGTTCTTGCCTAGCTTCTTATCACGGACAATACCGACAAAGGCGATTTGAAACATCTGCCTCAGCTTTTCAACTAGGCCAACAAACTCTGCTTTGCTCAACTGCACGGGCGCATCTGAGGAGAGCTTTAAACGAGACAGGTCAGGTGTAAAGAAAGCAAACTCTTCAAGTGCTGAAGCAGCCCGCGCCGCCCTCATATCATTGATCGTTGGCAACAGGGCACTAGGAGCATCTCGGTGTGATACTTTCAAGCGCTGCAGGTAGGGCGGCAACTGCAATAGCCCTCCCATCAAGGCAATCAAACCCTCTCGCTCGTTAGGTAGCGAGCCATCGACTAACGCTTGCGCTAAGGCCTCGAGTTCTTCGGCAAATAACGTCGCGCCATTAAACTCAACCATTTTTAACGTACCGTATACCTGGTGTATATAGGTCAAACAGAAACGCAGTTGGGAGGAATCTTGTGGGTTTTGCACATAGGCTTCTAACGCTTGCTTTGCCTGCTTAAGCGTTTCAGCAATTTCACCAGAAACCCACTCTAATGCTACATAATCCTGACTTTTAGCCATCACCGCAAAGCCCTTCTAATCTTGTGTATCACTGTTTTATATAGCCTTCTATACGACTATTGCTAATACGCCTAACGCCTGGATGGTGCCAGCCCTGACTCTCGCCAGGGCCTGTAATTAAAAGGCCCCCGGGTTTTAGGCGCTTATACAGCGCATTTAATACGGAAATCCGACCTTCACGCTTAAAATATATCAACATGTTCTGGCAATAAATCACGTCCATCAACATGTTAGGCAGGGTGTTTATCATCGCGATATTGGAGCGACTAAAACACACTCTTGACCTCAGCGCCGGTACAACTTGATAGCTACCAGCCGAGATATTCCTAAAGTATCGATAGCGCAGCGCAGCCTCTATTATTAATAATTGCTGCTGACGGTATTCACCTGCTTCAGCACGTGCCACCGCGCTACTACTGATATCAGTACCAGTGACACCGAAAAAGCGCTCACCTGCCGCCGTTCTCACCGCCTCTGCAGCAGTAATCGCTAAGCTATAAGCCTCCTCACCGGTGGAGCAACCAACGCTCCAAAGCTCTAAAGGTTCTCCATCATTAACCTGTAGTCGTACTTGCAGGTAATCACCTAGGTAGGCGAAAGCAGATGGGTCGCGATAGAAGCGCGTTTCCTGAACAGTAAGGCTATTGAGTAACTCCCCCCATTCAACAGCTGCATCACCGCCACCGGCGCTCACCTGATGGTAATACTCTCCATAATTTTCATATCCAAGCTGACGCATGCGCTTTAATAAGCCAACTTGCAGAATCGATTTATGGCCCCCCAGGTCAATACCTGTCCGCGCCTCTAAAAGCTCTTGCCACAGACGAAACTGCTTATCTGACAATTCCGGCTGAGGCCGCAGCGCCCAACTCAAAGTCTGTTCATCTCAACGAGCCCAGACTAAAGCTGAGCTTGGCTAAAGATGAGCCGCTATCAATGCTCTTGCAGCTCATCATCAAAGTCCAACTCTTCTTCAGGTAGTTTGAAGCCGGCTACGGACTCACGTAGATCTGTCGCCATGACGGCGAGATTACCGATCGACTTCGCCGTCGTGGTAGTACCAGACGAGGTCTGAGAAGTGATCTCTTGAATAACGTTCATGGTATTCGAGATATGACCTGCGGAAGCCGCCTGCTGGCGCGCCGCGTTAGAGATGTTCTGAATCAGCTCGGCGAGACTGCTCGATACATTCTCGATTTCTTCCAGTGCCACACCCGCATCCTGAGCCAAACGCGCTCCGCGGACAACTTCCGAGGTGGTCTGCTCCATAGAGATAACCGCTTCATTGGTATCCGACTGAATCGTCTTAACCAGCGCCTCGATCTGCTTTGTTGCATTAGAGGAGCGCTCCGCAAGTCGCTGAACCTCATCCGCAACAACCGCGAAGCCTCGACCGGCATCACCGGCCATAGATGCCTGGATCGCCGCGTTAAGTGCCAATATGTTGGTCTGATCCGCGATGTCGTTGATCAAAGATACGATATCACCGATTTCCTGTGACGACTCACCGAGGCGCTTAATACGCTTCGCTGTATCCTGAATCTGCTCTCGAATCGTGTCCATACCGTGAATAGTATTCTGTACAACCTCGGCACCGGACCCGGCTATTTTAACCGATCGATCGGCAACCTGTGCAGACTCAGAGGCGTTAGCCGAAACCTGGTCGATGGTAACCGCCATCTCGTTGATCGCCGCCGACGCTCCGGCAATCTCTTGTGCCTGATGCTCAGAAGCTTCTGCAAGGTGTAACGCCGTACCCTGTGTTTCTTCGGCAGCCGAGGAGACCCTTACCGCCGTATCGTTGATCTGAGAAACCAGGATCCGTAGTTGGTCAATAGTGAAGTTAATCGAATCGGCGATCGCACCGGTAAAGTCTTCCGATACAGTCGCCGTAGCAGTCAAGTCACCGTCGGCTAAGTCGGCCAGCTCATCCAGCAGACGTAAGATCGCCGCCTGGTTAGTCTCGTTAGTCTCGTTCTCTGTCTTCAGCTGACGTGCGGTTCCACGAGCATTCGATAGACCAATCAGCGCCAACAACACGAGAATCGCTACAGCCAAACCGGCCAACATAGTGGTGTTAATAGCACGCTTACCATCAAGATTACCGATGGCGGTAACCAGCGCCGCAATCGCATCCTGCATCATCGGCTCCGCTTCGATCACCTTCTTCGCAGCATCACGCGCCTTAGTTAAGTCTGGGGATGCCTGAACGATTTCATCAACAGAGCCAGCAACGAAGCCGTACAACTCTGTAATTTCCTTGAGGCTAGCCAATGCTTCAGGGTCATTCACCTTAGTAATACGCAGTGATTTATTACCTTCAAGCATACCGTTGAGCACGGCACGGAACAGCACCGCCTGCTGGCTAAACTGATCAGCAGCTGAGACGGCATCAACGCGTCCCTCGAGCATCTTGTCAACGTTACGAGCGATACGCTCCATCAACAAGCTCTGCCCCTGCGCCTGAACAGTAGACTCGGTATCAGCGCCTATATCCAGCATGATCTCAACAACGTTCTCATACTCGGCCTGTACTGCCGGTACCGACTCGTTTAGCGTGTTGGCAACTTCATGCAATAACAAAATTCGATCACGGTTCTCAACGATCGTATGCGAGGACTGATCCAGCATCGTCCAAGTCTTTGCCAATCGATCAAGCTCCGGTGCCAACAGCTCTTGGTCGTTACTCTCGTCGATCAGCTTATTAACTGTCGCCTTAAACTTGGCGTTAGCCTCTTTCAAGTCAGTAAACGCAGCCGCATTACCCTCTGTTGCCTGACGAGATGACGTTGTCAGCTCCTGCAGCAAAACGCGCAAGTCACTCGTTGACTTCAGGTACCCAGAGTCATGCCCTACCTGTTGAAACAGCTTGAAACCAATATAGGCAAAACCAACAATCACCAACACCAGCAAGATGATCAGTAATGATGTGCCACCATTATTCGACGATTTCGTCGTATTTTTAGTTGTACTCATGCCCCGGATCCCCGACCCAACTCATTATATGTAGTTATGTTAGTCACAACATAGATTAACTTGCTGCAGCATTTACAAAACGCGTATCCGCTGCCAATAAAAATGGGCTGAAAACAGCCCATGGTTCACCATCCACCAGATAAGATCCGACCAAATACTCACCATACGCGGCGGCATCCTCAGCAATCTCATCGGTAAAAGTTTCTGCAGGAAAATGTTGCATACCGAAGACTCGGTCGACGACTAGGCCAGTATAAAGCTCTCCCCTCTCAACAACCAACACCCTTCTGTCTCGAGACTGAGGCAGTGGTTTATGGTTGAAGAAGTGATAGAGATCTACCAAGGGCAACAAGCGTCCTCGGACATTAGCAACACCTTTTACCCACGGTTGCACGCCAGGCATCTTTGTCGCACCCAGCTCAACCAACATTTCCGCGACCTCAGCCATCGGCGCCACCATCTTTACGCCGCCCAAGGTAAAGCCCACACCACTCCAAGTGACTTTCACCTCTTGCTGAGCGGGTAATCCCCTCGCCGCCGCCAGACTACGCTGGGCGATTTCGGTTAAGGTTGCAAATGGCTCCACGAGCTTATTCATCGGTTATTCTTCCAACCTTGTCTGACTAAGACGCACTGGCGCCGGAGAGGACGTCTTTGATCGTGTTCATCAGCAGCTTTTCTTCCAGCGGTTTAGTCAAATATCCCCTCGCCCCTTGGCGCCTGCCCCAGACACGATCGGTTTCCTGATCTTTGGTGGTGACAATAAGAATTGGGATATCGCTGGTAGCACTATTTCTACTTAACTGGCGAGTTGCCTGAAAGCCGTTGATCCCTGGCATGACAATATCCATTAAAACAATATCAGGCAGCTCCGCCTTCGCTTTCGCCACACCTTCTTCACCGTTTTCAGCCTCTAGCACTTCATAGCCATGACGGCTCAGCATCGACTTCATTCTTCTAGTTTCGGTTGGCGAGTCGTCTACGATTAATACTCGAGCCATTTCAATCTCCTGAACAACATTGGATTAGTTAGAATTATTGCGCCGCTATGCGGCGTTTTGCTTGCCGACGTGATCTTCAATCGCACTCAGCAGCTCATTTTTACTAAACGGTTTGGTTAGATACTGATCCGAGCCAACTATTCGACCCTTCGCTTTATCAAACAAACCATCTTTACTCGATAACATAATGACCGGCGTTGATTTAAATTCATTATTATTTTTAATCAAAGCGCAGGTCTGATAGCCATCTAAGCGAGGCATCATAATATCGACAAAGATAATATCAGGACGTGTATCTGCTATCTTGGCTAGGGCATCAAAGCCATCTACAGCCGTGACAACAGTACAACCTACTTTACTTAATAGAGTCTCAGCAGTACGACGTATAGTCTTACTATCGTCAATTACCATGACTTTTAAATCTGCGAAGTTAACACTCATGCACAACAATCCCACTCAACTTATTCTTCTATATGGTCATCAAACTATGAGACTTGCCATCCATTAGATGATCACGGTGTATAAGGTTTTAACACAGTTTCACAACTCAATCTACTTTAGCACCATTAATATCACACTTCGATCGCAACCATGGTGTACTTTTCAGTAGATACAGAAGTTACAATACAACAAAGATTACCTATTATAGGCTCAGTCCTCATCAACCGGTACCCCTACATGACCATTCGCCTCGCCATCGTAATGGATGACATTACAGCCATCAACGTTAAGAAAGACAGCACCCTTGCCATGTTTGCCGCCGCGCAACAGAAGGGCTGGGAACTGTTCTACATCCAACAGCCCGACCTCTATCTCGAACAGGGTCTAGCTAAGGCCATCGCCCAACCTATCACCAACATTAGTTACAACGCAGACGATTACTGCCAGTTAGGCGAGCCATCAAAAATCACCCTCAGCGAGCTTGACGTGGTGTTAATGCGTAAAGATCCGCCGTTTGACAACGAGTATATCTATTCCACTTATATTCTCGAGGCCGCCGAGCGCGAAGGCACACTCATCGTCAACCGCCCCAGTAGCCTGCGCGACTGTAACGAAAAAATCTTTGCTACACAGTTCCCACAATGCTGCCCTCCGGTGCTGGTGAGCCGCAACAACGATCTACTCAAGGCCTTCTATTTGGAGCATCGAGACGTCATCTTTAAGCCCCTAGATGGCATGGGCGGCACGGCAATATTCCGCGTCAAAGCTGGCGATCCAAACCTCAGCGTCATCCTCGAGACCCTCACCCAATACGGCAGCCAATCGATTATGGCCCAACGCTTTATCCCAGAAATCACACAGGGCGACAAACGCATCTTAATGGTCGACGGCAAGCCGGTTGACTATGCCTTGGCTCGAGTTCCTGCGGAAGGGGAGACCCGAGGCAACTTGGCGGCAGGTGGTAGCGGCGTGCCGCAACCACTGACCGAGCGTGACCGCTGGATTTGCCAACAAGTCGCTCCAACTTTACGTGAAAAAGGCTTATTATTCGTTGGCCTCGATGTCATTGGCGACTACCTCACCGAGATCAATGTCACCAGCCCGACCTGTATCCGCGAGCTCGACGACGCCTACAACCTCGACATCGCCGGCCAACTAATGCAGAGCATCGAGCAACAACTGAAAAATAACTAAAACAACGACTTTAATACTATGCCCCCAAGTAGCCCAGCCTACACACAAACAAGCTCAGATCGACTGAGCTTCACCCTATTTATGGCCGTGATGATCCACTGCGTGATCATCCTCGGCATTACCTTTGCAGACACTCCAGCCACCAGTACGGCTTCCACACTGGAAATCACCCTGGCAATGCATGACAGCAGCAGCCAACCTGAAGACGCTGACTACATCGCACAACACAATCAGCAAGGGTCCGGTACCACCGACGAAAAAGCTGAGCTGACCACTCGACAAGAAGCGCTGTACAACGACTTGCAGATCAAAGAAACCGGCATGCAGCGACAGCAAAAACAAGAGCCCAAGCCCAGCAACACAAGTCAGCTTGCGAGCGAGGTCGTCACCAGCGCCGCCAGCAATGTTTTTAACGTCAGTCTGCAAGAACAACCACTGCCCCAACAGGCTCAGAGCGAAACACTGGATCGCGATCAACAACTCAGTCAAGACATTGCCAGTCTGCGCGCCAGACTAGACCAGCGCCAACAGGCTTATGCCAAGCGGCCAAGAATTCACCGTATCACCTCCGTCTCCACCAAATCCAGCGACGACGCTCTCTATCAATATCAGTTTCAGCAAAAAGTAGAGCAAATTGGCAACGAGAACTACCCCGTACAAGCACGTCGACAAAACATCGAAGGGGATGTACAGCTGGTCGTCGTGCTCAAGCCCAATGGCACCATTCAGGAGATCGTGGTTGAGAAGTCTTCTGGGCAGCCTATTTTAGATGCGGCGGCCATACGCAGCGTCCGTGCTTCAGCCCCCTTTCCGCCTTTTCCTCGCAAGATGCGCGAGAAAGCCGACCTACTGGAGATCATCAGAACCTGGCGGTTCAGCAAGAATCAGTTATCATCACACGGCTAACTTAATTGACTCACGAGACCCCACATGCCAGCACGCAGCCTACTCGCCTTCGACTACGGTTTAAAACATATCGGTGTCGCCCAGGGGCAAACGGTCACCCAGACCGCCAGCCCACTCTGCGTGCTCAAGGCAAAGGATGGTCAGCCCAACTGGCAGCAAGTAGAGCAGCTGCTTACCGAGTGGCAGCCCGACCTCGTGATCGTCGGCCTACCCCTCAACATGGATGGCTCCCCCTCTGAGATGTCTGCACGCGCCAACAAGTTTGCCAACAGAGTTCATGGCCGCTTCGGCGTTGCAGTAGAAACCATCGACGAGCGACTCTCCAGCTACGAGGCCAAAGGCCAGGTCATCGAACGCAGCGGGCAACGCAACTTCGGCCAACAGACCGTCGATGCGATAGCCGCCCAGTTAATTTTGCAGAGCTGGTTCAATAAGCAGGGTTAGAAGCGATTGCTATCGCTGTCATCCTGCAGACTCAAGCCGCCAGCGATGGCATCGAAGTTACCCGCCTCCCTGTCATCCCCCTCGGCATCGAGCTTAATCATCAGGCGCAGGTCGTTGGCCGAGTCGGCATAGGCCAGCGCATCCTCGTAGGTGATTTGCCCCTCTTTGTATAGCTCGAACAGCGCCTGATCAAAGGTCTGCATCCCCTGTTCTGAAGATCGCGACATTAAGTCCTTGAGAGCATGGACATCACCTTTGCGTATCATGTCTGAAGCCAGCGGCGTATTGATTAACACCTCGACACAGGCTCTACGGCTCTTGCCGTCCGGTGTCGGTATCAACTGCTGCGCTATCATACCGCGCAAATTCAGCGATAGATCCATCCACAACTGGCGATGACGATCCGCGGGGAAGAAGTGCAAGATCCGGTCGAGCGCCTGGTTAGCATTGTTGGCATGTAGCGTACAAAGGCAGAGGTGACCGGTCTCAGCAAAAGTGATGGCATGCTCCATCGTCTCCCTGCTACGTACCTCACCAATCATGATCACGTCGGGGGCCTGACGCAGCATATTTTTCAACGCAACCTCAAAAGAGTCGGTGTCGATACCGACCTCACGCTGAGTGACGATACAGCCTTTATGCTGATGGATATACTCAATCGGGTCCTCTACCGAGATAATATGTCCCTTCGAGTTACGGTTGCGGTGACCAATCATCGAGGCCAGCGACGTCGACTTACCGGCCCCGGTGGCACCGACAAAAATAACCAGGCCACGCTTAGTCATCGCCAAGTCTTTGATGATATCGGGCAAGCCCAAATCTTCAACTAACGGAATATGCGTCTCAATACGTCGTAACACCATGCCGGCTAAATTACGCTGATAGAAGGCACTGACCCGAAAACGTCCGATACCTCGTGCCGAAATGGCAAAGTTGCACTCTTTATTATTCACGAAGTCACTGCGTTGCGCTTCGTTCATCACCCCTAACACCGTCTCTCGAGTCTGCTCGGGACTAAGTGCCTTCGTCGTCACCGGCACCACTTTGCCATGTACTTTGATCGAAGGCGGCACGCCTGCGGTAATAAATAAATCTGAGGCGCCCTTCTCCACCATCAATTTCAACAGCTTTTCAATATCCACCACTTACTCCATGCACGCTACGACTATTTTTTCTTAGCATTGTTCATTATTAGAAGTTATCTGGGATCTTCGCCTTCTCGCGAGCGACCTGACGTGTCACCTGGTTCTTCTTCACCAGCGACTCGAGACATTGATCCATAGTCTGCATGCCAACGTTGGCGCCAGTCTGGATTGCCGAGTACATCTGCGCCACCTTACCCTCGCGAATGAGATTACGAATCGCCGGGGTGCCAATCATGATCTCATGCGCCGCCACCCTGCCACCGCTCACTCGCTTCAATAATGTTTGTGAGATAACCGCCTGCAGCGACTCCGACAGCATCGAACGAATCATCTCCTTCTCTTCCGCCGGAAAGACATCAACGACACGGTCAATGGTCTTCGCTGCACTGGTGGTGTGCAAGGTACCAAAGACCAAGTGCCCGGTCTCAGCCGCCGTCAGCGCCAAGCGAATGGTTTCTAGGTCTCGAAGCTCACCCACTAAGATAATATCCGGGTCTTCACGCAGCGCCGAGCGTAACGCGGCATCGAAGCCATGTGTATCCCGATGCACCTCTCGCTGGTTGACCAGACACTTCTTCGATTCGTGCACAAATTCTATCGGGTCCTCAATAGTCAATATATGGTCGTAACGGTGATCATTAATATAATCGACCATCGCCGCCAAGGTGGTTGACTTACCCGAACCCGTGGGCCCAGTCACGAGCACTAGGCCTCGTGGCACTTCAGATATCTGCTGGAAGACCTTACCCATACCGAGGTCCTCCATCGTTAACACTTTTGAGGGGATGGTACGAAAAACACCACCGGCACCGCGGTTGTGATTAAAGGCATTGACACGAAAGCGGGCGACACCAGGCACCTCGAAAGAGAAATCGGTCTCTAGATGCTCCTCGAAGTCCTTACGCTGCTTATCATTCATGATCTCGTAGATCAGGCTGTGAATCTCTTTGTGGTCCATCGCCGGTACATTAATACGACGCACATCACCATCGACACGAATCATCGGTGGCAAGCCCGCCGACAAATGCAAATCCGAAGCCCCTTGTTTGGCGCTAAATGCTAATAATTCAGTAATATCCATAGCCGAGAAACCATTTGCTGCTTTTTATTTACAATGCGGTCCACTACGATAGGTCCGCCTCACCCTAACTGCGCTATAATGCGGGCACCAATGACTTTATATGAGTTATCATCGCCCCATGCCCAAGATAGCAGACAATCTAGAAGCCGTATATCAGCGTATCGGCAAGGCCTGTGAAAAGGCCGGACGCCAGCGTGATGAAGTTCAACTTTTAGCCGTTTCGAAAACACGCAGCGCTAGCGAAGTGTTAGAAGCCTATGACTATGGCTGCCGAGACTTCGGTGAGAACTATTTACAGGACGCCCTAGAAAAAATCACTGAAATTAAGCCAACAGATATCCATTGGCACTTCATCGGCCACTTGCAATCGAACAAGACACGCCAGGTCGCCGAGCATTTTCAATGGATGCACACCGTCGACCGGCTGAAGATAGCGCAACGGCTAAACGATCAACGCCCCGCCCAACTACCGCCGCTCAACATTTGCCTGCAGGTCAACATCAGCGGTGAAGACAGTAAAGCCGGTATCGACGCCACCGAGCTACTGCCGCTGGCAGCGAAGATCGAAAGCCTCGAACAATTACAGCTGCGTGGTCTCATGGTCATTCCTGCCGCCAGCCAAGAGGTAGAGCAGCAGCGCCGCGCCTTCGCCGAAAGCCGGCAGCTATTCAGCACGCTGCAGGCGCAGCACCCTCAGGTCGACACCCTGTCGATGGGGATGAGTGGCGACTTAGACTCCGCCATCCTCGAAGGCAGCACCATGGTGCGCATCGGCACGGACATTTTTGGTGCCCGTGCGCAGCGCTAGGTCTCTCTATCAATAATATTAACAATCATTCGCCAACTCAGTACACTGCACGCTGAGACCGCGACTTATAATTAAGAGGAACTCTCCGTGAGCGACTATACGATAGCCTTTATCGGCGCCGGCAACATGGCCAGCGCTCTCTTCGGCGGCCTAATTAACCAGGGCTTCGACGCCGATAAAATCTGGGCTGCCGACCCCTACCCCGCTAGCTTAGAACAAGCCGCTGCACTCGGGGTGAATACCACCAGCGATAACCACACCGCCATCGCTCAGGCCGATATCGTCGTCCTCGCCGTCAAGCCACAGGTATTAAAAGATGTCGTCACACCACTGCAGGAAAGCTTCGCTACCCGTAAGCCGCTGATCATCTCGATCGTCGCCGGCATTGAGATGACTAGCCTTGAACGCTGGCTTGGCAACCAACAGGCCATCGTGCGCTGCATGCCCAACACACCTGCGCTTGTACGAAGGGGCGCAACGGGCCTCTTCGCCAACCCCCATGTGAGCGAAAAACAACGTCGACAGACCACGGAAATTCTCGATGCCGTCGGTATCAGCCTGTGGCTCTCGACGGAGAGCCAAATCGACGCCGTGACGGCCATATCCGGCTCCGGTCCCGCCTACTTCTTCCTCCTCATCGAGGCGATGACCGAGGCCGGCAGCAAGCTCGGCCTCGATCGACAGACCGCCGCTCAGCTTACGCTACAAACCGCTCTCGGCGCCGCCGAGATGGCCGTCAGCAGCGATGTCGATGCCGCCGAGCTGCGCCGCCGCGTAACCTCACCCGCCGGCACCACCGAGGCCGCCCTCAACAGCTTTGAACGCGACAACTTTCGCACCGTGGTTGAGACCGCCGTCAAGGCCGCAAAACAGCGGTCTGGCGAACTAGCCGAACTTCTCGGTCAATAAACCGTCACAATGTCACGGGGGGTGTATTTTGTTAATCCACCCCCATTAATAGTTACTATTATTCTTACTTTCATATTGCGGAGACACTTATGGGCGCGCTCGCAGAAGTCCTAAGCTACTTGATCACCACGCTGGTCAGCTTTTATCTCATCCTCGTTATCTTACGCTTCCTGTTGCAGCTGGCCCGTGCCGACTTCTATAACCCGATTTCACAATTTATTGTCAAAGCCACCAACCCACCGTTGAAACCGATGCGCAGGATCATCCCCTCGATAGCCGGCCTAGACACAGCCTCCTTAGTGCTCGCGCTACTAGTGCAAGCTGCCGGCATCGCGCTGCTGTTATTCATTAGTTATCGCGTTATCGTCAACCCTACCTCGCTGCTCATCTGGTCGCTGCTAGGGCTCGCCACCGCCTTCACCAAGTTGTTCTTTTTCACCATCATCGCCACTATCGTCTGCAGCTGGCTGGCACCACAGAGCCGTCATCCTGCGCTGATGTTGTTGCATCAAATCAATGAGCCGGTAATGGCGCCATTTCGTCGGCTGCTGCCATCGATGGGTGGCCTGGATCTCTCGCCCATCCTTGTCTTCATGGTCATTCATGTACTTGAAATACTCATCCATAACGGCGCCCATGCCTCCGGCATGCCTACCGGTATCGTCATTGGTTTGAACTAGCTCCTCGGCGCCAGTCCACGCTGGCGCCAGCAGTGGTCAGCTAAAACATTATAATTAACCCCCTTGTCTACAGCTAATCTATTGATAGCTATTGCATAGGCCATTAGACTTCGAGTTGAATTTACGCCGAGGATACCCAGATGCCGACAGATGCTAATGAGCAATCGGTAGGTTTAGTCACCCCTATTACCCATCATTTCGAACATGACTTCGAACTCGCCTGCGGCAAGATACTGGCGGGCTACGACCTCGTCTATGAGACCTATGGTGAGCTCAACAGCGAGCGCAGCAATGCCATACTGATATGTCACGCACTATCGGGCAATCATCATGCTGCCGGCTTTCATAGCTTTGATGACAAGCGCCCTGGCTGGTTCGACCATTATATCGGCCCCGGCAAGCCCATCGACACCAACCGTTTCTTTGTCGTCGCCCTGAATAATATCGGCGGCTGCTCGGGCTCCACCGGACCGCAGAGTATCAATCCTGCGACCGGCAAGCGCTGGGGCGCCGACTTTCCCGGGCTACGCGTACGCGACTGGGTGAAGTCACAGGCAGAGTTATCCGACCTGCTAGGAATTGATGTCTGGGCTGCCATCGTCGGCGGCAGCCTCGGGGGGATGCAGGCTCTACGCTGGTCGCTGGAATACCCCGAGCGCCTCAAACACTGCGTCGTCATCGCCTCTGCGATGAAACTCAGCGCGCAGAACATCGCCTTTAACGAGGTAGCACGCAAGGCCATCATGTCAGACCCGGCCTTTCACGACGGTAACTATCTCGAGCACGATACGCTGCCTCGCGATGGGCTGGCGTTAGCGAGAATGGTCGGCCATATTACCTACCTCTCCGACGAAGTGCTGGGCTCTAAGTTTGGCCGTGAGCTGCGCTCAGGCTCTTTTAAAATGGGGCAGGATGAAGGAGTCGAGTTTCAAATTCAGAGCTACCTCAACTATCAAGGGGAAAGCTTCTCTGGCGCCTTCGATGCCAACAGCTACATCCGTATGACTCAGGCGCTCGACTTCTTCGACCTGGCCCGCGAGTATGATAACGACCCCGTCGCCGCCTTTGAAAACGCCCAGTGCGACTTCTTCGCCGTCTCCTTCACCACGGACTGGCGCTTTAGCCCTGAGCGCTCGCAAGAGATGGTGCAGGCACTGATGGCGGCACAGAAAAAAATTAGCTACGTCGAGATTGAATCAAAGCTTGGCCACGATGCCTTCCTGTTACCCAATGCACGCTACCAAGAAGTCTTCGCCGCCTATATGAACCGGGTTCATAAATCGATAAAGAGGAAGAGATAATGCGCTTTCCGACCAAACTGGTGCAACCCTGGATCGAGCCCGGTAGCCGCGTCCTCGACCTCGGCTGTGGCGATGGCACCTTGCTTCGCCAGCTCAGTGAGAACATCGATATTCACGGCTATGGCCTAGAAATTGACCCTTACAACATCACTGCCAGTATCAAACAAGGCATCAATATTATCGAACAAGATCTCGATAAGGGACTCAGTAATTTTGCCGACAATAGCTTCGATACCGTCATCATGACACAGACGCTGCAGGCGGTACGCTACCCGCACCTCGTCATCAACGAGATGCTACGCGTCGGTAAACAATGTATTGTCGCCTTTCCCAACTTTGGTCACTGGCGCTGCCGCTGGTACCTCAATACCCGCGGCAAGATGCCAATCTCAAAGTTCATGCCTTACACTTGGTACGACACCCCAAACATTCACTTCTGCACGGTGAAGGATTTTGAGGAGCTCTGCGGAGAGAACAACATCGAATTACTCAACCGCCGTTATGTCGATCACTACAACAAAAGCGGCAGCGCCTCTCGCCTGTGGCCAAACATGTTTGGCGTCACTGCCATTTACCGAATCACAAAATAAACAAACTAGCGCGTTAACGAGGAAGTACTCTATGCGAAAACTGATCGTTCAGCCCATTAAGCTATCGCTCATAGTGATGCTGTCACTATTCAGCACTTACTCTATCGCCGACGATTTTAAGAGTCAGAGCAACATCGATAATATCGAGATTAACTACGTTCTATTCCCTAGCACCATGATTGCCCCTGCAACCGCCAAGGCGCTGCAACTAACGCGCAGCGAAAACATTCAATTCGTCAACGTCTCGGTGCGCGAAAGAGTCAGCGACAGCGCGGCGACTGTCGCCAAGGCAGCAACGATCAGCGGCAACTACTTTGACTTAATTCATCACCGCCCACTCAATTTTGTCAAAGTAGAAGAGCAAGGCGCCATCTACTACCTCGCACCCGTTCGCTTCCCCGGTGAAGAGTCTAAAATGAGCTTCGAACTCGACGTTAAATACGCCGACAACAAACCGGCGGCGAAGATTCAGTTCGATCGTACCCTCTACCGTGACATCAAAAAATAGGAGGTCATATGGCTAACAAGATCGTCCTCGCCAGCGGCAACCCAGGAAAGCTAAATGAATTTAATGAGTTGCTAACGGATCTCGATGTCGAGATTGTTGCACAGACGGATTTCGACTTTGCCGAGGCCATCGAAGACGGCCTCAGCTTCGTCGAGAACGCCATCATCAAAGCGCGCCACGCCTGCCAACATACCGGCTTGGCCGCTATCGCCGATGACTCAGGGCTCGAAGTCGACGCATTACAGGGCGCACCTGGTATCTACTCGGCGCGCTACAGCGACGATGTCACCGGTGGCCAGGCTACTGACCAGAGCAACAACAGCAAACTGCTCACCGCTCTCGCAGGCCTTCTCGACGACCAACGTAATGCTCGCTTCCACTGCGTACTGGTCTATATGCGCCACGCAACAGACCCCACACCGTTGATCTGTCAAGCCAGCTGGTCGGGACGCATCGCTCAACAAGCACAAGGTGAGCAGGGCTTCGGCTACGACCCACTCTTCTGGCTCGACAGCCACAACTGCAGCAGTGCCGAGCTACCACGCACGATTAAAAATCAAATTAGCCATCGCGCCCAAGCACTGCGACTGCTGCTACCCGCGCTACAGCGACGACTATAACGTATGTTACTGCCGCCACTATCCCTCTATATTCATATTCCTTGGTGTGTGCGCAAGTGCCCCTATTGCGATTTCAACTCTCACCAGCAGGTCGGCGAGATACCTGAGACAGACTACATCGACGCGCTCATCGACGACCTCAAGGAAGAGTCACAACATAGCCAAGGGCGCAAGATTCATTCTATTTTCATCGGCGGCGGTACCCCTAGCCTACTCGGCGCCTCAGCCTATGCGCGCCTGTTGGAGGCGATCGAGCAACAGATCGGCATTGAGCAAGGCGCTGAAATCACCCTTGAAGCCAATCCGGGCAGCGTCGAACAAAGCAAGTTTACCGATTACCGGCACGCCGGCATCAATCGGCTCTCCATCGGTGTACAGAGTTTCCAAGAGGAACAGCTACAAGCATTAGGTAGGATCCACAACGGTCACGAGGCCGCTATTGCCGCCGACCGGGCTCGCGCCAGCGGCTTCGATAACTTCAACCTCGACCTCATGCACGGACTGCCCGGCCAAGACGTTGGGGCAGCGTGCGCAGACCTACAGCAGGCCATCGACTGCCAGCCAACACACCTCTCTTGGTATCAACTAACGATCGAGAAGAATACCGAGTTCTACAGTCGCCCCCCCTGCATTCCCGTCGAAGATCGTCTGCTCGAGATCCAAACTCACGGCGAACAGCTACTGGCCAAAAGTGGCTACCTTAACTACGAGGTATCCGCCTATAGTAAGCCGGGGCGCCGTTCTCAGCACAACCTCAATTACTGGCGCTTCGGTGACTACATCGGCATCGGTGCAGGTGCCCACGGCAAGATCAGCCTCAGCAATGGCAAGATTTTCCGTCGTGCCAAAACCCGTCTGCCGAAAGATTATCTCAACAGCAAGAAGGCGTTTTGCTGTACACAACAGCCCATCGAAACCGACGAACTGAGTGTTGAGTTTATGATGAACGCCCTACGCCTCAATGGCGGTGTCGAACAGGCGCTATTTTCTCAACGCACCGGAATCGCCTTCACCGAGATAGCGGCGCACGTTGCACGGCTAAAACAACAGGGGCTATTGCAGCCGGGGGAAAGGTTGGCAACCACAGCGCTCGGCAGCCGCTACCTCGACAGCGTTCTCGAACAGTTTATTTAGTGTGTTGTAGGCCCTGAATAATCGGGCAGTCGCCATCGCTACTGCTTTGTTCGCAATCGGCCAACATCGCACTCAACTCCTGTCGCAGCTCTGTCAGTTCGGTAATCTGCTCGTCTAACAGCACCAGCTTGTCGCGCGCCATCAGCTGCGCCTGCTCATGCATGACATGCTCGTTGGAACGAATCTTTAACAGCTCTGCGATCTCCTTTAGGCTGAAGGCCATCAACTGCGCTCGCTTAATAAAGCACAGTGTCTCCAGCTCTGCATCACCGTAAACTCGCTGCCCTGATCCTCGGCGCTTAACCGCCGGCATCAAGCCAATTTTCTCATAATAGCGTAGCGTATCGACGCTCACATGCGTCTTATCAGCTAACTCACCAATGCGCATTATTAGGAGTTTTGTTGTTGTTTCGGCTGTGAGGATTGATTACGCGCACCACCCTGGCGATGATTGCGGCTTTGACGATGATTGCCACGGCGACCACCACCTCCAGCAGGCTTAGCCTGATTAACATTAATATTGCGCCCCAAAAAAGCGCTGCCATCAAGTGCCATAATGGCGTCTTTAGCCTCCTCTACATTATCCATGATGACAAAACCATAGCCTTTCGGTTTACCGGTTTCTTGATCGACAATGAGGTTGATCTTAGCAACATCACCAAAATCTTCAAAAGCATCACGAATGCTCTCTTCAGTAGCATCGAAGGATAGATTTCCGACAAAAATATTCATTTAATACTCTCTTATTTCGAGCCTCAAGGGACACGAATACCAACATCCAACTGACCGACAAAGCGGGCATGTCATACCAACTCAGTGCTTCGAAGTAATAATTTCGTTAACACCTTGTACCTAGAGCACACTCCAGGTTTAGACTTTTACAACGGCAGCTAGCAACGACGCTGTCGCTACTCCAAATAAACCTCAACAGCTCATATATCATTAACACTTTATCGCCTCAACACAGAACACTATCCATAGAGGCTATTTACTCAACTTCAATATAAACGACACCGTACTTGTGGCTGTTCAATCAACAAGTCACACAATAAAGACCATCGTCGAAAACAGGTTTTCGAATTGGTCCATCAAACTTTATTAATTTCTACGGAGCTATTTCATCATCTTATCGATGCTCTGGCAATACTGAGATGCCACAATCGCCCAATCGACGATATACGTTACATTATAAATTTAGCTCCGATTTAATTTCAAGGCAATGTTTAGTAAAGATTTATCAGCGAGATTACGTCACATTACACACATTAAGACGACGAGGTAAGCATGAGCTACAAAGCCCAAGACAGCGGCCAGCATGCAACACATAAGTTCCTAATCACAGGGCCACGCTGTGGTGGCTGTGTCGCAAAGGTAGAGAAGGCGGTCACAAGCTTGAACGAGGTCAGCGAGGCATCGTTCAACCTCTCTCAGGCAACACTCACGGTCACCGGTAAAGTTGATGACGAAGCCATTATTGCGGCTATTGCCGCCCTTGACTACTCCGCACAGCGCATCCAATCCGTCACCCAAGCCGAAGAGGAGCGTGAGAGCATCGTTCAACAACAGTATGCAGCACATCGCCGACACGCCCTCATCGGCTTAGGTTTAGGACTACCGCTGATGATCTACGGCCTCCTCTTTGGCATGGCGGTCGACAGCACTCAAGCGCAACTCGGTTGGTCAGTTGTGTCGCTACTCACCGCCATGGTGCTATATCGCGCGGGCGGGCACTTTTTCCGCAATGCTCTGCAGCAACTGCGCAGTGGCAGCACCAGCATGGATACTCTCATTGCCCTCGGCACATCTTCCGCCTGGCTGTATTCTAGCCTCATCGTGCTCTCACCCGAGAGCTTTCCTGTCGCCGCACGGCATGTCTACTTCGAGGCCGCTGCGATGATCATCGGCCTAATTAACTTGGGCCAAGCCTTAGAGCTTCGCGCCCGTGGCCAGACCTCAGCCGCCTTAAAAAAGCTAATAGGCATCCAACCCAAGACTGCGTGCGTCATAGAAGCTGACAAGAGTTACGACCGACCGATCGATCAACTCGCAATCAACGATGAAATCAGGGCGCGCAGTGGCGAACAGATTGCCGTTGACGGCATTGTTATCGCTGGTCACGGCCACATCGACCAAGCCATGCTAACCGGTGAGGCTATACCCGTAGCATGCCAACAGGGCGACACGGTCAACGCCGGCACCGTCTTGCTGGACGGCACACTGCTTTATCGTGCCAGCCGTGTTGGCCGAGACACCGCCTTAGCGCGCATTATCAACATGGTGCAGAGAGCCCAGGGCAGTAAGCTCCCCATCGGTCGCCTAGCCGATAGGGTCGCCAGTATCTTCGTTCCCTGCATCCTCTTTGTTGCCCTACTTAGCGCCGCTGCCTGGTGGTTCTGGGGCCCCGAACCTCGCCTAATGTACATGGTCATCAGTGCTGTGACAGTCTTAATCATCGCCTGTCCCTGCGCCCTTGGCCTCGCCACGCCCATGTCAATCATGTCCGGAGTGGGTGTAGCCGCCGAACATGGCATCCTAGTTCGGCAGGGAGAAGCCCTGCAGCAGGCTGCCAAGATCGACACCGTGATATTGGACAAGACCGGCACAATCACCTGCGGCAGACCCACCATATCCGACGTTGTCACACTAGATTACGATCGCGACACGCTGCTATTAATCGCTGCCTCTCTCGAACAAGGCTCGAGCCACCCCATCGCGAAAGCGATCATCAGCAGCCACAAAAACAAGATGCTCGAATTCGATGATTTTCACTCTATCGCAGGCATGGGGATCAGCGCTCGTACCGCTTACGGCTTCTGTCTTCTGGGTAATCAACAGCTATTAAAAAGCCATCAGGTTGAAACGTCACCGCTCGCCGAGGCGAGTGAGCGCCTACAAGAGCAAGGCAACAGCATCGTCCTCCTCGCTATAGACGGTAAATTAGCAGGCCTCATCGCACTTAAAGACGAGGTGAAAATGGAGTCTAAAGCCGCCATCGCCAGCCTACAGCAACGCGGTATCGAGGTAATCATGGCCAGTGGCGACAACAACACCACCTGTTGTCGCGTCGCCGCTGAAGTCGGTATAAGTCAATTTCACGGCAGCCTCTCACCCCGGGAGAAGCTCGCCCTTGTCGAGCAACTACAGCAACAGCAACGTGTGGTAGCTATGGTGGGAGACGGTATCAACGACGCTCCCGCACTCGCACAAGCCGACGTCGGCTACGCCATCGGCGAGGGCAGTGATATCGCTATCGAAAGCGGTGACATCACTCTGCTCAACCACTCACTAAAAAGCATCGAAAATTCCATCATCGTTAGTCAGGCGACTCTCAGTAACATCAAACAAAACCTATTCGGTGCCTTCATCTACAACAGCATCGGTATCCCCATCGCCGCGGGTATCCTCTACCCCAGCCTCGGCCTCCTGCTCAACCCTGTGATCGCAGGAGCCGCCATGTCGCTGTCTTCGCTGACCGTCGTACTCAATGCCAACCGCCTACGGCGACTAAAGATTACACCCTGACCACGATCACAGCGCGTCGAGCCGCCAGCACTCTAGCGGCTCGAAAAAACGACTCAGCTAACCTTCTCGAAAAACAGGTCCCAGACCCCGTGTCCGAGCTTCGTGCCACGCGTCTCAAACTTCGTGATTGGGCGATGCTCTGGCCGCGGTGAGAAGACACCTTCACCCAGCTGATTAGCGTAGCCCTCAGCTGCGCTCATCACCTCCATCATCTGCTCCGAGTAATGTTCCCAGTCCGTCGCCATATGAAACACGCCACCGAGCTTTAGCTTCTGACGCACCAACTGAGCAAACTCTGGCTGTAGGATGCGACGCTTATTGTGTCGCGCCTTATGCCAAGGGTCGGGGAAAAATAACTGTAGAGTATCGATGCTATTGTCGGGGATACACTGCTGCAATATCTGAATCGCATCCTCATTATAGACACGAACATTATCCAGCTGTTTTAACTCCGAGAGCGACAGCAAGCGTCCAACACCGGGCCGGTGCACCTCAATACCAATAAAGTCTTTCTCTGGCGCTTCCTCCGCCATCTGTGCCAGAGATGTCCCCATACCGAAGCCAATCTCTACCACCACCGGTGCCGTACGACCAAACACCTCGGCATAATCAATCATGCCGTCGTCGAGAAACAAACCGCGCTGCTCCTGTAGCGCCTCAAACGCCTGGCGCTGACCATCAGTCATTCGACCGCTACGCAACACAAAGCTCTTAATCGGCCTACGTTTAATTTCTTCACTCATACCGCTATCACCTAAATAGATTTATATGCTGCTACCGCCAACAGCAGCCATGCCGCCAAAAAACACAAGCCGCCAAGTGGCGTCACCGCCCCCAGCACCTTAACCCCTGTTAACGCAAGCGCATAAAGGCTGCCTGAGAACAAGGCGATACCGGCAACAAAGAACCAACCTGCGGTCTTATAAGTCTTCACCTCGGGGAAATGAGCACCAATCAACACCGCCATCAACAGCGCTAAAGTGTGATAAAAGTGGTACTGCACCCCCGTCTGATAAACCGTCATCAGGGCCTCATTGATATGCCCCTTTAATCCATGGGCACCAAACGCACCGATGGCCACGGCCAGGAAGCCGCTAAAAGCCGCAATGATTAGCTGATTAATCGCCATATCGTCATATTCCCTATCGAATTGCCGCTATTCTAGCCTTTCTACAGCAGAAATCACCTGCCCTCGACGATAATTTAAAACGAAAAAGGGCCGCCACAGGCGACCCTTGTTAACGCAAACGATGATCAGGCTTCTAGCGTGACCTTTAGCTTCTTCATTGCGTTCTTCTCTAGCTGACGAATTCGCTCTGCGGAAACACCATAGCGAGCAGCAAGCTCATGCAACGTCTCTTTCTTCTCGCCCAGCCAGCGGCTGGCCAATATATCTCGAGAGCGTTCGTCCAACATATCCAGCGCTTCTTTAAGCTGACGCTGACTATCGGCCTCCCAATCGGAGTCCTCTAACATCACCGCCGGATCCATACTGTGATCCTCAAGATAATGCGCGGGAGAATAGGCTGCTGCACCGCTGTCGCTATCATCATCGACACCGCCATCGAAGGCTGCATCAACAGCCGTTAGCCGGCCTTCCATCTGCTGAACATCTTTTAGGTTCACACCGAGATCGTCTGCCATCAACTGTGCCTCGTCGTGAGTCAGCCAAGACAAACTCTTTTTCGAGGAACGCAGATTGAAGAATAACTTACGCTGCGCTTTGGTGGTTGCTACCTTAACGATGCGCCAGTTACGTAGAATATACTCATGCATCTCAGCCTTGATCCAGTGTACGGCAAAAGAGACCAGACGAACGCCCTTCTCAGGGTTGAAGCGTTTTACCGCCTTCATCAATCCGACATTACCCTCTTGAATCAAGTCACCTTGGGGCAGGCCATAGCCCTTGTAGCTCTTCGCTAAATGAACGACAAAACGTAGGTGGGCCATAACCATCTGACGAGCGGCGTCTAAGTCACCGTCATAATATAAGCGTTCAGCGAGATTGCGCTCTTCATCCGCCGTCAAAATAGAGAAGCTATTTACGGAAGAGACGTAGGCGTTGAGGTCTGCGCCTGGGCTAACAATATGGGCTGTTTGTAAACTGGTGCTCATTTAACTCTCCTGACGAAACTTCTATATAGCTATAGTAAGCTAACGTTTTGACCACCACTGGCAGTCAAAAGTTCCGCTGCTTCTGCTGTATAAATTACTCAATCATGAACTCAAGTCAACCGTGACAAGCCCCCGACAAATCCACTATTAATGTCGCAGGCCTCACCGGCAATAAAGAATGGCGCTACTTTGGCTCTATCGACCCCAAATGTCGACTAACTGCCAGCCAAGCACCGACCCACCCTAGCATACTTCCACCTAACAACAAAAGTAGGGTGTCAATTAAATCTAATCCACGTAGCTGAAAATTGCTATGGTAGAGGTCCGCCAGTGCCAGCACTGGCCCGCTGAGCCACCACAGTGTCGCAAAGACAATGCACCAGGAGCAAAAAGCCCCGCCCAAGCCGTAGAGCATTCCTGTATACAAGAAGGGGCGGCGCACGAAGGTATCTGTCGCCCCTACCAGCTTGGCCACTACAATCTCATCTCGACGACTTTCGATAGTCAGCCTGATCGTATTACCGATCACACTCAGCACCCCCAGACCTAACAAGATACTAAGGGCATTCACCACCCTCTCGACGATATCCATCATGCTATAAAGCCGTTGCACCCACTCTAAATCAAGCTGTGCAAGATCGACCTCAGGCAAGTCCGCTAACGAGGCGAGTAAATCTTTCGCCTTTCCTGACTGCACGACACTGGGCGCCGGCTGCACGACAATGACGGCAGGTAACGGATTTTCATTAAGAGCATCGATCGCCTCGCCAAAACCAGATAATGCTCTAAACTCAGCCAGAGCTTGTTGCTTCGAAATATAATGCGCCGCCCGAATATCCTTACGCAAAGGCAGCTTAGCGGCCAACTTTTCACCGGCTTGCGGCGTCACGTCTTGTTTTAAATAGATCGACACCTGCGCACTACCGTCGAGACCAATGCTTAGGCCTTGTATGTTGCTCAGGGCGATATAGAGGGTCATTGGTAAAGCGAGGGCGATGGCGATAACAACCCAGGTCAACAGCGTTGACAGCGGCGAGTCCAGCAGTCGTTGTATACTGTCCCGAACCACCTTCTTATGATTGTCGACCCAGGCGCGAAAGAGGTCGGCCAAACCAACGTGGGAGCTTTGCGCTCCGCGTGCACGATTGTTACCGTCAGCCATCAGCGCACACCCCCTGCATTTTCACCATGATCCAGGCTCATAATTTTATGATCCATTGAGTTGATCAAGGCAATATCGTGCGTCGCGATGAGCACTGTTACACCCACCTGATTAAACTCTTCAAAGAGGTGCATAATCTCCGCCGACAACTCCGGGTCGAGATTACCGGTAGGCTCATCCGCCAGCAATAGTGCAGGTTTATTCACCACCGCGCGCGCGATACCCACTCGTTGTTGCTCTCCCCCAGATAGGGCTATAGGGTTGTGCTTCTCATACTTCAATAAACCGACCTTATCGAGCGCAGCCCGCACTCTACGGCCAATTTCTCTCGGGGGATGCCCCTCAATAATCAATGGCAGAGCCACATTATCAAAGACAGTGCGATCAAATAACAGCTGGTGATTCTGAAAGACCACACCGACTTTACGACGATGAAAAGGTATTTGCCGCCGTGGCATAGCCCCAAGATCCAAGCCGTCGACAATAATTCGGCCCGAGCTCGGTCGCTCCATTAACATGATGAGCTTCAATAGCGTGCTCTTACCCGCACCACTACGGCCGGTTAAAAAGACCATCTCTTCACGCTCGATGTGGCAATCAACATGGTGTAATGCCATGTGGCCATTGCCATAGCGCATACTGACGTTATCGAAGTCAATCATCTGCTGTTAGTCATCTCTCTTAGAAAAGATCGCTCGGGTGAAGTCGGTAGCACTGAAGTCTCGTAAGTCTTCCGCCTGTTCGCCAACACCGATGAAGCGAATGGGCAGCTGCATCGCCTCGCTGATAGCAAAGATGATCCCCCCCTTCGCCGTGCCATCGAGTTTAGTAATAGTCAGGCCGGTGACGCCAACGGCCTGGCGAAAGGCCTGAGCCTGAGACAGAGCATTTTGTCCGGTGCCGGCATCGAGTACCAGCATCACCTCATGAGGCGCCGACGGATCGAGTTTCTGCATCACCCGCACAATCTTCTTCAGTTCCTCCATCAGATGATCTTTATTCTGTAGACGACCCGCGGTATCGGCAATCAGCACGTCGACATCACGCGCCTTTGCCGCCGACAGCGCGTCGAATAGCACCGAGGCGCTATCGGCCCCCGTATGCTGAGCGACGACGGGAACATCGTTACGTTCACCCCAGACCTGTAATTGCTCCACCGCCGCCGCACGAAAGGTGTCGCCAGCCGCCAACATGACAGACTTACCCTCAGCCTGATAACGTCGCGCCATCTTGCCGATCGTGGTCGTCTTACCGACACCGTTTACACCGACCATCAATATGACATAAGGGGACTTGCTGCCGTCGATACACAGAGGCGCCTCACAGGGGGTCAATAATGCCGATAGTTCTTCTTGCAGTGCCTGGTAGAGCGCCTCAGCATCCGTCAACTCATTTCGTCCAACACGGCGAGTGAGGCTTCCAATAATCTTACCAGTTGCCTCCATGCCTACATCGGCCATGATCAACTGTGTCTCGAGATCTTCCAATAACTCATCGTCAATTTCTTTCTTGCCGAGAAACAGGCTGCCCATACCCTCGCCAAAGTTCGCGCTGGTACGCGACAAACCATCTTTCAAGCGGCTAAAGAACCCTGACTTCTTACCCCTTTTAATAGGTAGGTCAGCAGCCTGCGAAGGCTCTGTTAGTCGCTCACCCTGCCCATTTGGCTCGTGGCTCTGCGGCACATCAACGGCCTCCTCCTGGCTCGCCTCGGCTGGCACTTGGCTGGAGGTATCCACAGGCTTAGACTCTTTTACACGGCGTTTAAAGAACTTCATAGGTTGCTATACACAAGTAATTGGCAATATTGACAGAAAAGTAGGATATTCTAACAGCTTTTAAAGGCAATACACCCCAAGCGTATTGTTTGATTAATCTCACTGTATTCTGCACAGTACTACGCCATCAAAGAGAACACACCGTGACTAACAAGCGTCATCCCAGTAAGCCCCGCCCGACCAACAAACGCAGCGCAAACTCACTGCGTATCATCGGTGGACGATGGCGGGGCAGAAAACTAACCTTTGCCGACAGTGACGGACTGCGCCCTACCGGCGACCGCATCCGCGAAACACTATTCAACTGGCTACAAGGCGACATTGCTGGCGCCAGATGTCTAGACTTATTCAGCGGTGCCGGTGCGCTTGGCTTCGAGGCCGCATCGAGGGGCGCTGCGATCGTCACCATGATCGAATACTCTGCCCCCGTCGCGACACAGCTACGGCAAAACGAACAGCTACTGAAGAGTGACAACACCCAGGTCATCCATGACGATGCTCTACGCTGGCTACAACACGAGCTGGCAAACAGCAATGAGCTCGATTACAACATTATCTTGCTCGACCCGCCATTCGCTGGCGAACTGCTACAAGAGAGCCTTGATGCCCTCGCGCAGCCTGCAAAGCTCAAAATTAACACGCTGATTTACCTAGAGATGGAAAAAAGCTCTAACTTCCAAGTACCAGCACACTGGCAACAGCTCAAGGCCAAAACGGCGGGGCAAGTCAGCTATTACCTCTACCAAAATAACGCCAAACCGGTCAATAACTAGCCAGCCCTCGGCAAATTCGTTAAAATCGCCGCTCATCGCACCGGTGAGCGCGTCGACAGCCTCCCACACTATTATCTCGGATGATTCCATGACTAGCATCGTTTACCCAGGCACCTTCGATCCGATCACCAACGGCCATATCGACCTGGTCGAACGCGCCGCCAAACTCTTCGATAACGTTATCGTCGCCATCGCCTATAGCGAGAAGAAGCGCCCACTGTTCACCCTCGAGCAGCGTATAGCGCTCTGTGAAACATCGTTGAATCATCTTCATAACGTGAAAGTTGTTGGTTTCAGTAACTTACTGGTTGATCTCGTCAAGGACCACCAGACCAACGTCGTCTTACGCGGCCTCCGAGCCGTCTCCGACTTCGAGTATGAGTTTCAGCTAGCCAACATGAACAGGGCGATGGACGATCACTTTGAAACGGTCTTCTTAACACCGTCCGATCACCTGTCCTTCATATCTTCCACGCTGGTACGGGAGATCGCCGCCCTCGACGGCGATGTGTCGCGTTTCGTACACCCCGCCGTCTCCGCGGCACTGTTGCAGCATTTCAACAAGTAAAATCGCCCACTAAGGCAAATACCTTCTCAGAAGTAACGTGGTAGAGAGTTCAATATGGCCTTAATGATTACCGACAAGTGCATCAATTGCGATGTCTGTGAACCGGAGTGCCCCAACGCCGCAATTTCTCAGGGCGATGAGGTATACGTCATTGATATCAATAAATGTACCGAGTGTATTGGTCACTACGATGACCCGCAGTGCGTCGAAGTCTGCCCTGTTGACTGCATCCCGCTCAACCCCAACAAGATCGAGACCGAAGAGCAACTGTGGGAAAAATTTCATCAACTCACCAAGCAAACCTAACGGCTACTAGCGACCAAACTAGCAGAACGTATCAACGTGCCGATGGAGAGCTCTAGCTACTCGCTGACTCTGCTGTCGGCATTTTCTCGAACTTCATGTTTACGACCACTCTGCGTGCAACCCAAACAGCGCACAAAAGTCGCCTCAAAAGGACCTGAAACAAGGGTTTCTGCAGTCTCAGCGGTGTTGCCACCAAGCAAAGAAAACGGCAGGGCGACAATAAAGACCGCCGTGCTGATCACGGTGATGCCGGCCAGTACCGGGCGGGCAATCAACAGATCACCGGTCATCGCCAACGCCGTAGGCTCCTCCTCGACGGCTGCAGCGATGGTGAGCTGCGGCAAGCTTAACAACAGGCCAAAGAAAAGGGCGATCATGGTACGCATTGGTAAAATTTTCATGGACGTTAACTTCCTCATACGCGTGGCACTCAATTGCTATGCAAAACACATTAGAATTATTGCTTATTATTCGAGGGGCACCTCCCTCATTAGCAGTATAATTGGCCACACAACATCGCTGCAGCCAGCCTCACTCGTTTTTATATCATACCCTTAGCATAAATATTAGCCTTTAACGCAACTATCGCTGACACCTTGCACAAAAGACACTGCTTCTTCCGGCAATTTTCACCTCTTTAAGCACTCCATCACACTTCACACAGGCTTCCCCCGTACGCCCATACACATTCAGCTGCTGTTGAAAGTAACCCGGTTTACCATCACCCCCCACAAAGTCTTTCAACGTTGTTCCACCCTCTGCTATCGCCTTCTCAAGCACTTGCTTAATAGCAAGAGTCAATCGTGCGTAACGCTGCCTGGAGACTCCACCTGCCATGGCCAGCGGCTTGATCCCCGCCATAAACAGCGCCTCGTTGGCGTAAATATTGCCAACACCTACGACAACCTGGTTATCCATAATAAAAGTCTTAACCGGTGTCTTACGCCCCCTAGATAGCACGAATAGACGCCGTTCATCAAAATCCTCGAGCAGCGGCTCCGGCCCAAGGTGTGCAAACAATCGATGCTCGCTCACAGGGCCGTCGAGCCACAAAACAGCACCAAAGCGCCTTGGGTCGTGATAACGCAGAATTTTGCCACTATCGAGCACGATGTCGACATGATCATGACGGCCAGGATCACTTTCAGAGGTCAGGCGGAGGCTGCCCGACATGCCCAGGTGAATCAGCAAATGACCATTAGGCAGGGCAAAAAGTAAATATTTCGCCCGGCGAAAACAAGCCAGTATTTCTCGACCGGCGAGTTGAGCAGATAAGTCATCGGGGATAGGCCAGCGCAACTGCGCCTGCCTGACCACCACGCCAACAATTTTTCTTCCGGCAAGGTGAGGCTCGATGCCTCGCAGGGTCGTCTCTACTTCAGGTAATTCAGGCATGGGGATTAAATCTTCTGTTGAGGCTCCGACCGACTAACGCCCAACTATACAATAGCTTTGCTACTGCCTCCAGCCTGCTACAAGCTCACCCTCACTGCAATACCGTCAATTGATTCGATTTATTGATCGTATGATAAGCCAGCCAGAAAATGGCACTTCTCGGCATATCGGGGCATTGCCGATGAACAATAGAGGTCACTTCTGCGACAGATTGGTAATGACCACTGCCCCATTCACTCGCAATCCGCTCCGCAATTGCCAGCCCTGTCAGTAATGAGTCCTCATACTTATGCGCCGGGGTTGGTGTCATAATTAACTCCTTATCGATGAATAGTTTTATACCGCTTTTCGTCTCTCCGCGCCTGACCGACGCTCTAACACCTTGGGTAGCTCATGACAGTCTTTTCGTCGCTCCTTCTTACTCTTCCTCTCATCTAGGCTCGACTCTATCTTACTGACCATATCCTTTGTTAACGCCGTTTTTTCATCGACCATGATGTTATTCCTCCCTGTTAAATCGCTTCTCCTCACCCGCCGTGATAGCAGCGAGCTATGTGCAGCGTAGTTCAGAATAACAGTTTCCGCCAAGCTATCTTTCCTACTACCCCGTATAGAAGCCCGTATCGCATTTTTAAAGCAAAAAAAAGCCGCACCCTAGTGCGGCCGGTAAACGCTCAAACTCTATTTAGCGGTGGCAATCCGTGCACGTTCTTGCTCAACAAGGAAGTCGACAACTTCAAGCATCTGCTTCTGACCACCCGCCATGCCGGCGCTCACTCGATAGCGACCATTGACGTTCATCTCAGGCGTACCCTCGATCTTTGCCCCTCGCGCCCTCGCGTCAGCTTGCTTAATTTGAGCGTTGATAGCGAAGCCGTTAAACGCTTTATCGAAGTCTGCCTCTGCAACACCATTAGTTATGAAGAACTGTTTCACCTCAGCTTCCGTCGCCAAGCCGCGGTGATTCGTCTTCAACGCCTCGAAAGCTTTATCATGCAACACACCGAGCTTATTCAGCGCCTGCGCGGTATAAAATATTCTCGCATGCAGTACCATCGGCTTGTTCCACATCGCTGGCGATGGACTCAATACCACATCATCTGCCAGCGTCTTTTCCCAGGCATGTAGAGTCGGTTCGAAACGAGCACAGTGCCCACAGCCATACCAAAAGAACTCAAATACCTCAATTTTCCCCTTACCCCTCGCGCTCTGCGAGATAGGTGCATCGAGTTTTACGTAATCTTTTCCTTCAACATAATCCGCTGCAAAGGCAAAAACAGGGGCCGATACGAGTATTACGGCAGCAATTAAGCGCTTGATCATTATTCTGCTCCAGAAGTTAACACAAACAATTCTTATCTTAAGAGATCAGACTACCGCAACTGCTAAGTAGTTCCACAATCTATACTTTTTATAATCTAACGACTATAAAAAAGGCGACATCAGCCGCCTTTTTTACGCTTCTCGAGACCTAGTGTAGACCTGAGATATAGTTCGCTACCGCCTTGATCTCGCGATCTGACAACTTACCTGCGACACCACGCATGATCATCGTATCACCATCATTGACTCGAGCCGCCGGATTCTTCGCATCGTCGTAACCCGTGCGGAACGCTATTAACTGCTTCTCAATATACTCGGCATGTTGTCCACCAAGATGAGGGAAACCGGCAGGTGCATTGCCCTTTCCTGTTGGTGAGTGGCACGCCTTACAGGCTGCCATGCCCTTTTCTAAACTACCAGACTGGAAAAGCTGCTCACCGAGTTCAAGATCATCCTTCTTCGCCTTATTGACAGTCACCTGCTGGCTGGCAAAATAAGCGGCAATATCAGCAATATCCTGTTCGCTTTTAGCATCGAGCTGCCCCATCATCATCGGTACGGGGCGAACACCAGACTTGATGTCGTGCATCTGCTTCTCTAGATAGCGGGCGCCTTGACCGGCAAGTTTCGGATACATCCCCATCGCGCTATTACCGTCGGCACCATGGCAGGCACTACAAGCCGCTGTCTGCGCTTTACCAGCTGCCGCGTCGCCTGCCGCATTAGCAAAACTGGTGGCCCCTAAGGTCATAAGTGCAATCGCTATGACTTTCTTCATATTCCAATCCGTATTTTTATTTGCCAGTAGACATATAGTTAATGAGTTTTTCGAAGTCTTCGTCGCTACAGTCTTGACACATCCCCATGGGCGGCATGGCATTAAGCCCTTTATGAACACTCTCTTTTAGTGCCGGCATGCCCTTTGCCAATCGGGGCGACCAGTCTTCTTGATGCGCAAACTTAGGCGCACCCGCGGCACCAGACCCATGACAGATAACGCAAGTCTTGTTATAAGTGTCGATCGTAGCCTGTTCTGCGGCCTCCGCACTCATAACAGTAAGCAACACCGAGGCCGCCAAGACTATTTTTCTCATACTTTCCCCCAAACCAGACAATACTGGTCACCTGCGTGATAAAATGACCACATCAAAATTGCCGCTATTATATACAAGTCAGCCAGCAACTGGAACTTTCCTCAACTGCTCGCACGTCTCGGAAGCCATAAAATGTCAGAAATTCGCTTTGAAAGCGCACAGTTTACCACCAGCGCCGCTAAATTATCCCAGTGCCCAGACGAGGTGGGAGCCGAGGTCGCCTTCGCCGGCCGCTCTAATGCTGGTAAGTCCAGCTCGATCAATACCTTGACGCACAACAAAAAGCTGGCCCGCATCAGTAAAACACCGGGCCGTACTCAACTAATTAACTTCTTCGACCTCGGTGGCAACAAGCGCATCGTCGACCTACCCGGCTACGGCTACGCCAAGGTACCTGCTCGTATGAAAATCGAGTGGCAGCGGCACATGGAGGAGTACCTCAGCGAACGACAAAGCTTGCGTGGTCTCGTCCTCGTCATGGATTGTCGCCACCCCCTACAGACCTTTGATGTGATGATGCTTGAGTGGGCGCAAGAGTCTGAGATGCCGCTGCATATATTAATGACTAAAGCCGACAAACTAAAGAAGGGGCCGGCCAGCAAGCAACTGCTTACCGTCAAAAAAGAGCTCGCACAATACGGTGACCTAGTCTCTGTACAGCTGTTCTCCTCACTGAAGCGTGATGGCTTAACCATCCTCAAGAATGTACTCAACCAGTGGCTCGATACCTCACAAGATGAAAATGACGAGCTAATCATTGAGCAGATAGATAAATAGCGGGCAAAAAAAAGCCGACAACAGCTGTTGTCGGCGTAATAGCGTCGCTGGCTAGGGGACCAGCAATCACTAGACCATGGAATGAGTAAATAGAAAACATATTCACTACTTCAATAGACCGTGCTCTTGTCTGCTTAGTTCCCCAAACTCAAAAAAACTTTTACTTCATCATCTGCTCTAGCCAAGCCTGCTGTTCAGCTTCTAAATAGAGCATTTCCTGCAAATCTGCCGCCCAGTCATTATCAGTCGACAACTGCTTTAACATGAAGGCGGACAACACCCTTAGTGCATCGATCTCGCTCCAAATAGTGATGTTTAGACAACGCCAATGATTGCTATCGCGAGACTTAGGTGAGTCAAGCTGTTGCCGACATGTCGCACAGATAAATAAGCAGTGGCTGTACTGCGGTGTACTGGGTACCGGGGCAACTTCGTATATACTTAGTGCGACTCCGGTTGCCGCACAGATCTCGCAGCTTGCCCCACTCCTCCGCGTCAAGTCTTTGCCAAATAGTGAGAGCTCAGTGTGACGCAACGCATGTTTATTTCGAGCTGTTGACATAGCACATACCCTTATTAGGCGACAAGGCGCATGATGCGCGGTCCCCAAACGATCAAACAATTGCCAACTATATCAGACTAATCCATATCTTTGGCAACCGCGACAGAGCATAGAGATAAACGACTACTCGCTCTGTCTACGATTAAACCACACAGGAAAGTAACGGATGGATATACTCAATACGGCAGTCAACAGTCTTAGCGGAATAGTCTGGGGTTACGTCCTCATATACCTTCTAGTCGGCGCAGGCATCTTCTTCACCTTCGCCCTAGGCTTCATTCAGTTTCGTAAGTTTGGCACCATGTGGGGTCTACTCTCAACCAGTGGTGACAACGGTGACGGCCAGAGTATTTCTTCGTTCCAGGCCCTCGCCACCGGCCTCGCCGCCCGCGTCGGGACCGGCAACATGGCCGGTATCGCCGTCGCCCTAACCCTCGGTGGCCCCGGCGCCATTTTCTGGATGTGGATGATGGCCCTAGTCGGCATGGCCACCGCCTTCATCGAAGCCGCCCTCGCGCAGGTCTTCAAGCAAAAACAAGAGTCAGGACAGTTTGTTGGTGGTCCAGCCTACTATATGGAAAAAGGGCTCGGCCAACGCTGGATGGGGCTGCTCTTCTGCTTCTTCTTGATCCTTGCCTTCGGTTACATCTTCAACGCCGTACAGGCCAACACTATTGCCGAGGCGATGCACAACTCCTTCGAGATTCCCCGCTACCTTACTGGTGGCGTCCTCGTCGTATTAGCCGGCCTCGTTGTCTGTGGTGGCATCCGAGGCATCGCCAAATTCGCCGGCACGGTCGTCCCCTTCATGGCTATGGCCTACGTCGCCGTTGCCTTATATGTCATCGTCCTACACGTTGATCAAGTTGTCGATATGTTCTACCTGATCGTACGCAGCGCCTTTGGCCTCGAGCCCGCTCTCGGTGGTGCCGTCGGTGTCGCTATCATGCAGGGTGTCAAGCGTGGTTTGTTCTCAAATGAGGCAGGCATGGGTAGCGCGCCCAATATCGCCGCCGCCGCCGATCCCACACCTAGGCACCCAGGATCACAGGGCTTCATTCAGATGATCGGTGTCTTCATCGACACTATCGTCATCTGCTCATGTACAGCCTTCATTATCCTGCTTTCAGATACTTACTCCTACGACCCTAACAGCGCAATGGGCGGTATCGCGATCACCCAGAACGCGCTCAGCGCCAGCGTCGGATCTTGGGGCGGTATCTTCGTCGCGCTCTGCATCTTCTTGTTCTCTTTTACCTCGCTGGTCGCCAACTACTCTTATACCGAGGGCTGCATACGCTTTATCAAAGATAGCAAGACGACAGTCATGCTGTTCCGCGTTACCTTCCTAGCGATTATCGCCTGGGGATCGCTAGCAAAAATTGATATCGTTTGGCACATGGCCGACCTTGCCATGGGCCTGATGGCTATCGTCAACATCGCCGCAATCCTAATGCTGAGTAAGCTGGCCATCAAACTCTACAAAGACTTCAACCAGCAGCGCAGCGAAGGTAAGTCACCCACCTTCGACCCCGATATGTACCCTGAGCTCGAGGGTAAAATCGATACCAATGCTTGGCCAAAGCTCGACAAGTAGCTAGCGCCAGCGATAAAAAAAGCCTCTATTGAGGCTTTTTTTATCGCTGTAAAAACTAGTCGCGCTTAACAAGGCGCCGAAATTAGCTGCCCTGCCACTGCCGACAAAACTCATCCACCGCCTGCCAGCTACCGCGGAACACCACCTTATCGCTCTTCTTGCTCAACTGATAGTCATACATCGGATCATAGTACTCCCGCATCAGCCCCGACATCACCTCAACCAACAACTCATCTGTACGGTCGATATCACCGGCACTGACGGCCTCAGCTAATACGATACGCATCTTGTTATAACGCTCGCTCCCCAACCGCTTAGTGATTCTCGCCAGAGCCTCCAACAGCGAGTCACCAAACGCCTGCAGCCCTGCCTCTTTACCATAGAAGGCCTCGTACTCGGCGATAGAGTCATAAATATAGTCACGACGCAGATTCTCGATACGTTCCTCGAAACTCATGTCGACGACAACCAGCGGCGCCTCCTGCATCCGCTCACGCAACACCAGGGGGATGTTACAACGCCCCACCATCATTCCCTCATCCTCAACCACAAAACGCTGACAACCTGCCGCCTCACGCTTGATGAAGTCAATCGACAGGTTGTTCTCAAAATCGATCTGCTCCGGCTGACCGCCAGGACGACGCCCAAAGGCACTGCCACGGTGATTGGCAATACCTTCAAGATCCACCCCATTATCTAGGCCGATAATCATCGGGGTCTTCGCGGTGCCGGTCAAGCCAGTCACCCGCAGCAGGGGTGACTCGGTACTCAGACGGGCAAGCTCGTCGATCAAAAAACGTCGCATCGCCTTATAGCCGCCCTTGATAAAGGGGTAAGGGCGCGCCGCATCACTTAACCACTGCTGCGTCACCCGCGAACGTAACCCCCCCCGAAAACAGAACAAATAACCCTCGGGGTGAGCGTCGACAAAAGGCAGCCAAGCATCGATTCGGCTCTGCTGCACCGGTCGTGTCGCCAGCTTGTTGCCAAGCGCTATCGCCGCGTCCTGACCACGTTCTTTGTACTCGGTGCCAATCACATGACGCTGTTCATCGTCCAGTAACGGCAAGTTAACTGCTGCCGGAAAACTGCCTGCCAGGTGCTCAACTGGGGCACGCACATCCATCAACGGGATATCTTGTAAGAAAATACGGCGAAAATCATCGCTGTCTAAGCGAGTGCTATCTGTCACGGCTACAATCCTTCAATTACTAATATCATCATTCGCTGACCTGCAGGCGCTGCGGCTGCCCCGCCGTGGCGGTCAACTCGCCAAAACTGTGTAGCTCAATGCCCGCTGCGGCCGCTACCGCCACCACCTCATCGACGGCAGACGGCGCGACCGAAAGCAATAGTCCCCCACTGGTCTGAGGGTCGCAAAGCAGCTGACGCGCCCGCTCCGATAGAGCGCTAACACGATCGCCATAGCTCGCCCAATTACGCTCGGTACCACCCGGTACACAGCCTTGCTCTAAATAACTGTCGAGCACCTCCAGCCGAGGCACCTTAGCCATCTCGAGATGGGCATCGACAGCGCTGCCCTCACAAACCTCCAATAGATGCCCCACCAAGCCAAAGCCGGTAACATCGGTAATGGCGTTAACCCCCTCTAGCTCCGCCATCTTGCTGCCAATGTTATTCATCTGACACATTAAATCGATCGCGATATGCTCATGCTCCGGCAGCAGCTTCTTTTGTTTCTGCGCCGTCGTCAGCACGCCAATGCCCAGCGGTTTGGTCAAAAATAGGCGATCACCCGGCTGTGCACTGTCGTTGCGCTTGAGTTTTTCTAGGGCAATCGTTCCCGTCACCGCCAGACCGAAAATCGGCTCTGGGCTATCGATGCTGTGACCACCGGCCAGCGGTATACCAGCATCGAGACAAGCTTGGCGCCCACCTTCCACCACCTGCTGAGCCACTTCCGCCGGCAACAGATTAATCGGCCAACCTAAAATCGCGATCGCCATCACCGGCTTACCACCCATGGCAAAGATATCGCTGATGGCATTAGTCGCCGCGATACGGCCGAAGGTAAAGGGGTCATCGACAATCGGCATGAAAAAATCGGTGGTACTGATCACGCCCTGACCGCCGCCAATATCGAAGACCGCCGCATCGTCCTTGCTGTGGTTACCCACCACCAGCTTATCGGCTTGGGCAACCGGTAGCTGTGTTTTAAGGATGGTTTCGAGGACGTTAGGGGCAATTTTACAGCCACAACCTGCGCCATGACTATATTCGGTCAGCTTAACAGCGTTCATTTTTAGTTCCTAATTTCACGATTCGACCATATTAACTGAGTAAAGCCCTTTTTGCTTAACCAATAGCCTATTATAATTGGCTTTTAACCTCGCATTGCACGAGCACAATATAATGAAAAAAATACTTTGTCCGACAAAGGCTGAAGTGCTGCGCGCTATTTTTAGCATGCTGCTCAGCCTCTCTCTCTTCCTTGCCTACCTGACGATATCAGTCACCCCACACGCGGCTAACGCAGACGAGCCCCAAGTCTTCACCTTCACCGCCATCCCCGATCAAGACGCCTCGCAGTTGCGACAACGCTTCTCTGTCGTCGCCGACTACCTCAGCCAACAACTCGGTATGCCGGTCAAGTACATCCCCGTCAAATCCTATGCCGCCGCCGTCACTGCCTTTCGCAACAACCAAGTGCAACTCGCCTGGTTCGGCGGCCTCTCTGGCGTCCGCGCCCGCAGCTTAGTTGTCGGCTCCGAAGCTATCGCCCAGGGTATCGAGGACCCTCATTTTAAAAGCTACTTCATCGCCAATACCCGTACCGGCCTAAAGCCCAGCGATGACTTCCCCCTCGCGATGCTAGACCATACCTTTACCTTCGGCTCCAAGGGCTCGACCTCCGGGCGCTTGATGCCCGAGTACTATATTCGTCAAAACAGCCAACGATCCCCCGAAGAGTTCTTCAAACGAGTCGGCTTCAGCGGCGATCACAGCCGCACTATCGCCCTGGTCGAGGCTGGCAGCTTCGACATCGGTGCTGTCAATTACAAGGTTTGGGAGCGCGCCGTCGCCGAAGGTAAGGTCGACACTAAAAGAGTCGAGGTGATCTGGCAAACCCCCGATTACCCCGACTACCACTGGACCATACGCGGCGATATCGACAACCACTACGGCGCCGGCAGCGAACAGAAACTCCGTCACGCTTTGCTCAATATGAATCAGCCGGCACTACTCGCGGCCTTCCCACGCAGCGGTTTTATCGCCGCCAACAACAATGACTTCCAGCCAATCGAGGAAGTTGCTAGAGCGCTCGGCTTGCTGCGCCGATGAGGCAGCCACTATTAACGCTGCATATCGAGCGATTAACACAGGGCGGGCGGGCCGTCCTGTGCGATGTTGACCTGAAGATCTACCGGGGCGATCATATCGCCATCCTCGGTCGCAGTGGGGCCGGTAAATCAACGCTGTTACAACGTCTACAACGCTGTAACTCCGACGAAATCGCACTATGCCCCCAGCGCAACGGCCTCGTCGAGGCGCTGAGTAGCTATAACAACATCTATATGGGCGGCCTTGATCGCCACCCCTGGTGGTACAACCTACTCAACCTGCTGCGCCCCTGGGCACGCAACCGGCGACAGATTGGCGATATCTGTCGACTGCTCGGCATCGAACAACAGCTATTGCAATCCGTCGACCAACTCTCCGGGGGGCAGCGTCAACGCGTTGCCATCGGCCGCGCACTGTACCAAGACAGGCCAATATTCTTCGGCGATGAGGCCGTCGCCAGTGTCGACCCGGTGCAGGCTAAGCAGTTAATCGACACCATTCAACAGCGCCACCACAGCACCGTACAAGTACTGCACCAGCGGCCCCTAGCACTCGCCTGCAGTAATCGCATTATTGGCCTGAAAGACGGTCGCATCTGTATTGATGCCCCCACAGATCAGCTCACCATCGACGATCTTACCGAGCTCTACCTCTGATGAGCGACTTAGCAAGCTCAATAGCACAGCCCAAAAAACGAAACTCCACCGGTAAGAAGTTCCGCAATATCAGCCTTGTCATCGCCCTACTCGGCCTATACGCCATTGTGACGGGAGATTTCACCCTCTACCATACCGAACCAGACCTCGTCTTACAGCGCATGTTGAGTGGCGTACTGCATCTCGACTTTGGCCGCGGCCAAGAGCTCTTCGAAGCTGTTACCTACACCATCGCCTTCGCTGTGCTCGGAGTAGGGGCCGCAATTATCCCAGGCTTCATACTTAGCCTCTGTTACCAGTTTGCCGCAATACGTGTCATCTGCGGCTTTGGTCGCGCCGTCCACGAACTCTTCTGGGGGCTATTGTTTCTACAGGTATTTGGCTTGAGCACGCTGACCGGCATACTGGCGATCGCCGTCCCCTTCAGCTGTATCTTCGCCAAGGTCTACAGCGAACAAATGGCCGCCCATAGCAAACACTGTTACCAGCCTGCCGGCGATAGGGTCTCAGTACTCGTTTACAGCCGCCTCGCCGCCAGCTGGCAAGCACTGCGTCACTATAGCCGCTATCGCTTCGAATGTGGTCTGCGCAGCGCCACACTGCTCGGCTTCATCGGCCTACCTACGATCGGCTACGCCCTCGACACCGCACTCAAGCAACAACAATACGATCAGGCGATGGCGTTGTTATTCACCTTCTACCTGCTCTCCGCCAGCATTCGTTACTGGTTACGGCCGATGACGCTGCCGATATTACTCTTTGGCTCATTACTGCTATTGCCATCCACCAGTACATTGCAGAGCTCAGGGCTATGGTCTTTCATCAGCCACGACTTGCTGCCCTACCCACTGCAGCAAGGCATCAGCCTCGAGAGTTTATCCGGGACCTTAAGCTGGTGCTGGACGCTGCTTGAGAGCGTCGGTTTCAAAGCTATCGTCAACACCCTCCTGCTCACCTGCGCTGCGACCCTCGCCAGCGGGGTACTGTGTTTGCTGTTATTCCCACTGGCAGCGAGCCGCTCGAAACTCGCTCTCATCGGCAAACCACTACTGGTCATGCTGCGGGCAACACCGGAACTGTTACTCGTCTTCATTGTGCTACTGATCACCGGTCCCTCGATGCTGCCGGCTCTAATCGCCCTAGCACTGCACAACGGCGCGCTGCTGGCCTTTCTGCTGGCCAAGCAGCTCGACAACACTCCGGCACCACCTCTTGCTATCAGCGGCTGCAACAGCTGGGGCTACTTTTGGTTGCCAAAGCTCTACGGCGCCTTCCTCAGCCTATTGCTCTATCGAAGTGAAAACATTTTGCGTGAATCCGCAATCGTCGGCATGGTCGGTATCGCCACCCTCGGTTTTTACATCGATAGCGGCTTTGAGGACCTACAGGTTGATGTCGCCTTCTTCTTCATCATCATCACCGCCGGCCTCACCCTAATGGTCGATTATTGCTCACGCGGCATTCAACGCTACACAGGTATCCGCTCTTGAGCGGCTCAGCAGGGTTTATTCAGCATAAGAACACTGCTAATTTAGCCAATAAATAATAAATAGAAGACAACAGCATGATCAACGAACACTCCGTCTACTCCGACCAAGTCACTATCAATGCTCCCGTTAGCTTGGTCTGGCAGATCCTTATCGATTTCGACAACTACCAGCGCTGGAACCCCTTCTGCCCCCAGCTAATCAACAAGTCGCTGGCCATCGGCGAAGCCGTCGATATGCAAGTAGAGCTTGGCCACGGCTTACAGCAGCAAGTTGAGTATATCGAGAACATCGAGAAGGAGAGAGAGATTTCCTGGAGCATGACACAACAGGACAAGAGTGTCTTATATGCCCGCCGTACTCAAAGCCTCAGCGCCATCACTAGCAATAGCTGTGACTATCTGTCGGTCGACTACTTTGAGGGAGCGCTACGCGACAGCATACTCAGGCAACATGGCCAGGCGATAGAGGATGGTTTCAACGCCTGCGCCTACGGACTAAAGGATTATGCGGAGGCCGCCTACCGGCACAGCCTCCATGCCGAGCTAGAAGGTCAGGCCGAGTAAAGCAGGCGCTGCATTAGCGGCTGCGCCTCGAACTCTTTCAACAAATTCGGCCACGGCAAACACCTGCCGTGATTGACCGCGAGGCTGAGTGAAGAGATCACCGAGTGCTGCCAGGCCTCTAACTCTTGCGCGGTCCAAGCCGTCGAGGGGGTGGCCCTCTGATAGAGGGTAATCAACAGGCTCATCATCTGCGACTCGATCTCCACGATGCGTGCACGCCCCTCGGCCAGCCCCTCACACACCTTCGCGGCAAGACTGCCAACCCAGCCATCGACATCGAAAGAAAAGCCGTAGAGCTTGGCGTTGCGGCCAATCTGAAAGTCAAAGTTATGCTTAGGCGGCAGGCAGAATAGAGTGCAGGCAGGTAGATGATCGTAGTCCCACTGACCGCGTTGCTTATAGTTTTCCACCAGCATGAAACTAAAACAGTTAGCTGGGCTGGTAATACGCTTCTTCTCAACAAGGCCACAACTGGTATGAGCCAATAGCGTCGTACCAAGGCGACGGTGAACAATAGACTTCGGTTGCGACTCGCTATTATCTAGACGTTTGATACTCCAGCCACCGAAGAAATCTTCAGATGTCTGCTCTGGTACTACTATATCTGCTGTATCTATCAACACGTTAACCTCGATAATACGCGACTAACATACACTATTAGTCACTTTTAGAAGGAATTTAGCAGGCCGCATAAACTTCGACAACGCCCCTCTCAATTCGTCGCGAATTATTAACCAAAGGTAATATTAGTTCTCTGACACAGATTACTTTACTGGTCATTTACAGCCCATTTTCCCTGCTAATTCTCGCCAATTAGTGAGCCTGTTCCCAGTTTTCACCACAGCCGACGTCGACAATCAACGGCACCGACAGCGACACTGCACGCTGCATCACCGACTTGAGCTCGGCGCTCACCTGTTCAACTAACTCCGCCTTCACCTCCAACACCAGCTCATCGTGCACCTGCATAATAATTTGCGCATCAACCGCCTCATCACGCAGCCAACGATCCACATCCAGCATCGCCTGTTTAATAATATCCGCCGCCGTACCCTGCATCGGCGCGTTGATCGCAGTACGCTCAGCGGCCTGCTTACGCATGCCGCGAGCATTGATTTCAGGCAGATAGAGTCGACGCCCGCGCAGTGTTTCAACATAACCCTGCGCCTGCGCCTGGGCTTTAATGTCCGTCATGTACTGCTGCACACCGGGGTAACGCTCAAAGTAGCGCTCAATATAATCACCCGCTTGGCCGCGCGGAATATTCAGCTGTTTCGCCAAGCCGAAGGCACTCATGCCGTAGATCAGACCAAAATTGATTGCCTTAGCGCTGCGACGCTGATCATCACTCACCTCGTCGACATCAATAGCAAACACCTCGGATGCCGTCGCCCGGTGTACATCCAACCCCTTAGCGAAGGCACGCTGTAAGCCCTCATCACCGGATAGGTGCGCCATGATACGCAGCTCCACCTGCGAGTAATCCGCCGCGACTAACTGATAGCCGTCGCGAGCAACGAAAGCGTGGCGTATACGTCGCCCCTCACCGGAACGAATCGGTATATTCTGCAGATTTGGGTCGCTAGAGGAAAGCCGCCCCGTCGCCGTCACCGCCTGATGATAAGAGGTGTGAATACGCCCACTCGCCGCGCACACCATCTCCGGCAACTTATCCGTATAAGTCGACTTCAGCTTCGATAAGCCGCGATATTCAATGATCACCTTGGGTAGTGGGTAGTCGAGGGCCAGCTCGACGAGCACCTCCTCCGCCGTCGACGGCTTACCCTTCGGTGTCTTCTTGATCACCGGTAACTCGAGCTTCTCAAACAGTATCTCACCCAGCTGCTTCGGCGAGCCAAGGTTAAACTCTTGACCGGCGAGCTCATAAGCCTTCTGTTTCAGCTCTGCCATGCGTTCACCCAGCTGCTGGCTCTGGCGCAACAACATGTCGCTATCGATCAGCGTACCATTGGCCTCGATATCCCCCAGTAGCGCTAGCAACGGCATCTCTAGTTCACTGAACAGCGATAGCAGTTTCGGCTGCTGCTGAAGTTGTGGGTATAAAACATGATGCAAGCGCAAGGTAATGTCGGCATCCTCCGCCGCGTAGGGGCCCGCCATCTCAAGCGAGACCTGGTTGAAGCTGAGTTGCTTCACGCCCTTGCCAGCAATGTCCTCGTAGTGCGTCGTCTCCACCCCCAAGTATTTGCTGGCCAAAGCGTCCATGTTGTGTCGACTGCCCACCGAGTTCAACACGTAAGATTCCAGCATGGTATCGAAGGCGATACCGCGCAGCTCGATGCCATGGTTGCGCAGCACGTGTCGGTCATACTTCAGATTCTGCCCCACCTTGTGACAGTTTTCATCCTCGAGTAACGGCTGCAATTTGCCGAGCACCAGCTCTTCGCTTAGCTGCTCCGGCGCGCCAACATAGTCGTGGCCAAAGGGCACATAGGCGGCACAACCTTCCTCAACCGCGAAGGAGACACCGACAATGCGCGCCTCCATATAGTTGAGGCTGGTGGTCTCAGTATCGAAGGCAAACAGTGACGACGCCTTGAGCTTCGCCAGCCAGACATCGAACTCGGCTGCGCAGAGAATAGTCTGGTAGTCCGTCGTCGACGGGCCAGTCGGAAGGGCTATCGTCGATTCCTCACTAACGGCAGTAGTACTAGCGCTCGATTTGGCTTTTTTTGCTGCGGGCTGCTGCACCGCCGCCGGGTCATCCAGCTCCTTTACCCAGCTGCGAAACTCCAACTCCTCGAAGGCCGCGCGCAAAGCGACCTGGTCCGGCGACACCATCGCTAAGCTATCCGGCGTACAATCGAGCTCGACATCGCACTTAATCGTCGCCAGTTTGTAGGACATTTCGGCGTTATCACGCTCTTTCTCCAGCTTTGCCTTCATCGTCTTAGCGCCGCGGAAAGAGAGCTCCTTAATCGCATCGAGATTGGCGTAGATCTGCTCGAGACTACCGATACCCTGCAACAGCGCAGTCGCCGTCTTCTCGCCGACGCCAGCGACACCGGGAATGTTATCCACCTTGTCGCCCATCAACGCCAGAAAGTCGATGATCAGCTCGGGGCCGACACCAAACTTACTCACGACACCGGCGGGATCCATCACCGTATCGGTCATGGTATTAACCAGAGTAACGTGAGCATTAACCAACTGCGCCATGTCTTTATCGCCCGTGGATACAATCACCGGCATCTGCAACGCTGTCGCCTGTGCCGCCAGCGTGCCGATAACATCATCGGCCTCGACACCGGACTCCATAATAATCGGAAAGCCCATCGCCTTGATGATGCTGTGAATCGGCTCAATTTGGCTGCGCAAATCGTCCGGCATTGGCGGCCGTTGCGCCTTATACTGCGGGTACATCTCATCGCGAAAGGTCTTACCCTTGGCGTCAAACACCACCACACACTGTGAGCCGGGATGATCTCTCAACAACCGGCGCAGCATATTAATGACCCCCTTAATCGCCCCAGTGGCTTGGCCCTTGGAGTTAGTGAGCGGAGGAAGTGCGTGGTAGGCACGATAGAGGTAGCTTGAGCCGTCCACCAAGACCAGTGGAGCTTGCGATGTATTTTCCATGGGAGCCTGTCGATACTGTTGCATATTTAGCGGGGCTGCCGACACAATCGCCGCAGGGCCCCATATAGGTGGCGTTATTTAACCACAGTCTGCCACCGATTACCGATACCACTCGATGTATTTCAGCGTCGGCAGTCAGCCGGAGCTAAAACTACGGCTTTTACGACTAATATTATACGTTAAGTGCGTGTAAGATCGGTGCCCATTCTACAAGATGCCGTACACTAAAAGAGGTAAACATGGCCGTCTATACCGTTTTAGAAGCTGATTTCATTAGCGCTCTAGTCGCCCCCTATGGGGTTGGCCCCGTCAATGACTTTCAGGGCATCGGCGACGGCGTCGAGAACACCAACTACTTCGTCACCACCGATATCTCACAGCTCAGCAGTGAGAACTCGACGGCCACTGAGCGTCAGTTTGTGCTCACCGTATTCGAGGAACTGAAGCACAGCGATGTGCAATTTTACCTCGACTGGTTACACGCCCTCGATCAGGCCGGCGTCCCCGTGGCGGCAGCGCTAGTCGACAACCTTGGCAACAACCTGCAACAGGTCGAAGGTAAACCGGCAGCCCTGTTTCCCCGCCTGCAGGGCCGACACCTCGACACCCCCACACTCGCCCAAGCCCACTCCGCAGGGCAGGCAATGGCGAAGATGCACCTGGTCTCCCTCGATCATCACAGCCTGCACCATGACAGCCCGAAAGATTTCACCTGGGTTGAACATAACATCGAACAATTACTGAACTTTCTCAGCGCAGATGAAGCCGAACTGTTACAAGCGGCCTGGCAGCGCTGTAACGCCACACTACGCCAATATCAGCTACCTTCGGGCATCATCCACACCGACCTATTCCGCGATAACGCGCTATTTGTCGACGAACGACTGTCTGGCATCCTCGACTTCTACAGTGCCGGTAGCGGCCGCCTCAGCTACGATCTCGCGGTGATGGCCAACGACTGGGTAAGCGACGCCGACGGCCAGCTCAACGACGTCTTATTGACCGCCATGCTCAATGGCTATGACGAAGTTCGACCACGCAGCGCCGACGAGCAACATTGTTGGCCCGCGCTATTACAGGCCGCCGCCGTCCGCTTCTGGGTCTCGCGCCTCGTCGCCATCCACCTGCCCAGCATCGATCACCGTCCCGGCGCACTGATTCAGAGCAAAGACCCTGAACTGTACAAGCGCATCCTGCAGTATCGTCTGCAGCTATAACAACTACGCACAAAAAAAGGCGACACCGTTGAACGCTGCCGCCTTGTATCATCACCCCGTATTAGCGAGTGTTAGAAACAGCTCTGTAGCTGTCGCGAGACATCCTTAAAGAAGCCGACGTAACCCGCTTCCATCGGCTGTGCGGTTGCCAGTGGGTCGAGTTTCAACACCTTCAACTGATGCTCACCAAGTAGTGTCTGCACCGGCTTTAGCTTGAACTGTGGTTGCGTAAAGACGCAGATCTCACCGCTTCCATCCAGCTGTTGCTTCAGCGCCGCTCGGCTAGCTGCACCGATGACCTGCTCATTCTCACCGTAGAATGCCGCTAGCTGGTGCAGGCCATACTGCTCGGAGAGGTTACCGTAGGCGTCGTGCAAGGCGACAAAGTTGCGTGTCGTGCTATCGGCCAAGCCTTTCTTGAGGTCAGCATCCAGCTGAGCAATCTGCTGCTTAAAGCTCGCTAGACGCTGCGCAATCTCATCCTTATACTGTGGGTAGTCGTGGCTCAGGGTATCGGCTGCAGCCGTCGCCAGCGCCAGCGCCGTAATTGGGTTCATCCACAGGTGGCTACCACCCTTGGTCAGCGTTGGCTGAGTGGCAAAAGAGCTGGTCAGGTTAACCGCATTTGAACCGGCCGCCGCCTTCTGCATGATTGGCTCAAACTCTGCGCCCAACCAGAAGAAGTAGTTGCTTTCCTGTAACAGTTTACGATCCGATGGGCGCATATGATAATGATGCCCGCTATGGCCATCGCGTACGAGGTAGTTAACTTCAACCGCTTGCGGCGCTACGGCCTTGATAATCATCGCCATCGGCTTTACCGTCGTCATCACCGAATCGGCATATAAGGGTGCTGACAACACTGACAATAGCGCTACAGCGCCGGTCATTATTAGCTTCATCTTTTTCACAGGTATCATTTCGCTTATCTCTAAGAGTCAGTAAGTGTGATATTATAACATAATGGTTTAACCGAGCGACACCCTATGTCACTAGCATTTGAGCAACACAATCATCAACACTGTATTCACGACGCCCTAGCTGAAGCGAAGGCGCTCTGTGAGCAGCGTAAACTCAGGCTCACCAGCCTACGCGAGCAAGTACTTACGCTACTCTGGGGCAGCCACAAGCCTCTGGGTGCCTATGCCCTGCTAGAGATGATGCAACAGGCGCAGCAAGCGGCGGGCATTCACAAGACCCTCGCCCCTGCGACGGTCTATCGTGCCCTCGACTTCTTAGTCGACGAGGGGTTGGCACATCGCATCACCTCACTCAACGCCTTTATTGGCTGCTGCTCACCGAGCAGCGGTCACTCCAGTCACTTCTTTATCTGCAGCCAGTGCGAGAACGCCATCGAGATTACTAGTGCACCGATCTCTCAGGCCATCGCCAGCTGTGCCAGCGAAGCCAGCTTCCAAGTACACAGTGAATCCGTCGAGGTACTCGGTGTATGCCAACAGTGTCAGCAGGCAACATGACGCGCTTACTCGAGGCCAGGCAGCTCGGCTTTCGCGCCAACGAGCAACAGATTCTCAGCGATGTCGAACTGAGCATCAACCGCTCAGAGATCACCACCATCATCGGCCCCAACGGCGCAGGCAAGAGTACGCTACTGCGGCTGCTGCTCAACCTCAGTCAACCGACCAGCGGCAGCGTCTGGCGCAAGCCAGGCCTGGTGGTCGGCTATATGCCGCAGAAGTTGCAAATCAATCCACACCTGCCAATTACCGTCGAACGCTTCCTCAAACTCGCCGGCGCCAGCCGGCAAGCGATCGGCGCGGCACTGGAGAGAACCGGCGCCAGCAAGGTCATGCAGAGCCCACTGCAGAACATCAGTGGCGGAGAACTGCAGCGTGTATTGTTGGCGCGTGCGCTGTTGCGTCAGCCACAGTTGCTGGTGCTTGACGAGCCCGTGCAGGGAGTCGATGTAACCGGGCAAATCGAGCTGTATCAGCTCATTAAAACACTCCGCGATGAACTCGACTGCGGCGTCATCATGGTCTCCCATGACTTGCACCTGGTGATGGCCGCCACCGACACCGTTATCTGTCTCAATCAGCACATCTGCTGCCACGGCCACCCCGAGTCAGTCAGCAGCCACCCCGCTTATCTGGAGCTGTTTGGTCGCAAGCACAGTGAGGATCTCGCCCTCTATACTCACCACCACGATCACTGTCACGACAGTCATGGTGACATCATCGACGACGATCACTCCGAGTGTAACCATGATTGAGCTGCTACTCACCGCCACTACCGCGGCACTACTCTTAACCGCAATCTCCGGCCCACTCGGCAGCTTCGTCATCTGGAAGCGCATTGCCTACTTCGGTGACACCCTCGCCCACTCTGCACTGCTCGGCGTCGCCTTCGGCATCTGGTTCAATATCAACATCCAGCTCGCCGTCGTCGCCTACTGCCTACTGTCGGCGACGTTGCTGACTCGACTCAACCGCTCCAAACGCATCGCGCTAGATACCCTGCTCGGAATCCTGTCGCACGGGTCGCTCGCTATCGGCCTGGTTCTGCTCTCATTATCCGACAATATATTTATTGATATCAACGGCCTGCTTTTTGGCGACCTACTGGCCGTCGACACCACAGACCTCTATATCATCAGCGCTATCAGCGCCCTCGTCGGCGGTTTACTCTGTTACTACTGGCGACAGCTGTTATCGGTCACAGTGCACCCCGAGTTAGCCTGTGTCGAGGGCATCAACGTACCGCGCATGGAGCTATTGTTAATGCTCTGCCTCGCGCTTATCGTTGCCATCGGTATGCAGGTCGTGGGTGTCCTGCTAATCACCGCACTGCTCATCATACCGGCGGCGACCGCACGCAAATTCGCCGAGACGCCGGAGCAGATGGCCATCTATGCCATCGGCTTCGGTGCCATCGCCGTACTACTAGGCATGACCCTATCCGCCACCGCAGACAGTGCCGCAGGCCCCTCTATCGTCACTGCCGCCACGCTGTTATTCCTGCTCACGCAGGCGCTTCCAAACCGCCAATAAGCAGCTTAGCTGTCGTAACGGTACTCATATTCAGCGCGAATGGAACGATAGAGTAACCGTAACTTCCCGGCTTCGAAGGGCGGTAATAACAACGCATGATAATCACCACGCGGGTTGATCAGCGCTATATTAGCGCTGTGATCGACCCAGTATTCTCCCGGACGCTCCGTTAACCGCTTATTAAACGCCGCATTGAGGGCATTAGCCGTCCGATAGACATTGAGAAAGTCGCCGGTAATGGCGATAAACTGCTCATCAAAATAAGCCATATAGGGTGCCAGCTGCTGTGGCGTATCCCGGGCCGGATCCACCGTCAACAGCACCACCTGCAGGTCCTCAGAGAAACGCTCACCCTCGATCATCTGGGTAAAGCGCTTCAGCGTTGCCAACGTCGTCGGACAGACATCGGGACAATAGGTATAACCAAAGAACACCAGCGACCACTGCCCCTCAAGACGGCTGCGGTCAAAGACCTCTCGGTGTTGATCCGTCAGCCCCTGTAGTGCGAAGCGACGGGCCGGCTGCAACACCACAGCCCCATTATTACGCAATTCCGCTTCGCTCATCAGCCGCGGTGCCAAGATCTTATTCACCAGCAAGCCGAGCAAAACGACGATCGACAGCAGCGCTGCAACAATGGTATTTCTCACCCCCCTGTGCATCGCTTTCATCGGCTGAGCCCTGCCGTCGCCATTGGGAACAACTGATGATCGACCAGCATCAGGATAAACAACAGTGTCAGATAGGTGATCGAGTAACGAAAGGTTGCCATCGGCCATTTCTTATCATCACCCAAAAACACCTGCAGCGCGTAATACAGAAACAATATGCCGAGAATAACCGCTGCCGCCAAGTAAAGCGGACCGCTCATCGCAGTAACAAAAGGCAGCAAGCTGACCACAAAGAGAATAACGGTATAAAGCAAAACACTGAGCCGCGTATAGGGAATGCCGTGAGTCACCGGCAACATCGGCACATCGGCGCGGGCATAATCATCATAGCGGGCAATCGCCAGCGCCCAGAAGTGGGGTGGCGTCCAGGCAAAGATAATCAGCATCAACAGCAGCCCATGCCCATCGACTCGCCCCGTCACCGCAACCCAACCCAAAAGCGGCGGCGCCGCACCAGCCAAACCGCCAATCACGATATTTTGTGGCGTCGCATGCTTAAGGAACATGGTATACACCACCGCATAACCGATCAGCGAAGAGAACGTCAACAGTGCCGTCAACGGATTCACCCATACGACCAACAGCGTCATCCCCAGTACCGCCATCAACAACGAGAAAATAAGGGCCTGCCGCGGCCCTACTCGGCCACTCACTACCGGTCGCTTATGGGTACGCGACATCAGGCGATCGATGCGCGTATCGACCACATGATTAATCACCGCGGCACTGGCGGCACACAAACCAATGCCAAGATTACCGCATAAAATCACCTGCCAGGGCACAGCACCCGGCACAGCCATATACATGCCGATTAATGACGTCAGTACCAACAACAACACAACTTTCGGCTTACACAGCTCAATATAATCCGCCGTAATATTTTCTGCCGCCGACGGCTTCACCGCTACCTGCTTGTTCATGCCAATCCTCCCTCTCTGACTTTCTGCAATTGATAGTTCAATCCCACCATCGCCACCAACAGTAGAGCCGCTACGAGGTTATGCAAAACTGCAACCGAAACGGGGAACTGGAAATAGACATTCGCTAAACCGAGTAAAAGCTGGGTAAATAACAATAACAACAGCAGCACACCGAAGCGCCGCCCATAAACGGTGCTCGTTAGAAACAGGCGAATAGACAGCATAATCACGACAATACTCGTCAACACGGCACCGATACGATGCATAAAATGAATCGTAACTCGCGCATCGTTGTCCATCACCCCGCCGAGGTAGTTAGGGCCAACCGATTGCGTAAGATTAAAACCCTGTTGAAAGTCCAGTGTCGGTAGCCAGCGCCCCTGACAAGTTGGTAAATCAGGGCAGGCAACCGCCGCATAATTTGATGTCGTCCAGCCACCCAACACGATTTGCATAAACACCACCAACAAAGCCAGTGCCGCAAGTAAGCGTAGCGGTTTATAGCGCCCAATAGTCTCCTTACTCACTCGCCATGGCCGCGCACGCAGGCGCAACAATAACAGCCATAACGTCGCCAAGGTGATAAAACCACCGAGTAGGTGCAACGTTACTACCTGCGGCCACAGCTTCAAGGTAACCGTCCACATACCAAACACCCCCTGTATTACCACCACGGCGAATAATAACCTCGCATGTTTCACCAGCCGCTGCATACGCCGATCTTTAGCTGTAGTAATCGCCAATAAAATTAAAATTACGACGATACCCAGGCTGCTAGCAAAGTAACGATGAACCATTTCAGGCCACGGTTTACCCGCCTCAACAGGCATCTCAGGGTAGGCCGCATTAGCTGCGGCAATATCTCGCTCGCTGCTCGGCCAGCTAAAATGCCCATAACAACCAGGCCAGTCCGGGCAGCCAAGACCGGCATCCACAAGGCGAGTAAACGCCCCCAACATGATAACCATCAGCGTCAAAAAACAGGCGAAAGCAACGATAGCATTAATTTTATTTTCTTTTTTCATGCCAACAAAACCCTAATTATAATGCCGTGGAGATATCGTTAATATTAGTTAGAATTTGAGAAAAGGAACTTAAGGTCGGTAATATAATCTTTCAATACATGACCATCATCATAGCTCATCATCAAAAAACCCTGCGGGTCAATTAAATAAAAAATACTATTAGAGTGAGCTGGAGCAGTAAGGTTTTGTAGCGATAAATTACTACTTATTTGCAGCAGCCGTGGGTATCTTTCAGCAATCAAAGACTGCTCCTTTGTAGCTGACACCAACAAATAACGATCAAACTTAGCCGCATGCTTGCCGCTTGCAACATGCAGCTGACGCATGAAGTGAAGCAGCTGAGAACACTGTTCAAGGCAGTTGTCAGGAAGTTGATAAAGGAGGCTCCAGCGACCTGTTTCTCCGGGTAAAGCCGATCCCCCATTCGCACTCCCTAACGCAGTGAAATGTTCCCCTATATGCATTGGCGGCGAGACTAATTTGCCTCTGTTTTTTGTTGTCTCTGGCATACCAACTCCTGTCATGTAAACCATCGTTGAGGCAGAGATGATCAGCAGAGGTAATAATAAGATGATCGTCAACGGCAGATGGGAGCGTTGTTTAAACCTGGTGTCGGCCGATAGTTTACTAGCCTGCATAGTCATCACCTTCAATTGTATTAGTTTTTTTCCTAGGGAATAAAAGCTTTAGATTTGTCGTGTTTAATAAGTAAATAATTGCCAGTAGCACTGACATGCTAAACCACTGCATGGCATAGGCCTGGTGCTTCTGTGGGCTCATATTTACCACCACAGGAGCAATCATCTGCAAGCCAGCCTCCGGTTTCATTTGCCATAACAGCCGATCATAGACAGGAGTCGATAAATAAGCTGATAACGACTCGATAGCCTTACTCTGTACCACCTTCGGCCATGATGCTGCTGCCGGTATTTGTGCTAGCTGGAAAGGCTTCTCTTGCTTTGCCAACACCTTTGCCCTGAGCGTAAGCTTATGTTCAGGCGTACTAATATCGGGTAATATTCGTCGATCTAAACTCCCCGCAACCCAGCCTCTGACCACTAGGAATAATTGACCACTATATTCCGCTATAAAAGGCGTTATCACTAGGTAGCCAAACTTACCTTTGTTGATTTGATTGTCGAGTAAAAAGGTTTTTTCATCATCGTAACGGCCCTGCAGCAGAATAGGAGTCCCCTGTGCTAACTTACTCAAACGTGAGGCAGAATAATGCGTAATATTCTCCACCCGTGCGGTAGCGGTTATCTTCGCTCGATTAAGTAACTGCTGTTTTTCTTCCGCCCTTGCCAACTGCCAGAAACCAAGCCATAACAACGCCAACAGAACAATAAAAAACGTAACGGTGAGTACAATACTGCATCGAGGCACAATATATTGTGACAAGCTCATATCCTTATCGGATACCATCGTAGCTCCTTAGTTTCGATGACGACGATAAAATATTTCTCAATTATTATTGTTATATTTGTGGAGTCGTCATAAATTATAATTATATAAAATAAACAACTGACTAGTTCAAGGTAAAACAATGCTAATTAAACCCGCAATAATCATCATCTTTATCTTGCTGTTAATCAGCCTATTCTCTGGACTGTTTTACTTAATGAAAGATAAAGGCAGTAGCAAGAGAACATTAAACTCTTTATCTGTTCGAGTTATTCTTGCCGCCACCCTACTGGTCTTAGTCAGCTATGGCTTATTTAGCGGACAAATAACGCCTCATCAGCCCTGGTAAGCAACGAATAACAGCCCCTTATTTTTGTCCTTGTTTATAAAATATAGACGAACAAAAATAAACCCAACCAAACGACGTCGACAAAATGCCAATACCAAGAGGAAGCCTCAAAACCAAAATGTTCCTCTGCGCTAAAGTCCCCTCTTGTTGTTGAGCGCAACCACTGTACGGCCAACATCAGCGCACCAAGACAAACATGGAAACCATGAAAGCCAGTGAGAATAAAAAAGGTCGAGCCATAGATTCCTGAGCTTAACGTTAAACCCAGTTCGTTATAAGCCTCAACATACTCGACGATTTGAAAGGCGACAAAGGCAAAACCAAGCACCAGGCTCAGCGCCAACCAAAAATTAAATAACGATCGTTTATTTGCCTTCAGGGCGGTGTGCGCTACATGAATGGTGATACTGGAGGTGAGCAATAGCAAGGTGTTTAGCAATGGTAAATGCCACGGATCGACTGTTGCTCCCGGCGAACTAAACTGACCATTATTGGCGATTGGCTGATTACTGATTCCCACGACCTCCTGCGGTGTTGACGACATTGGCCAGCTATATTCAAAACCACGCCATAAATACTCATTAGTAAGAGCACCGACCCCCTCACCCGCCAGCCATGGTAAAGATAAGTTCCGTGCATACCACAGTACGCCAAAGAAGCAGACAAAGAACATCACTTCGGAGAAGATAAACCACTGCATACCCAATACATAGGAGTGCTTTAATTGACGGCTGTTCAGACCTTGTTGTTGCTCAATGATGGTCACCCTAAACCAGGCAAATAACGTCGCCAAAAAAAGCGCCAAACCGCCAAAAAACACTAGCCAGCCATAGCTACTCGCGGTCTCAACAAACTTAGGATTAATACTGTTGATACCGTTCGCCACCCCCACCACCATGATCGCGACCGACACGGCTAAGCAGATCGCCAAACGACTCTGCTCCGGCACATAATATGTTTCTGACGCCTCGGCGTGATGATCCGTCATATATTCCCCCTTCAGTCTTCCTGCTAGTGGACCACGGCCACTTGCTTGCCGTTGAAGCCGTTTGTTATATCGAACAACGTATAAGACAGCGTGATTGTGGTGATGTCCTTCGGTAACTCTTGGTTAACAATGAAACGCAATGGCATGTATATATCTTGTCCGGCCAGCAGTGTTTGCTGATTAAAACAGAAACATTCTGTCTTATGAAAATAGGCCGCTGCCCTTGCTGGCGAAATACTCGGCACAGCCTGTGCAATCATAGAAAACTGACGCGGGTTCTTCGCATAGAATTGCGTTTCCATAACCTGACCTGGGTTCACTACCAGCTGTTGCTGCATCGGCTTAAATTCCCAGCTCATGTTGTCATTATTCATCGTGATCAACTGCACTCTAACGCTTCTCGACTGATCGACAGCAGTGCTTGTCACACGATAGCGCTCTCCAGAGGTTTTACCATTGAGCCCAGTCACATCGCAGATTACGTCGTAGATTGGCACAAGTAAAAAACCAAAGGCGAACATCATCAGCGTCAACAGAGACAATTTTAACGCGGTGATCGTCGGCCTAGGCTTATACATAATCCCCCCTATTTAATTTCTGGCGGAGCGGTAAAGGTATGGTAGGGGGCAGGTGTTGGTAGCGTCCATTCTAGACCATCAGCGCCCTCCCAAACCCTGGGCTTATCGGTTTTCTTACCGGCAACAATGCAGTGAATAACATTATAGAGAAAAAATAACTGAGCTCCCCCATAGAGGAAGGCGCCGCAGCTCGAGATCATATTAAAGTCAGCAAATTGCAACGCGTAATCCGGGATCCGCCGCGGCATACCCGCCAAACCAACGAAATGTTGCGGAAAGAAGGTTAGATTAAAGCCAACAAATGAAACCCAGAAATGCGCCTTACCCAAGGTCTCATTATACATGCGCCCAGTCCACTTCGGCAGCCAGAAATAGACAGCTGCCGACATACTAAATATTGCACCTGCCACCATCGTGTAATGAAAATGCGCGACAACAAAATAAGAGTCGTGGTACTGAAAATCATTAGAGGCTAACGCCAGCATAATTCCCGACAACCCGCCGACGGTAAAGAGAAAGACAAAAGCAATACAAAACAACATCGGCGTTTCAAAAGTTATCGCTCCACGATACATGGTGGCGATCCAGTTAAAGACTTTTACCCCTGTCGGTGCGGCAATGAGCATCGTTGCGTACATAAAAAATAATTCGCCAGCAAGCGGCATCCCGACCGTATACATATGGTGCGCCCAGACAACAAAGCTGAGAATTGCAATCGAGGCCGTTGCATAGACCATCGAGTCATAACCGAATAAAGGTTTTCTCGAGAAAGCCGGAATTATTTGCGACACCACGCCGAAGGCCGGCAAGATAATAATATAAACCTCAGGATGGCCGAAAAACCAAAAAATATGCTGAAACAATACCGGATCACCACCGCCTGCGGCACTAAAAAACGATGTGCCAAAATGGATATCCATCAGCATCATCGTCACCACGCCGGCCAAAACAGGCATCACTGCGATCAACAAAAAGGCAGTAATCAGCCAGGTCCAGACGAACATAGGCATCTTCATATAACCCATGCCTGGCGCGCGCATATTCATCACCGTGGCCACAATATTAATCGCCCCCATAATCGACGAGGCGCCCATGACGTGTACACCAAAAATAAAAAAGGTCACACTCGGCGGGGCGTAAGTCGTCGATAGCGGCGCATAGAAGGTCCAGCCAAAGTTAGGCGCTCCCCCCTCCATGAACAGCGATGATAACAACACAATAAAAGCGAACGGCAACAACCAGAAGCTAAGATTATTCATTCGCGGCAACGCCATATCGGGCGCGCCAATCATCATCGGTATCAACCAATTCGCCAGCCCGACGAAAGCCGGCATGATTGCACCAAACACCATGATCAAGCCATGCATCGTCGTCATCTGATTAAAAAACTCTGGCTGTATCAGCTGTAGGCCAGGCTGAAAAAGTTCGGCGCGAATAATCATCGCGAAGCTGCCACCAATGAGAAACATGGCAAAGCTAAACCAGAGATACAGCGTACCGATATCTTTGTGATTCGTTGTTAGAATCCAGCGACTCATTCCTCGACGCGGGCCATGTTGATGCTCACTCATACCGACTCCCTGTTATTGTTCTTTTTTCGCCTTATAGACATCGATCGGCTGGGCACTATCGCCCATGTTATTGCCCCAAGCATTACGCTGGTAAGTCACCACAGCCGCGAGATCGAGGTTGTTTAACTGGCCACCGAAGGCCTGCATAGCCGTTCCCGGCACGCCGCTAATCACTAAACGCAGGTGTTTTTCCATATCGCCAGTAGCGACCGTTGAGCCTCTGATCGCCTTGCCCAAGCCACCCTCACCTTCGCCACCGTGACAAGCCATACAGCTGCTGTTATATATTTTTTCTCCACGCAGCACCATTTCTTCCAAGCCAAAGCTCTGCGCCATCAAGCTCTTTAGCTTCCCCGCTTCCTGCTGTTTAGCGGCCAACCAAAGCTGGTAATCCCCCTGCTCTACAACCTTTACCTCGATCGGCATAAAACCATGATCACGACCGCATAATTCGGCACACTGACCACGATAAGTACCGACTTTTAGAGGCTTAGTCCACGCCTCGTTGATAAAACCGGGGATAGCATCACGCTTCACTGAAAGCGCCGGGACCCACCATGAATGGATCACATCAGAGGCGGTAATTAACAGCCTCACTTTCGTATTAACGGGAATCACTAGTGGCTCATCGACATCGAGCAAGTAGTGTTCACTCTTCATTTGCTCATTGTTTATCTCCGCCTGCGGCGTCGACATAGCACTAAAGAAGCTGACGGTCTCCCCCTGTGGCGTAATATATTCATACTTCCACTTCCACTGATAACCGGTGACCATGACGTCGAGCTCAGCATCACTACTATCGTAAACTTCAATCAATGTACTGGTAGCTGGAAATGCCATCGCGACGAGGATAACCACAGGGATAGCAGTCCAAAGTATTTCCACCTTGGTATTTTCATGAAACTGCGCGGGTTTTCTCCCGGTTGATTTCCTGTGTGCAATGAGTGCATAGAGCATCACACCAAAAACCAGCACAGCAATAACCACACAGAGAATTAAAATATCCATATGTAAGTCGTAAACTTTCTGGCCGACAGCCGTGACCCCTGGGCTCAGATTGGTTTGCCAGCGTTGAGCTTCCTCGGCAAAGACCGCAGCAGTACTACCAACAGATGCTACCGTGCTGTGCACGAGCAAACGAAGTAAACGTGCTCGTAACAACATACCTAGTTCTCTCCATCTTATTGTTATCAACTTCATTCGCAACCAATGACTACTCCCTCTGCATCAGAAAAAACAAAGCCATTCAAAAACAACAAACACTCTATAAATCAAAACTAAAAACGACGAGTACAAGCCAGTAATACGACGCAAACACCTCGTGCTACGACTAGCGGACAACCTCTTTCAGGTTAATACAACGTACAACACAACCGACTGCATTTAACTTTGTTTTATCAATCGAGTGCGGCAAAATCATTTTGAGTATAGCAAAGGCTTTATAATTCGCATTATTTCTCAACACAACAGCTATTCATCTACGCGATTAAAATAAGATTTTTTATGCGATTAATAGCTGACTCACACTAGCTAAAGCTTATGTTCATTGTCATCAATACTATTAAAGTGTGACCTATCACTCGTATTTTTGTTTGCAACGTTAAATGCGGCTGGCGCATTTTAGCTAGCTCAACTAGATTGCTTTTATGGTTTCAATTTAGCCGGGTACCAATCCTCGTATGTTGACGCCTACACAAAAAAAATCGGCCGCCGAGAAATCTTCTTAAAAGAATATATTAGCTCTATGGCCATGGCTTTGCAGGATGCAAACCACGCACACCACCATTCCTCCACGCTAGCAAAAAAAGGATACGTTAGTTAGAGCTGGGAAATAATATGAATACGTTGTTCATTAACGATCGCATCGAGTCTATTTTAGATTCGGCGTCCACACCATCAGCACTAAACACCTTAATCGAGGATCGTCTAGCGCAAATTGACGCTCACTTCGATATTGCAGACAGTGCCACGATCACAGCCATCATCACACATTACCTACGTCACACCACACACTATTTAGAGGAAGCATCCATACAGCTCAAGGGGCATCTACTATACGAGCGCTGCCAACCACTTTTCGATAGTATCGAGGCTTTTTTCCAACAAGAAAAAGAGCTCTACGACTTACTCTACAGCTGCTATTTTGCGCTGCGCGTTGTCGAAGAGCTCAATGATAAAATGCTTTTTGAAAATGGCCATCAACTGTGCAAGGTGGAGCTGCTACGCCCCAACTTGTTATTACATACCTTGATCGGCGATCCGTTCGCCTGCAAGCTCAGCGACATTGCCAGCGAACTCGTCACAACCAGCGCTTCATTATCGCTAGGCAGCGCTGTCGTTGGCCAAAGCAAAGCAACCAATTGTTTCTATGACTTGCAGTTGCGACTTTTCGCCGCCAACGAATCCCCCCCAAACAAGGCTAACGAGATTGCCTGCTAATGGTCCTTGCGCATGGAGCCCGGGTCCATCAACTGGACCACCTGCACCTCGTCTTCATGCGCTAGCGGCTGCTCTCCCGGGCGTGACTGATTCACCCGAGTATCGACTTCCTGCTGCGCTACCTGATCGTTCATCACATCGCTATAACCACAGCTGACACACTCTCTATGTTGGCCCTCGTCGTCATTCCAGCTCTTAATTTTGTCCATTTCGCTGCAGCGCGGACAGACCGCGCCCGCGACAAAGCGTTTAACCATTTTCTTCATACCAGCTCCGTTCTATCACCGTGTACAACACCCAAACTAACAGATACCGCTGTGTCGCAACAGCGCCGCCGTCTCAGGCTTACGTCCACGGAAGGCAACAAAGATCGCCATCGCATCCTCGCTACCGCCCCGCTGTAACACCGTTTGTTGAAATTGCTGCCCCGTGGCTTGGTCGAAAATACCTTTCTCCTCGAACAGCGAGAAGGCGTCGGCGGACAACACTTCCGCCCACTTATATGAGAAGTAACCGGCACAGTAACCGCCGGCAAATATATGACTAAAACCATGCTGGAAGCGATTAAATTCTGCCGCCGGTATCACTGCCACCTTGGCCCGCACCGCATTCAATTCGGCCTGAATATCGACCGTTCCATCGCACTGGTGAATCGACATATCGAACAGAGCAAATTCAATCTGGCGCACCATCTGCATGCCGGACTGAAAGTTCTTCGCCGCCAACATCTTCTCGAGCTCTGCCTGCGGCAGCGCCTCACCGGTCTGGTAGTGTCCCGAGATCATCGGTATCACCGTCGGTTCCCAACACCAGTTCTCCAAAAATTGGCTGGGCAGCTCAACCGCGTCCCAAGCAACACCGCTGATACCCGACACCGCCGCCACCTCAACCTGGGTCAACATGTGATGCAGGCCGTGACCAAATTCATGGAACAGCGTCGTAACCTCATTATGGGTCAACAACGAAGGGGTATCGGCGGTGGGGCTAGTGAAGTTACAGGTGAGGAAGGCGACCGGTAACTGCAAACTACCATCGGCTGCGCGGCGACGCGCGCGACAGTCCGCCATCCAGGCGCCGCCACGCTTGCCGCTGCGTGCATAGAGGTCGAAGTAAAATTGTGCAATCACCTCACCGTCTTGCAGCACGCTGTAGAGCTTTACATCCTCGTGATAGCGATCAAACTCATGCTGTTCGGCAAAGTCGATGCCAAATAACTGAGAAGTGACTTTTAATAGACCCTCAATCACCTTGTCGGCGGGGAAATAGGGGCGCAGTTGCTCCTGATCGAAGGCATACTCCTGCTGCTGCAGCTTTTCACTGTAGTAGGGCACATCCCAAGCCTGCAGATCTGCAACGCCATACTCACGCTGACAAAACGCCTGTAACTGGGCAAAGTCGGCCTTCGCCACCGGCAGTGACTGTTCGGCCAGCTGCGTAAGAAACTCCACCACCTGGGCCGGTGTCTCCGCCATCTTGGTGGCCAACGAGCACTCCGCATAATTGTTAAAGCCCAGTAGCTTGGCCTGTTTACTGCGTAACACCAAGATTTCATCCATCAACGCACTGTTATCCCACTGCCCCGCTGTCGGCCCCTGATCTGAGGCACGCGTGGTAAAAGCGGTGTACATCTGCTCACGCAGCGCCCGGTTATCCGCATATTGCATCAGCGGTAGATAACTCGGTATCTCCAGCGTGATCAGCCAGCCCGACAAGTCTTTCGCCGCCGCCTGCTCGGCGTACATCTGCTTGACCATCTCCGGCACGCCGGCGAGCTCATCTTCCTCGGTGACGTGACAATGCCAGCCCTCCGTCGCATCGAGCACATTATTGGCGTATTTAGTCGAGAGCTCAGATAGCTTCTGCTGATAATCGGCGTACAGTGCCTGCTCCGCATCGTCGAGGGCAACACCGCTGAGCTTAAAGTCACGCAGCGCATTGTCGATCGCTTTGCGTTGGGCCGTGCTCAACTGCGCGTATTCATCACTACCGGCAATACTCTGATAGGCATCACAGAGTGCACGGTTCTGCCCCAATTCGGTGGTATAGGCGGTCAGTAATGGCAGTGAGGCGTTGTAGGCATCGCGCATCGCGTCGCTATTTTGCACGCCATTAAGATGGCTGATCGGCGCCCAGAACTGACTCAACGCCTCATCGATCGCCTCCATCGGCTCCGCAAGGTTCTGCCAGCTATAAGGTGCTGGCTGCGACAATAGTACCTCAATAGCTTTGCGGCTATCGGCAAGCCGCTGCTCCAGTTCGGGAACAATCTTTTCAATCTCAATGGCGGAGAAAACCGGCAGCGATAATTTATTCACATTAGTATCCTTGTTGCTTCTGCATGATCACTCATTTAAGTGCCGCTATTTTCAGCGATGCCCGAGTGAGATTTAGACGTATCGACATGTTATAGGTAAAATATTGGTACGATTACTCATATTCAAAGGTAGTGCAGTCAAATGTCCGAGAATAATATTCGCAGCTTCCAGGGCCAGCAGGCAAAACTCGGCACAGGCGTCTTCGTTGACGACAGCGCCGTCATCATCGGCGATGTCGAGATCGGTGACGATAGTTCGGTCTGGCCCTTCGCACTGATTCGCGGCGACATGCACCGCATTCGCATCGGCCAACGCACCAGCGTGCAGGATGGCTGCGTCTTGCACATTACCCACGCCAGCGATTATAACCCCGATGGCTACCCACTACACATCGGCGATGATGTCATCATCGGCCACAAGGTGACGCTGCATGGCTGCACAATCGGCAACGAGGTGTTGATCGGCATCGGCAGCATCGTCCTCGACGGTGCCGTCGTCGAAGACAAAGTCGTCATCGGCGCCAACACCTTAGTGCCGCCGAACAAGACGCTCGAGAGCGGCTACTTGTACATAGGCAGCCCCGCCAAGCAGGTGCGGCCACTCAGCGAGAAAGAGCTCAGCTACTTCACTTACAGCGCCGGCAACTACGTCAAATTAAAAAACCAATACCTGGCTGAACCATCAGCCTAGGTTATAATCAATAAATTACCTGTTAGGCCGTAAGCTCGGCACGAATGACCTCAATCACAGGCGCTACACTGGGGCGCACGTCGCGCCATAGCGCGAATGCTTCAGCAGCCTGACCGACCAGCATGCCGAGACCATCGCTGACCGACGCGGCACCGTGCTGCTGCGCCCAGCGCATGAATACGGTTGGCTCGGCACCGTACATCATGTCGTAACACTTTCCCTCTGTGGCGAGCAGTGTCGCCGGCAGCGGCGGCAAGTCGCCGGCCAACGACGCTGAGGTACCGTTGATCACCACATCAAACTGGTGCCCGTCGAGACGCTCAAAACCACAGCCGACGACCGCGATGTCAGCCGTAAACGCCTTTGCTAAAGCCTCCGCCTTCGCCGACGTACGGTTGGCGATAACGAGCTGGCTCGGTTGCTGTGCCAGTATCGGCCCCAATACCCCGCGCACCGCACCACCGGCACCCAGCACCAGCACGCGTCGACCGGCTAACGACCAGCCTAGGTGATCGACGATGTCACTGACCATGCCGATGCCGTCGGTATTATCACCGAGAATGCTACCGTCCGCCTGCACCGCGAGGGTGTTAACAGCACCGGCCTGCCGCGCTCGCTTAGTCAGCGTATCAGCAAATTGATAGGCCTCGAGCTTGAAGGGCACGGTGATATTGAGACCGCGACCGCCGTCGGCAAAGAACTGCACCGCCGCCTGCGTGAAATCATCGACCGGCACACACTGCTTGCCATAGGCTAACGATTGATCCGTCTCGCGGGCAAAGGCGTGATGAATGTCTGGCGAGCGTGAATGTTCGATCGGGTTGCCAAACACCGCGTATTGATCGACCCTCATGCCAGCCACTCCCGAGGCTGTAGGTAATGTTCGTAGAGCTCGGCCTCCGGCGTGCCCGGCTCCGGCTGGAAATTATAATCCCAGTGCACGATCGGCGGCAGCGACATCAAGATCGACTCCGTGCGGCCGCCCGTCTGCAGACCAAACAAGGTGCCACGATCGAAGACTAGGTTGAACTCCACATAACGGCCACGACGGTAGAGTTGGAACTTTCGCTGCTGCTCGCTATATTCACGCGTCTTGTTGGCCGCTAAGATCGGCCGATAGGCCTCGATATAGCTGTCGCCCACCGCCTGCATGATGGCGAAGCAGCGCTCGAAACCACCCTCGTTGAGGTCGTCAAAGAACAATCCACCGACACCGCGCGTCTCGTCGCGATGCTTCAGGTAGAAGTAGTCATCACACCATTTTTTATAACGGGGATAGAGCTCATCACCGTGTGGCGCTAGCGCATCATGAGCGGTCTGATGCCACTGCCGACAATCCGCTGCTACCGGGTAGTAGGGGGTCAAATCATAGCCACCGCCGAACCACCAGACCGGCTCCTCGCCGTCTTTTTCCGCGACAAAGAAGCGTACGTTGGCGTGCGAGGTGGGCACGTGCGGGTTATTGGGATGGATCACCAGCGAGACCCCCATCGCCTTAAAGGAGCGTCCGGCAAGTTCCGGCCGCTGCGCTGTCGCCGAAGCCGGCATCGCCGCCCCCTCGACATAGGAGTAGTTCACCCCGCCCTTCTCGATCACTCGGCCATCGGTCATCACCCGAGTGCGGCCACCACCGCCCTCGCTGCGACGCCAGTTATCCTCGAGGAAGACGGCGCTGCCGTCCTCGGCTTCGATCGCCTGACAAATGGTGTCCTGTAGCTGCATCAAATAGCTTTGTACTGCCTCAATGTCGATCGTTGACATAGGGTCTCCGTGATTAGTTATAACTTACTGAATATTCGTCAGCCACCGGCGCGTATGATACGGCCGCTAGCGAGCTCTCTGATCGTCGAGGCCGTCTTTGCCCCGCCCACACAACCTGGCGCAATGCCATCGAGGTAGCCGGCAAAGTAACGCCTCACCTGCAGGGCAGAGCGCGCCGAGGGCTTGCCCTGGGGATTGGCCGAGGTCGACACTATCGGGCCGCCAAAGCGCTGACACAACGCCACCACTAAGGGGTGACTGGAAACCCGCAGGGCGACGCTATCGTGTCGCCCCCGGATCCAGGCAGGGACTCGACCGTTATCGGCTACCAACCAAGTATTCGGGCCCGGCCAAGAGGCCTCAAGGCTCTGTCGCTGTGCCGCGCTGATGTCGGTCAGGTACGGTGCCAACTGCTCAATATTCGCCGCCACCATGATCAACCCCTTGTCGACAGAGCGCCCCTTGAGGGCTAATAATTGTTCTACCGCCAACGCATTCTCGGGGTCACAGCCCAGGCCCCAGACCGCCTCGGTCGGGTAGGCAATGACACCGCCACAGGAGATGGTCTCAACACAGCGGCGCACCGCCACATGACGCAACCAAGGGTTGGCGGCTGGTGACTTGTGGATCTTCTCTGACATGAATTTTCGAACCCCTTCGACAAGCGCTTTTTCTCTGCCAGCAATGTTACCTGAGCACGGCGCAGAAACCTATTGCGTCGTGCAGCGCTGATAGCCACCCGCCTCCAATAACACCATGCCGGCAAGCTCTAACTCTAACAGTAAACCACTTAACTCCGTCACCGCCAGACCGCTGCGCTCGACCAGCGTGTCGACATCCATCGGTTCATAGCCAATCAACTGTAACAGTGCCTGCTGCGCCGCGCTCAACGACGGAATCGATAACAGAGCGGCTGGGGTAGCCTCCACCTGCTCCGCTAAATAGGCCAAGCCACCGCTGAGCTGGGCGATGATGTCGGCGCTGGTCTCGATCAGCGTCGCCCCCTGTTTGATCAACTGATGCGGGCCGCGACTGAGCGGGTTGTGGATCGAGCCCGGTAGGGCAAAGACTTCGCGCCCCGACTCCATCGCCAGGCGTGCCGTGATCAACGAGCCACTTCTCACCTTCGCCTCCACCACCACCGTGCCCAATGAGAGCCCGGCAATCAGACGATTGCGCCGCGGAAAGTGCCCGGCCTTGGGCGGTGCCCCGAGGGGCAGCTCTGATAGCAACAGCCCCTGCTCGATGATCTGCTGGCGCAACCCATGATGACTGCTCGGGTAACACACATCTAAGCCGGTACCGATCACCGCGATGGTCGGCCCCGACTGCAGTGCACCGCGATGCGCCGCGCCATCGATGCCTGATGCCAGCCCGCTAGTGATGACGAAACCGCTCTGCGTCAGCTCCTTGGCGAACATCTGCGCCAGCGCTAGACCGCCATTAGTGGCCGCACGGCTGCCCACCATGGCCAGCTGAGGCTGGCGCAGCAAGCGGCTATCGCCAAGGCAAAATAATACCGCCGGTGGGTCGGCCAACTCGCGTAATAACGGCGGGTAATGGTCATCAAACCAATCGACTATCTGGCCACCGTGAGTACCCAACCAGCACAGCCCGTGCTGCTCCCGCTGCAGTATCTCATCCTCGCTAACGGCGGCACGTAGCCGTGACAGGGCCCCTCGCTGCGCTGCCGGCAAGCCAGCGGCAGTGGTCGTGGCGCGGTGGAGAAAATCATCGAAGGAATCGCTATTGGCGAGTAATGGGGCCTGGGCTCTCGAGCCCGATCCCGGCAGACGGCTAAAGGCAAGCCGCCGCAGGTCGTGTAGAGTTTGCTTGTCATCCATGACATCACAACACTAATCAGCTGATTTGACTATCTAGTGTAGCGGTTGCGGAGGGGCTTGCCCAAATTACGGCATGACCACTTTATCGTCGACCGACAGGCCCTGATTCGCCTTTAGCACCAAGCCATAGCTGAGCTTGTTAAAGACACGGAACACCATCAACAGGCCTGCACGCTGATCCGGTAGCTGGATCATTTCATCGGCGACGCGATCACTGACCACCTCACCCTTCTTCATGATCGCCAGCACATTGCCCTCTGCTAGGCCGTCACGCTCACCGCGGTTAATTACCACCACGCTCATCTTACCGACCTGGCTAACGCCCTTGCCGACACCGATGATTACACCGGAGATATCGACTGAGGGGGCACTTGGTAGATAGTTAGCGCTCACCTCTCGAATATCTGAGGCCAGTAAAGTATCACCGATACGGGCCTCTTCGGCACTGCTGTAGAGCTCGAAGGTGGCAATATCGTCCTGCTGGTCGACGAGATGTCCCATGCCGATGTTACGCATCTGGAGACCTAACACCTCTTCCGTCTCAGGGTCGGTGAACAGCTCATCCTTGCGGTAGATACCATAGCTGGCATGATTTTCATCGAAGTCACCGCGGGCAAACAGTTGATCGCCGGCGCCGCTGATAATGTGGCGCTTACCGCCGGCGACGACATAGGGCTTACCCTCTAAATCGCCCTGTTCGATAAAGCGCCCCTTGCTGAGGAAGGCGTGAATCTTCTCGAGAGGAATCGCCGGAATGGCGCGGGAGAGATCATCGGTGCGAATCGTCGGCCCCAACTTGACCACACCACCGCTATTACGCTTAAGCCTGATGCGCGGCTGACCATCGACATAGACCAACGACAGTAGATCGCCGGGATAGATCAGATGCGGGTTGTTGATCTGCGGGTTGACCTGCCAGATCTCCGGCCACTTCCAGGCATCGTTGAGAAATTCATCGGAGATATCCCACAGGGTATCGCCCTTCTGCACCACGTAGTTATTGGGATGATTAGTCTTCAATAAGCCACTACTTGCCGCCAATACTGACGAGGCAAAGCCAATGCCCACTAGAGCCGCTAGCCACTTTTTCATTTCTACCATCCCTAAAATTTAACTTGTTATTGTTGAATAGCCCTGCCCCTAGACCGCTAGGGCTGGTAAAATGTGCTGTTCACATTCTAATCAACGTCTGTTCTCTTGTACAACGACACCCCAGCAAGAGTCAGTCTATGCCGCTATTATTGGTCACGCCCACCACTTAAGTGTCATAATCTTAGCAGTTGTTCTTGCGCAGATACTAGAGGTTCTTCACACAACACAATGGCCATTCTCAATATACTAGAATACCCAGATCCCAGATTAAAAACCATCGCCCGTGAAGTCGGGGCCGTCACCGACGCCACCCGCAAAATCATCGACGACATGTTTGAGACTATGTATGCGGCGCCGGGCATCGGCCTCGCCGCTACCCAGGTCGACATTCATCAGCGTATCGTGGTGATCGATGTCTCCGAGGAGCACGACCAACCGCTGGTGCTGATCAACCCGACTTACCATATCGTCGATGAAGCGCTGCACAGCTACGATGAAGGCTGTCTCTCCGTGCCCGGTTTCTACGAGAGCGTCGACCGCCCCGGCAAGGTGCGCCTCAGTGCCCTCGATCGCAACGGTGAGCCCTACGAGCTGGAGGCCGACGGCCTGCTGGCGGTGTGCATTCAGCACGAGCTCGACCACCTCAACGGCACGCTGTTTGTCGACCATATCTCCAAGCTTAAGCGCAATCGCATTCGCAAGAAGCTCGAGAAACAACACGCCCGCGGCTAACCACGCCGCTCACTCTATCGACTGAGCTATCAATGACTAACGCACCCGCTGCCGCTCGCGAAGACGGCCTCAAGATCATTTTTGCCGGCACGCCGACATTCTCTGCACAACACCTGCAGGCCCTAGTAGATCAGGGCCGGCATCAGATTGTCGCCGTCTACACCCAGCCCGACCGCCAGTCTGGCCGCGGCAAGAAGGTGCTACCGACGCCCGTCAAACAGGTGGCGCTCGCACACGACATCCCCGTCTATCAGCCGCTGTCGCTGAAGCCCGAGGCCGAACTCGAGCTACTCGCCAGCCACGGCGCCGACCTGATGGTCGTCGTCGCCTACGGTTTGCTGCTGCCCCAGGGCGTGCTCGATACCCCTCGCCTCGGCTGCATCAACGTGCACGCCTCGCTGCTGCCACGCTGGCGCGGTGCGGCACCGATCGAGCGCTGCATCGAGAGCGGCGACGAGGAGACCGGTGTCACCATCATGCAGATGGACATCGGCCTCGACACCGGCAACATGATCAGCAAGCGCTTCTGCACCATCGAGCCGGCGGAGACCGGCGACAGCCTGCGCGACAAGCTCTCCGCAGTCGGCCAACCGGCGCTGCTCGAGACCTGCAACCGCATGGCTAACGAGCTGGTCGAGGGCGAGGTGCAGGACGATAGCCTAAGCAACTACGCCAGCAAGTTAAGTAAGAGTGAGGCCGCGATCGACTGGCAGCACAGTGCCGTGGCGATCGAGCGTAAAATCCGCGCCTTTAATAGCAGCAACGTCTGCTTCAGCGAGCTCGGCGGCCAACGCATCAAAATCTGGTCGGCGACGGTGGTCGAGTGCGATAGCAGCGCCGCCGCCGGTAGCATCATCGAGTGCTCGAAGAAGCGCGTCGTAGTGCGCTGCGGCGAGCAGGCGCTGCTGCTGACCCAGCTGCAACTGCCCGGCAAGAAGGCGATGGACACCGCCGCCGTGCTCAACTCGCGACGCGACTGGTTCGCCGAGGGACAGTGTTTTGTCTAAGCCCCTGCCCTGTCGCGCACAAGCGGCCCGGCTGATCGCCCAACTGATGAGCCAGCAATCCTCCCTCGCCAATCTGATTCCGAAATACCTGGACAGTATCGACGAGGGTGAGCACGGCCTATTCAAGGAGCTCTGCTTCGGCGTCATGCGCCACCATGCACGGCTATCCGGCCTCGCCGATCAGCTGATTCACAAGCCGCTGAAAGAAAAAGATCGCGACGTCTACGCCTTAGTGCTGATCGGCCTCTATCAGCTAGCCTATATGCGCGTGCCCGATCACGCCGCCATCGCCGAGACCGTGCAGGCTAGCATCGCGCTGCGCAAGCAGTGGGCTAAATCCTTCGTCAACGGTGTGCTGCGCCAGTACCAGCGCCGCGCCGACAGCCTGCAACAGCAACTCAGCGTCGCCGCCAGCCACAGCCACCCGGCCTGGCTGTACGGCATGATCAACAAGCGCTGGCCCGAACAGCTGCCGCAGATCCTCGCCGCCAATAATGCCGCGCCGCCGATGATTCTACGCGTCAACCGCCAGCAGTGCCGCCGCGACGACTACCTGCAGCTGTTGGCGCAGGCCAATATCGCCGCCCGCCCCTGCCGCTTCAGCGCCGACGGCATCGTGCTCGAACAGGGCCAGAGTGTCGACGCGCTGCCCCACTTCGCCGACGGCTGGCTCAGCGTCCAAGACGAGTCTGCGCAACTGGCCGCCAACCTGCTCGACGCCCAACCACAGCACCGCATCCTCGATGCCTGCTGTGCTCCTGGCGGCAAGACCTGCCACCTGCTGGAACAGGTGCCCACTGCCACCGTACACGGCCTCGAGTTGGTCGAGAGCAAACTCGAGCGGGTGCGTGACAACCTGCAGCGCCTCGGTCTCGAGGCGACGCTGTTCGCCGGCGACGCCAGCCAGCCCGCCGATTGGCACGATGGTCAAAGCTACCATCGCATCCTACTCGACGCGCCCTGCTCCGCCACCGGTGTGATTCGCCGCAACCCGGACGTCAAGCTGATGCGTCAGCCCGAGGAGATCGCCGCCATCGCCGAGCTGCAGTTCCGTATTATCAGCGCGCTGTGGCCACTGCTAGCGGTCGGCGGCAAGCTGCTCTACGCCACCTGTTCGATCATGCCGGCAGAAAATACCCACCTGGTGGAACGCTTCGTCACCGGCACCACCGATGCCCGCCACCGCCCGATTGACGCCGACTGGGGCATCGAACAGCCCTATGGCCGACAGATTCTTCCCGGCGGCCAAGACGGCGATGGCTTTTTCTATGCTTGCATAGAGAAGGTCGAAGGCTGAGAATAAGCAGACAATAACACTCTGCAGTGAACAACTTGGCGTCGTGTCGATACACGCGAACGCCACAACTAGGTATCTTTAGTAAGCGATGAAAATCTTAATTCTCGGCGCGGGTCAAGTTGGCGGAACACTGGCGGAGAGCCTCTCCAGCGAAAAGAACGATATCACCGTCATCGATACCGATGCGCCGAGGCTGCGTGAACTGCAGGATCGTCTCGATATCAGTACCATCTGCGGCGGCGCCGCCTACCCCAACATCTTGAAGAGTGCCGGCGCCGAAGACGCCGACATCCTGATCGCCGTCACCAACAGTGACGAGATCAACATGGTCGCCTGCCAGGTCGCTCAGACGCTGTTCCACATCCCCACCAAGATCAGCCGCATCCGCTCGACCCCCTATCTGCTGAAGAAAAACCTGTTCCACCACGACGCCATTCCCATCGACGTCATCATCAGCCCCGAGCAGTTGGTCACCAACTACATCCGCCGGCTGCTGGAACACCCCGGCGCGCTGCAGGTGGTCGACTTCGCCGAAGGCAAGATTCAGCTGGTGGCGGTCAAGGCCTACTACGGCGGCCCCATGGTCGGCCAAGAGCTGCGCCAGATCCGTGAGCACATGCCGATGATCGACACCCGTGTGGCGGCGATCTTCCAGCGTGACAAGGCGATCATCCCCAAGGCTGACACCGTCGTCGAGGCCGATGACGAAGTGTTCTTCATCGCCGCCAAAGACAACATCGCACCGGTGATGGCCGAGTTGCGTCGTCTCGACACCCCCTATAAACGCATCACCATCGCCGGCGGCGGCAACATCGGCGAGCGCCTCGCCGAATCGATCGAGAGCCGCTTCCAGGTGAAGCTGATCGAGCGCAGCCACGAACGCTGCCGACAGCTGTCGGAGAACCTCAATCAGACCATCGTGCTGCACGGCAACGCCTCCGACCGCGACCTATTGCTGTCGGAGAACATCGAGGACTGCGACATCTTTTGCGCCCTCACCAACGACGACGAGGCCAACATCATGTCGTCGATGCTGGCCAAGCGCATGGGCGCCGGCAAGGTCATCACGCTGATCACCAACCCCGCCTACGTCGAGCTGGTACAGGGCGGCGAGATCGATGTGGCACTGTCGCCGCAGCAGATCACCATCGGCAGCCTGCTGACCCACGTCCGCCACGGCGACATGGCCAACGTACACAGCCTGCGCCGCGGTGCCGCCGAGGCGATCGAGATCGTCGCCCACGGTGACAGCCGCTCCAGCCGCGTCGTCGGCAAGGCGATCGGCGATATCTCGCTACCCAGCGGCGTCACCATCGGCGCCATCCTGCGCGACGACGAGGTGCTGATCGCGCACAAGAAGATCACCATCCAGACCGATGACCACGTCATCCTGTTCCTGGTCGACAAACACAAGAGCCGCGAAGTCGCCCAGCTCTTCCAAGTCGGTTTCGGCTTCTTCTAAGTTGTAGGCTGACATGCATCTTCCCACCATTTTTCGCACCGTCGGCTTCTTGCTGATGTTGTTCAGCTTGACCATGTTTCTGCCGCTGTTGGTATCGCTGATCTACCAGGACGGTGCCGGCGACAGCTTCGTGCTGTCCGGGGCGATCACCTTCGGCATCGGCGCCGCCATCTACCTGCCGCTGCGCCGCCAGCGCAAAGACCTGCGCACCCGCGACGGCTTCCTGATCACCGCGCTGTTCTGGACCGTACTCGGCCTGTTCGGCGCGATCCCACTGCTGCTATCGGAACAGCCCAGCCTCAGCGTCACCGACGCCATCTTCGAATCGATCTCCGGCCTCACCACGACCGGGGCCACGGTCATCACCGGCCTCGACCAGCTGCCGCCGTCAATGCTGTTCTACCGTCAGCTGCTGCAGTGGATGGGCGGCATCGGTATCATCGTCATTGCCATCGCCATCCTGCCGATGCTGGGCATCGGCGGCATGCAGCTGTACCGCGCCGAAACGCCGGGGCCGGTGAAAGACAGCAAGCTGACGCCGCGCATCACCCAGACCGCGAAGACGCTGTTCCTGATCTATCTGAGCCTCACCACGGTCTGTGCCGTCAGCTACTGGCTGGCCGGCATGACCGTGTTCAACGCCATCTGCCACGCCTTCTCCACCGTCGCCATCGGCGGCTTCTCGACCCACGACGCCAGCATGGGCTACTACGCCGACAACCCGGCGATACTGATCATCGCCTGTACCTTCATGATCATCGCCGGCATCAACTTCGCCCTACACTTCGGTGCCTTTCGCAACGCCAGCATCAGCCAGTATCGCCGCGACCCGGAGTGCTGGTTCTACCTCAGCTACCTGTTCTTCGCCTCCATCGCGGTATCACTGCTGCTCTATTTCCACCACTACTACGATTTCAGTGACAGCTTTCTCTACGGCGTCTTTCAGGTGATCTCGATCACCACCACCACCGGCTTTGCCACCACCGACTTCTCCACCTGGCCCAGCCTGCTGCCACACTTGCTGCTCACCTTCGCCTTCCTCGGCGGCTGTGCCGGTTCCACCGGCGGCGGCATCAAGATGATTCGTGCCCTACTGTTGGCCAAGCAGGGCTTTCGTGAGCTGCAACAGCTGATCCACCCCAACGCGGTGATTCCGCTCAAGCTCGGTAACCGTAGCGTCAGCAACCGCGTCATCGTCGCCGTCTGGAGCTTTCTGTCGGTCTACATCATGACCTTCTTCATGTTGATCATGGCGCTGATGCTCACCGGCCTCGACTTCATCTCCGCCTACTCCGCCGTCGCCGCCTCGCTGAACAACCTCGGCCCCGGCCTCGGCACCGTCGCCGCCCATTTCGGCGACATCAACGACGTCGCCAAGTGGATTCTCTGCCTGGCCATGCTGCTCGGTCGGCTGGAAGTCTTCACCCTATTGGTGCTGCTCACCCCGGCCTTTTGGCGCCGCTGAGTGTCACCGTCTGTCTGCGCATCCCGCGCAGCCAGGCCTGAAAAAAAACAGCGCATTGCTGGATTAAAAACCAAAAAACTATCGCCCATTTATTCATCTCTTAGATCGCATTGCTCACTCAGCCTACACCGAGTCTCACCAACGCCTCGACAATCACTTAAGTTGTGTTGAACAATAAAAAGCAGGCTAACAGGCGCCGCGTTGACTCACCGCCAGGGACAACAATGAATAAACAACAAATCGCCGTTTTAACGCAGCGACTAGAACAGTCCGATATTCCGGACTATCAGTATGAGCTGCTCATCTACCTTATCGAGAGTTCTACAAAGGAGATTCTTAAACGGATTACCGACAACAAAAATAAAACATTTGAGGTCTATGGATCAGGTGTGATCTACCATGACCAGGACCCGAAATTTGGTGAGGTGGTTGAGATGTATAACATCCAATATAAAGAGACGTTTATGTTTCTCCCCTACGCCAACTTCGCGGCGATGATTAACGCCATCTTAGCGGGTAACACGCCGCCGAAGGCGCAACCCCTGAACGCGGTGGCAGAGGATAGGAGTGATTATGAAGAGTCGTCGGAGGAGTTTGGCTGGCAGTAGCTGGCGGCAGCGGTTAAAAACCGCGGCAGCAAAATGGACTCTCTGCCTGGCCATGCTGCCCAGTCCGGCCTTTTGGAACCGCACAACGGCACAGCAAACTCCGACTAAAAATAAAAGTTAATTACTTCGAGCCAACAAGACGACACAACAATATTTCGTTAGAGTAGTTGTCACCAATAATGACACAATACAACCACAGGGACTTTGTATGGATTTTATTCCTATTTTAATCGCTATTTTATTTTCGCCGTTTGACGGCTTTAGTCTACTCAGTAGCGCGGGCGATACGCCTGTATTACATTACTATAGTGAGCTCGAGGCCGGCGAACCGATCACCCTGCAGTGCCTGAATAGCGATGGTGACTATGTCAATATCACCACCGCACAAGTCGGCCACCACAACTACAACGAAAACTTTACCAACTTGCCGATCAGGCGCGCCAGTCTCGCCTTGCCTACCGGTAATCAATGCTCTGTCATTTCCAATCAGTCGACACTTAAAAAAATCTGGCCTGATAGCCCATGCACCCTGTGGTGGCAAGTTAGCTTCACCACCACCCAGACCTATCGTGTACTCCACAACGGCGAGGCCGTTAACCTATGGGATAATCTCGAGACTGCAAAATTTATCCGCTCGATCAAGGCTGGCGACAACATTCGCCTTGCCGCCAATGCAGTCAACTTAAACTCTACCAACCAACTGCAGTACTCTCAGTACACGCGAGAGAGTGGCTACGCCGGCCCGCTAGCCAACTCCTATAAAGAGTATGGCGGCAATGGCATAAACTGTGGCGGCGATGTAGAAGGCTACAATACTGATGACCAGATCAGCATCAGCTTTGGTATTAGCAACCCGCAAGATGATATCGGTTTGTTTAATTTCGGCTTTAACTACAAGGAGCCCAGCGGCACCATTTACGACGACTATGAAAACCTTGAAGAGGATATTTACAAAGCCTACAAGAGAGGTTCTGAAGGGATGATTATCAACATCACTCGCCCAGAAGTCTGGGATATTAGTCTCGAGCAATGGGAGTATTTTCGCCAGCTACTGATTTAATACGGGTCAGTTTTATTATTTTAACCTTTCAATTATTGCTGCATCGTTTCAACGCTGCAGCATGCCTTTCTCCTCGCCCCCTCTCCCTTTCCCTTTCCGTCTCCATCTCACCGTGATATTGCTAACCCCATTTTTTATGACAAACGCATGTAAAAACATTTAACTATTATTCAGCATTACAATAATGTTAGCATCGCGGCTAATTATTTTAAAAAAAAATACAATGACTACGATTCTTATCGTATTGGATTACATGCTCAGTGAGCTCAAGCAAACTTGAACGATCACGCTGAGTAACAATAAAAAACCGATCGGCCCCTGACGGCTGCTCGACCTTGGATACAGAAGAAGAAATTCGTCAATGAAAATGCAACGATTGTCTCTACGCCGCTTATGGTGCGTGGCTGCTGTGTGTGCGCTGTTGCCCACGCTCAGCCAGGCTAACACGATTACTCCTACCAGCGCTGGCTCGGCAGTGACCCACGCCTCATCGAGTGGGTTAGATGTGCTAAAACCGGTCAAGGCGAACGCAAACGGCCTGTCGATTAACCACTTCAGCCAGTTTAAGCTCAATAATAACGATCTGCAGATTCTTAACGTGGCCGCCGATGAAGACAGTACCGCGGCAACCACCATCGTGTTAATCGCCAATGAGTTTTTATTGCAACAGCACATCGAGCTGGTCGGCGCGCCCGCCAACTTGGTGTTGTTATCAACGGCCAATGCCGGCGACATCAGCTGTTTTAATTGTAGTTTTACCGGCTTTCATCGCCTCAGCCTTAGCGCCGCCAGATCAGACAGTAATTTCAGCCACGATGTTGGGGTACTGGCCTCGACCCCGGGCGGCCAGGTGACCGTCGACAATCTCGATGCCGCCGGCATTCTATCAGTTGAGCTGCAAGCCAATAACGTTGTACTACAGGGGCCAATCAATACCCATCTGGCCGCCACGAAAAACAGCCAAGGGCAATACCAAGCCGCCCCCGTCGGTAGCCATAGTATTGGTGCCGGTGGCGTTAATCTAATGCTCGGCCGGCTCAGCTGGGATTACGACCAACAGCAAATCACCCGCAGCCAAAGCAGCGGCAGCGCCACATTGAACGGCAGTATCCGCAGTACCGACGTGCTGATTAACAGCGCCTCACCGCTGACCCTCAACACCAGCATCGACAGCCGCAGCGACGCTATCGCCAGCCAATATTTTAATGGCGCCAGCTATCTACCGGTCGAGCGTGTGCGCGTGCATGATTTCGGTAGTGGCACCACCACCATTAACGGCACCATACGCAGTAACCGCAGCGTTGCGATCAACAGCGGCGGCGCACTGCAGCTGAATAAAGCCGGCAACCTCATTCACGCCTACCATGTCGAGCTGATTGCAAAAAATAAATTATTTAATAGCAGCACCATCAGCGGTAACGAGTTGCACCTCGCCGGTGGCCAACTGGTCAACCGCGGTAGCCTCAATGCCGAGCAACGCCTAGAAGCCTGGGCCGACTACACCCTTGCCAACGAGTTTGGCGGCGAGATCAGCGGCGCCAGTATGTTGTTGCAATCCGCCCGTGGCATCGTGCGCAACGGCTCGCGCACACCCTATATTCCCACTGTGGAAAACAACACGCTGTTAACGATCAACAGCAATGAAGCCTATCAGTACCAGAAAGGCGGCACCTACTACCGCAGCGGTATGAACGTCGACGGCAAAGGGCAAAAAACCAGCGATCTGTCTGGTAAAATCACCGCCAATATTCTCGAGATTAAAGCACGCGCTTTCGAAAATATTAATCCGGTGTGGAAAAAAAATCGCTCTGCAGAAACAGAATCACAATTTAAACATAAAAATATATGCATGGGGGCAAATCACCCTCTCATTGTAGTCGAAGGTGATTGGGAGAACAGAAAGGCCTGGTCCCCGACCTTCGATAATGTATTCTTTCATGAAAAGGACCAAAAACAGGTATCCATATCTGCAGAAACCACCCTAAGCATTGTCACTTCCGACTACATCTTAAATAGCTCTGCTGAGATAACCCTCAATCACTCTGTCGGTTCTATCAACTTTCAATCCAAACAATTTCTAAATGAGCGCTACCGATCTGCCGCTGGGTTAATAGCAAGATCCTGGGAATTTAAAATGATATTTTGTGATTCAGGTAACCCAAACCTTGCATTAACTACGGATAAATTTGAATTTGCGAGTCGTCGCTATATCGATTCGCCATCCGCAACATTGATCTCGCTAGCCAATCTAAAAGCAAGATTAACTCAACGTTTCTACAACAACGCCGCCTATATCGAGATCTATGGTGATGCTTACTTCGATAGCCCGCGTGTGAGCGATATCGGCAACAGCCATGCTAAAGAAGATTATTTTACTGCAGATTATCATAACGCTGTAGATAAGCATTCAGTCGTAGAAAAACAAACTGACAGCTTATTTTTAATTCACGGCAATACCTATGGTCGAAAAGTAGCCACAACAGAGTCGCCTTATACAACGAAGTTAAGCGTTGAAAATATTAACGTGCTCGACCAGTTTAAAGCACAAGCTGGCGCTACCGTTACAGAAAATACGACAAAAGAAGAAACCGTTACAATGTATCGAAAAATCGTCGAACTAGCGAAACAAATGGCTGCGTGGATCAACAGCCTCTTCGATGAAATGGACTGGTGGAATTAATAATATGTTCAGTAAAAATCTCAGAATCACCTCGCTGGTCACGCTGTTTTTCTTCGTCTTCCAGATTCCCATCGTTGCCTATGCTCAAGGCCTCAGCGCCGCGCAAGTCACCGCCCATGTCGCCGGCAACCCCAGCTATGAGTATAGCGACAACAGCCGCTACCAGTACCAGGCCGCCAGCTATATCCAGCCACCGGCAATCAGCCGCGGCATCGAGCACTTTGGCAAAACGCTGCAGCAGCAGAGTAAAACCACGCTCGGGCAAGCTCTGCTGGTGCCAATCAGCAACGGCGACATCACCTTTTTTATCGAGACCTTTCCCGCAGCCAATCAGCCGCTGATCGGCACCGACTTTGTCCAGAGCCGGTTCATCCGCGCCCAGGTGCAGGAGTTGCTCGGCCGCACGCTGATCGATCAAAACCGTGACGGCAGCGAAAACCAACAACTGGTCAGCCTCTACCAGAACGCCCTCAGCTACGCCCAGAAGCACAGCAACGCCCGCTTCGGTCAGCCGCTGGGGCTATCGCAGCAGGATAACGGCACCGCCTATGACTTTCTATGGCCAGAGAGCCGGCTGGTAAACGGCGTCAACGTCTTAGTGCCGGTGCTCTATCTCGCCGGTGCCACCTACGAGGCACAGCGTGTCGATGCCCAGGTCACCGAGTTCAACGGCGACATCACCAACTTTGGCTCCATCAGCATCACCAATGCCACGGTTAAGCTTGGCCGCGACAGCTTTATCAGCGTGCTCAACGACCTTACCCTCGACAACGGCCACATCGCCGCCGCCGGCGATCTCGAAATTGTCGCCGGCGGTAACGTCAGCCTGTTAGCCAGCCAGCTCGATGCACAGGGCAACCTCACTATCGAGGCCGAATCGTTCATGGCCGCCACCCCGGTAGTCCATCACTTTGGCAGCAGCGATGCTAATTTCAACAGCCTAGGCGAAATCACCTCGATCACTGCTGGCGGCGACATCACCATCACCAGCCGCGGCAATATTGAACTCTACGGCGTTCATGTAAGCGCCGGTGAGGCCATCACCTTCGATGCCGACGGGCGTATCTACATTGGCAGCACCGAAGTCACCAACAGTTACGACAATGGCAAAAGCAACGGCTCGACCATTCACTACCTGCAAAGCAAACTCACCGCCGACGAGACCATTCGCCTCATCGCCGGCACCGACATCGTCATCGATGCCGCCGAGATCGTCAGCAACCGCGGCCATATCGAACTGTTAGCCCAGTACGGCATCACCATTGAAGATGACATGCAGGCGACCAGCTATTACAAGAAAACCGATGACGAAGAGATATCCTCTTACAAGACCGTCGCCATTCGCGCCCTGTTAGACGCCGGTAAAGGCGTGCGCCTGCACACCGAATACGGCGATATTAGGCTGAAAGCCGCCGACCTGCGCAGTACCGAAGGCACTCGAGCTAGCGCACAAAACGGCGCCGTCAACCTACTGATGTCGATCGAAAACGACCAGTACAGCTACAGCGGCACCGACGAGGGCATGTGGACCACCACCACCAAGAACTACGGTCACAATAAAGAGACCGGTGTCTACAACACTGTGGTTGGCGGCTTCAGTGTCGAGGCCCTCAACGGTATTACCGTACAATACGAAGACGACGACACACTCAGCCTATCGCAACAGGTCGACAAACTCTCGCAACAACCCGATATGGCCTGGATGGCAACGTTGATGGAGCAACATCCCGACGCTGACTGGCAGGCGATGGAGCTCGAGTACGAGACCTGGAAAGAAGAGAACACCACCCTCAGTGGCGCAGCGATGGCGATCATCATTGTTGTCGTCACCGTCGTCACCGCTGGGGCTGGTACCGGACCTGCCGCTGCAGGCGGAGCAGCAGCTGGTAGCGCAGCCAGTGCAGCAGGTGCTAGTGCCGCTGTAACTGCAACAGTTGCTTCAGCGACTAATGTCGCGATCTCTGCAGGGTTAAGCGCGATGGCCACGCAATCTGCCGTCGCCACCGCCAACGGCCTGCTCAATGGTGATAGTTTCAGTGACATCATGAAGGAGATTCATTCTGATGAAAATTTAAAGAATGTTGCGACTGCAATGATTACCGCTGGCGTTATCGATGCTATTGGTACCACCTTCTTCACCCCTTCGACCGAAGAAATCGAAGCAGCTCGCGAGGCCGCCGAAGCGCAGGCGGCTAAAGATGGGCTCGACATATTTAAAGACGCTAAAGAAATTGCCGCACGAGTAGAAAAGGCCGTCGAAGCCCTACATGAGCTTTCTTTTGCCCAGCAAGCAACCCAATTAGTCGTCAACAGCGCTGTTCGCACCAGTATTTCAACCATGGTCAATGGCGGCAATCTCGATGACTTCACCGACGCCTTCGGCTACGCCTTGGGCAGTAGCTTAGTCTCCTATGTTGGCGAAGATATAGCTGGGCATATTGGTGGCTCTGAGATGGACAAGCTGTCGAAATACCTGGCTCACTTTGCCCTAGGCTGTGGTCTCGGCGTATTGCAACACGGTGTCGAAGGTCACGGCTCTGATAGAGCCAGCGAATCCTGTGCCTCCGGCGCGGCAGGTGCCGTGGTCGGTGAGCTTGCCGGGGAATTCTATAACGAGATTACCCACACGGACTTTAGTGAGCTCAACAGATGGCATGCACAGGGTGCCGGCTTTGCTGAAGTATTAAGCATTATGACCATTCATATGGCCGGCGGTGACTATCAAATTGCCGGTATGACAGGCCGTAACGCCGCCGAGAATAATGCGCTATCGATTGTTGAAAAGTTCCGCCTGATTAAACAAACCGCGATGTGTCTCTCTGGTCCCCAGCCAGCCGCGTGCCTCACCAATACTGCCACCAACGCATACAGCAAGTACCTCGCCAACGATGCTGCGGTTCGCGAAGGCTTCATGATTGGTTTGGATGATGCAGCTACGGGATATAAAGAACTGCCTGCGAACGTTTACGCACTCGCCTCGTTGATTATGCAGGGCGAGATGGATCAGGTGCTGAACCTGATGCAGGAGTCGATAGCCTCGATGCCACAAGCCTTGGCCGACGAAGTTACAGAGTTGGTCGACTCGTCGTTTAAGTATATTGTCACCGCCGAGAACGAGGGTGACTACCAGCAGGTGGGTAAAAGCATGTCCAAGGTGGCCGTCGCAGCCGCCGAGTATGCCCTGACCGCCGGCGGCGCTACGCTGCTCAAAAGCCTGAAAACCATTGCTAAAGGCCCTAATGGGGATCGCGACTATACCCAACATGACAATCGAGACGACCTGTACAAAGACTATAATGAGCGTGTCGCCTTCGATCGTCACAAGCAAGAACTACTTGAGCAAACGGTACAGTGGAAAGATTATGACGAGTTCGCCGGCAGTAGGTCTAAGTTCGATTTAAACTATTGGGAAGGTGGGCGAAAAACCGACGCCGTTGAAGTAAATATGGCGCAGGCTAATATCCGCTGGGAAGACGGTGGCCTGGACCCGGACCATGGCCTCGTCAGTAAGAGTGCGATATCCTGGAAGCTGGGGACGGTGGTAGAGGATGTTATACTCAAAAAAGGTACCCGCGTCTGGACGGTGGAGAGGTTTGACGCTAATAAGCCTGGGTACTGGTCGACCACACAAACCTTTAGTAGCATGGCAGAGGCCCGCGATGCCCTCGCCTTACTACCAATGTTCAGTAAACCGATAGGCGAGCGGTACGTGATGCGTGAATACAAAGTCATCAACGAAAACGGTGTGCGTGCCCGCTCCGGTACCGCTGGAGCACTCAGCGAAAACGGTATTCACTATGGCGGCAATTCACCACAGTATGAATATGTAGAAGATTTTCGGGATAAACCTGGCTCTACCGCGCCCCCTAAGTGGCAGGGTTTTTTCAAAAAGACCGGTAATGTAATCAACTTGGGAACGGAGACGCTTTGATATGAAGAAAATTGAAAATCTACACTTTGTAAATCTCGAAGGGGAGAAAATTGCCGTTAACCTTGGCGTTTGGTGTAATGAGATTCACCAAGCAGATTACCCAAAGTGCTCAGCCTACCGATCTATGACCTGGGGTGATCAACTTCAGTATCATTATACACCCGACGACAATTATTCCGGCCCTAGACTCTATGCCTACCCCTCACCCGATATGCGCTATTTATTTATCTCACATTGGCTGTCTAACCACACGGTCTTATCAATCATCCTCGATGCCGAAGGCAACAAAGTGGCCGACATCGCCCCACCTGAGCGGCTGTCGACTGGCTTGGGCGGCCGCCGCGGCGGCACCCCCAACAGCCGCCACTACCTCGATGAACCTGTACAATTTCGCTGGAGCGACGACCCTACGCTGATGATTATCGGCTACCTGGCCTGCGAAAAAAATCAGATAGTCGAATACCGCCGCTATCATCTCGACAGCGGCTGCTTCGACGAAAAGGTTGAAAAGTTAATAAGCTACGACTAGGGAGGAAAAAGAAAAATCGCTCAAGTCGCGCACATCACGACACCAAGCAGCAGCACAGCGCGCATTAAATTTTGCACTGTGCTCTGGGGGGATGAAAAGAAAAAGCGGCGTGGCTTTGCTTGATGATGCTTAACCAGATCACTCACAGCAAAGCCTTATTCAATAAAAAACGCCAGCCTTTTTTGGCTGGCGCGTTTTTTTAAAGCTTGTAATTCATCCCCAGCGAAACAATGATGAGGGCAGATCTAAATAATGTTGGATACACTATGTAAGCTAGAGCGCGGCTATGCCGCATACTTCAAAGAGAATGACTCTGCTTGGCTCGATAAAGAACAGAAAATATGCCTTGATGAAATCGGTCATAAGAAGCTGATTTTAGCATCATCAACCTGCGGTAGCCTGTCATACCACCACAGTATGTCGGCACTGCGCGACGCTCGTCGTTTCGACTCGGGCCTAGTGCACTGGGCCGATTTTCGCCTGTCGATGGAGTACAAGCGTTTCGTATTTTCATTGGAAGCGTCTGACGGCAGGGTCGAAGAAGTCGGCAACACATATAGCTTAGCTAAGCGTATCGCCCTATTACTCTACGGTTTACTCACCGACAGGCGCGATATCGTGGAGGTACACTACCCGGTTATCCGCCGCTTTATGCAGTCAGACTACGACCGCAGCTACCCGGGTTATGACGCCCTGTACATTCTGCATGTTGTCGCTCGCGCCCAGGGAGAGGAGTTCCCCCATGCCGATCTCGGGCCTTACCGCTTTGCCTTCGAGCCCGCTGAGCAAGACGACGAGTTTCAGGCTCAGCTCACCGAGGCGATCGAGCAGCATATCCGCCTGTCCAAGGGCGAGGGCCCGTATTATACGCCAGTCAATGTCATCCCCCTCGATATACTCTACTGCCTAAAATTGTGCGGCAAAAAAACCGCTACCGAACTCGATAAAATGTTAGAACAGATCTCGAGTTTTGGTTATGAATTTGATGACGTTACCGAGGAAATCGAAGTGATGATAGCGACGATATGAAGCAGCGCAAGCAGGGGGTAAAAAAATAAATTACTAAAGAGACCGATCAAGTCGCGCACATCACGACACCAACCAGCAGCACAGCGCGCATTCAATTTTTCACTGTGCTCTGGGGGAATGAAAAAAAAGCGGCGTGGCTTTGCTTGATAATGCTTAACCAGAGCACTCACGGCAAAACCTTATTAATAATAAAAGCAGCCAGCGAGGATACACTCGCGGCGTGGTATTTCATCTAAAAAATGGACGAAAAATGTTAAAAAAAATAATGATATTACTCTTGGCCGTCAGCGCCAATAGCGCCTTAGCTAACTATAGTTGTACTGGTAAGGTCAAATATCTGGGAACCGATGTGTCGCTACAGATCAGTAATGGCTATGGTGTGCATAGGCTCTGTAGCTTCTACAACTCAGAAAACCCTGCAGAAGGCGAGATGTGCAAAACCTGATTATCGTTAGTGCTATCTGCACAGGCACAAGATAGAAATATTAGTATCTACTATTCGGATCATAACAACAAAACAGGCGACGACAACACCTGTAGCAGTATTGGCAACTGGGTCACCCCGAGCGATAAGGCCTATCACCTACAGATTATATAAATCATAGCGAACTGCACGGCCTGCCATCCCCTGCCGCCTCCACCTTGGTGAAGAACGCTGGAGAGGGCTCAAGTCGCGCACATCACGACACCAACCAGCAGCACAGCGCGCATTCAATTTTTCACTGTGCTCTGGGGCGATGGAAAGAAAATTCGGCGTGGCTTTGCTTGATAATGCTTAACCAGAGTACTCACAGCAAAGCCTTATTAATAAAAAAAGCAGCCAGCGAGGATACACTCGCGGCGTGGTATTTCATCTAAAAACTGGACGAAAAATGTTAAAAAAAATAATGATATTACTCTTGGCCGTCAGCGCCAATAACGCCTTAGCTAACTATAGTTGTACTGGTAAGGTCAAATATCTGGGGACCGATGTGTCGCTACAGATCAGTAATGGCTATGGTGTGCATAGGCTCTGTAGCTTCTACAACTCAGAAAACCCTGCAGAAGGCGAGATGTGCAAAACCTGGTTATCGTTAGTGCTATCTGCACAGGCACAAGATAGAAATATTAGTATCTACTATTCGGATCATAACAGCAAAACAGGCGACGACAACACCTGTAGCAGTATTGGCAACTGGGTCACCCCGAGCGATAAGGCCTATCACCTACAGATTATATAAATCATAGCGAACTGCACGGCCTGCCATCCCCTGCCGCCTCCACCTTGGTGAAGAACGCTGGAAAGCGCTCAAGTCGCGCACTTCACAACACCAACCAGCAGCACAGCGCGCATTCAATTTTGCACTGTGCTCTGGGGGGATGAAAAAAAAGTGGCGTGGCTTTGCTTGATGATGCTTAACCAGAGCGTTTACGGTGAAGGCTTATTCAATAAAAAAAACGCCAGCCTTTTTTGGCTGGCGCGTTTTTTAAAACTTGTAATTCATCCCCAGCGAGAGAAGGTAACCGCTACTGTCGTAAAAATCGATATCGGCATCGCTGTCTTCATAGCCCACTAACGATACCAGCGACCAATCCTGCCAGCCCATAAACTGCTGGTACTCGTAGGCGGCGAAAAGGCTGATGGCATCGTCGTCGCGTGCCTTGCCGTAAATCGGCTGGTCGGCGTCAAAACTGCGCGTCTGGTAGCCGGCGGTGACCGCTAAATTGTGTCGCCCCATCAGCTTAATCACGCTGAGCTCGGCCCCGACGGTGTCGGAAGAGTTGGCCTCGCCATCGGCATCGGTGTGCACATAGCGCAGCGACGGCTGTAAAAAGGTGGTGCGACTGAGCGGCACGTTATAGCTGCCCTTAACATAGCTCGAGCGGCTATCGCGAGCCAGCAACGCCCTATCCGCCGCCGACAGGCCCGCGGCACTGCCGGAGCGCTCGTCGTCGATCTCTGTCACGCCGTAGGCGGCATCGACACTAAAGCGGCTGCCGGCGATATCTTTCAGCTGCACACGATAGGCCATGCCGGTTTCGTCGGTGGTGTGGCGCTTCTCGCCTTGCAGAAACGGGTCCGCCCAGGTCTCACCGGATAACACCGTCGGCAATACCGACAGCGCCACCACGGTGTTATCGGCCAGCTGTCGCCGGTACCCCAACTCTAACGCCAGCGTACCGACGGCGATATCGTCTCGTGAGGTGCCCAAAAACACCTGCTGGTTTAGACCGTCGCCAAAGGTATAGGCGACGCTGCCCAACGGCATCACCAAGGCGCGGCTGCTGCTCGACGGCCCCTGTGTATTGTCTGCGATGGTTTTATCACCATCGGTATTAAAATTAGAAGAGCGCGATATCCACCCCGCATTGATCGACAATTCACCGCTGAAGCCAGCGCTATCGGCCAATTGCGCAAACGCCGGCGAGACACTGAGCGACAGTAATAAAGGAGAGACATAGCGTTTCATTGGCGGCAGACCCTTTGATTTTTTTGTTAGCAGTGATGATTCTATTAGGCATAAAACGCCACCATAGCGTTTTATACCGCAAAGGTCTATGAATAAAAAATGCGCTATTTGCCGTCCTCTGCAGTATCGATAGCACGTGTACGACAACGGTTAACACGGAGTACGCTCTCGCCTGCCAACGGCAGCAAAGACGTGATAGAAGGCAGCGTTGTAGTGAGCTGTGCTGGTTAAGCTGACGATGATATCCGTCACTTCCACGCCTGCTTAACTTTAAAAAATAAACACCCTTAGAAAAATTAAAAGTACGTTTTGTGTCGAAAAATCTAACGGTAAAAGCACTACAATCAGCCAATAGAAAAAGCATTAACAACCGTTAATACTACTATTAACTGCCTATCGATATTCACCATCAATATTAGCTGTTATAATTTATTGATAAAAATATAATAGCGAATAGGTTCAAAAATTGTTGCAGAAATTACTTTGGCTTTGCATCGCCGCATGCATACTGACCGCTTGCGCTACCTCGTCGGGGGTTAAATCCTACCAGGCCTCATTGGCAGATGATTATCAACTCAGCGATGAAGAGCGCTGGGCGGTAAAGCAAGCCGATCTGTACCTGGAAAAGTTAACCCAGCAGGGACTCATTTATCGGCAGCCCGAGGCACAGGCCTATATCGAGTCGATAGAGGCACGCCTACTCGCCAACGACCCACCGCGCTATCGTGAGCATATTCGTCTGTATCTTGCCCGCGACCCCAGCGTCAATGCGTCGGCGCTGGCCAACGGTGTCATCTTTCTCAATACCGGTTTGTTCAGTGCACTGGAAAACGAGCAACAGCTGGCGGCGATTCTGGCCCATGAAATCGCCCACATCACCGAGCGCCACAACGTCAAAAATGTCATTTCTACCAAGAATTCGCTGATGGCCGGTCACGTCTTGGATGTGATCACCACGACTGCAATCGGCGTCGGCGGTATCGGCTACCTGCCCTCGGCACTGTCGATCGCCGATCACTCGCAGAGTGCCGAATCCGACGCTGACCAGCTCGGTTTGCAGCGCCTGGTCGCCGCGGGCTACCCGCCGACAGCCATGCCCGATGTCTTTGCCAAGCTGCAAAGCTTGCCGCGCTTAACAGCTAATAGCTACAGCATTTTTTCCAGCCACCCCAGCCACCCACAGCGCATTGCCGAGCTGCGCCAATCAATCGCTCGCGACTATGCCAGCATCGCCGCCCCGGCACCGGCGGATAATACGACGTTCACGCAGATCAAGGCATTACTGATGGAACAAAACGCCAAAATGTATTTGCTGCGCCGTGACTACCTCAAGCTGCGCATGATGCTCGAACAGGCGAAAGACAGCTACCCCGACAGCGATAAAATCGCCTTCTATCAGGGCGAGGCCGCATGGGGCGTTTATCAACACTGGTCCGAGCAACAGATTCTCAGCCATTGGTTTAACGCTGAAAGCGACCCCGAAACAACCGTAAAAACAGACAATAATGAGCAGAATAGCGAGGTCGAAGAAACGCTGAAACCGCAGCTGCTGGATAACGCCGAAGCCTTTTATCTGCAGGCGCTGAACAACGGTGACGGCTATCTACCAAGCTATAAGCGACTGGCCAAGATCGCCCTAGCGCGCGGACAGCCAGCGACGGCCGAGAGCTGGTTAACACGCTACCTTGACAGCAAGCCCGATGCACGCGAGCGTCGCCGCTTAGAACGTATGTTAGAAAAAATAAAAACCAACACACTATCAACTAAAACTCACTTGGAAGAAAAATAAAATGCGTTTTTTAAAATTGATTACGGTATCGCTACTGTTAACCACAGGAGGCTGTGCCGTCAATCACACCACCTCGCGCACCCACCCAACGTTGGAGCAGGAGCTGGAAAAGATCGACAGCGTGGTAATCGTGCCACCGGCGGTCGACATTCACTTACTCACGCTCACCGGCGAGAATGAACCTCTCGCCGACAAACAACAAGAAATCAAAAAAGAATTGATCGCTATCGCCAAACAGGAACTTTATAGCGGCGGCTATGAGGTTGTCGACTACGATTTTGATCAGGCGCTGATCGATAATGCTGAATTAAGTTTTGTTGTTAACCAACTGCGCGTCGGCTTCGACGAGGCGAAAAAAGAGCTGCGCCATGGCGCCCGGCTCGCCCCGGAAGAAGCCAGCAGCATGCGTGCCTCCGTCGGTGAGGCTGTGCATATTGTCGCCGATGAATCCGGTGCCGATGCGGTATTAATCATGCGCTATGTCGGCAGCCAGAAATCAGATGGCTATATCGCCAAAGACCTGGGTCAATCGGTATTAATCGGTGTGCTCACCGCCGGTACGGTGATCCCCGTCAACCAGACGAACAGTGGCTTTACCGAGGTCGCCCTGATCGACGGCCACAGCGGTGATGTACTATGGACCGACCTGCGCTCAGGCCAACTAACCAGCACGCTATCGGATAAGGCGATGGACTCACTGCCGGACGATACCGGCTTTGCCGATGATCTCGCCCGACAGCAGCAGATGTACGCCAAGGCGATGCCGCTGGTCAGTGCCACACAGATCCGCGAGCTGGCCAACAAGGCTTACAACTTGCCCGAATACGGCCAGCCACTACTCGATGCCTCGGCTCAGCGCGCCTGGCAGTATCGTCGCAGTGAAGACAAGTTAGTCGTCGATGGCGTCGCTTGGTTGACAAAAATTCTCGCCAACAGCGGCGAGCCCCGCTACCGTCAGGTATTGAATCAGATCGTCAGCGATGCCGGCACCTCGAAGACCAAGAGCGCAGCAAAATCAGCCTTAAAGGCCTTACGTGAAGGCGAGGCAGAGCAGTTTGTCGCCGTCGAGCTGCCGCAGCACGTCAAAGACCAAATGGCCATGGATCTACTCAGCAAGGCACCTAAGCGCAAGCGTGCCAGTGTGCTAAAAACACTGGCCGAGTCCGAGCAACTAAGCCCGTCGGTCTACGACACCATCGCCAAGATGGGCTGGGACGAGCGCGCAACGCGGAAGATTCAAGAAGCGAAAGTCGTCGATGAAGTCGCACGAATACTGGCCGCCAGCGGCGACAACCGCTACAAGACCCTACTCGACAGCATCGCCGAAGACGCTTATATCCCTGCGTTAAAGAAGAACGTGCGCATCGCCGCTGATAAACTCAGCCTCGACGGCAGCGAACAGCTGGTGTTTGCCGCCGAGTAACAGCCCATTATCAATGCAGTATTGCAGCGATAAAATAGGCAACAAAAAAGCGCCCACGAAGTGATTCGTGGGCGCTTTTTTATTGGGTTTAGCCCCTCTTCAAGCCAAAATTGAGTGAATCAAAGCAAATAAAACTACCGAGAAAATAATTCACGATCCAAACACGATCCACTCTACGCTATCAGCCAAGTAATTTTTGCCCGGTTAGCACCATAACGGCAATTGCAGACCAACCTAGGCCAATTGTTAAAGGTAAAAAACCCAATACCACAGCTGCCTTACTCATAAGATCGTTACCATCGGCAATATCCGGCTTAATCGCTTGCAGCAGAAAGCCAAACGGATTGTATAGAGCGCCTATAAAAATCAACCATAATATAAAGCTCGGCAATATCATACCGAGATTAACTATCACTAAGTATAATGAAAAAATAAGTGACGCCATCATTAAGTAATCGATATGTGAGCGAACTAAATTTCTATAACCTGGAAAGAGTTTTTTTACAGCCTCCAGTTTTAAATACCTAACCATCGTCATAAACCAAGCCTGGATTAGCGCTATAGTCAGGCAAATAGATGCAGCGAGTGGTAATAAATAAATATTCGATGCCATTTCTACCTCTTTTAATTAGTTTTCCATAACAATAACTTTTCTTATATTATTTTATGCGATTCAATCGGCCAAGCTTGGGTAAGAATAACCAGAGAGCCTTTCCGATTCAGACCACAGCCATTTAGCGAGTGATGGATCACTGGCCAAGGAGCTCACCTTTTTTATTTTTTTATCTTTAAAATACTGGCCAGAAACATTGTCACCCGCTGTATTATTAGCAAGGTACACGCCTGTTTCAGCCCCTTTCTTTGGCGTACGCGCTATAAACCTTCGTACAAACGGATACAGGAAATTTAGTTTTTTAGGAAATCCCTGCTTTAACATCGGAGTATCAACAATCCCCGGATCAAAACAGTTCACTGAAATCGAAGTATCTTTAAGTAAGCCAGCAAGCTGCTTAGTGAACAAGATGGAATATAACTTACTGTTACAATAGGCTAACTCGGAGTTATAGTCAGATTTAACCTCGATATCATTTCTATTTATTTTTGCATCAGAATGACGAAAAGAAGCGGTATTAATTATCGCTGATTTTTTACCGCGATGTAATAGTGGCAACAGGTTTCCGGTAAGAAGATATGGCGCTAATTGGTTCACCGCGAATGTCATTTCGATATTATCTTGCGAGAGTTCAATATTATCCCCAGACCATACCCCCGCATTATTGATCAAAATATCCACGCTATCGGTTAAAGCCGAGACCTTCTCCGCGGCAGACTCTATTGATTTTAAAGCGCTGAAATCACAGTTGATAAAGTGAGCGGTATTTTTTAACGGCCGCGCCGCTACAATAGCGTCAAATTTTGCTTTATTTCTCGCTAATATAAAAAACTCAGCCTGCTTATCTTTATCCAATTCATAGAGCCACTCAATACCAAAACCTGATGTCACTCCTGATATTACAATTTTTTCCATCTTGCTCTTCTGTTTCCCTGTGCTGTTGATCTGTGACTCAAACGCACTGTGTATAAATAACCGCCATTATTTCTCCAACAATGAGCCCCGCTAAAATACCGCCGCCTATCGCTTGCTCTGTCCCGATCATGGCACCCAATGCTCCACCCATTAAAGCACCAAAAAACAGGCCTAGGATGTGATGCTTGAATCGATAACGATTACCAACACCTTCTTTTCTGCTTGATGGTTTATTTGAGTTCAATTGCGTCCTTTCCTAATGCCACATACCGCCGCTAACTATGGCTAACATCGTGAATGCGGCTTTACTGACGATGCTGCTTACGTTGTTATCGCTGGGCTACACCGTTGCTGGTTGTGAGGTCGTCCATGCTTACTGCCGCTAAGCCTTATTGTTCACTAGTTGAACAATACAGTAGCGCACTAGCAAGCTGATTGGAAGATGCAAGTATCTGAAAGTTGTAAGTATTTACGACAACTAGAGGAAAGTCGATCACTATCGATCGATAACCACCGCTGTCACCATTAATATTCAAACCACTCAAATTAGAGCCGCTAACCACTCAGTCAAGTCCTACTAAAACCCACCCCTTCTCTTATGGCTATCAGCGTCCTTTTTCTGCGCCGTTATCTCTCACCCTGGTGGCCTTTCCAAGTTAACGATGAAGCGCGTGTATTTGGCTTTCTGAGTGACCAAGATTGCCGGCTGTTATCTGACGGTGGCGTCTCCTGTCATCTTGATCAATCAACAAGCCAAAAGAGAATAACAATCCAACATTTATTACCATTGATTATTAGGGGATGTATGGCCATTTGCTCAATCTTTACTAAATTGAAAAACGTAGTTTTCGTTCCAAAATATTTTATATTTGCATTGAGTAATATCCAATACGATAAAAACAAGGACACATCATGCAAGCCGTAAGCGAAGTAAATAAGGACAAAGATCCAGTCATAATAACTCATTATTTACTGCATATAATGACCGAATGACCTACGAACCCACTACCACAATTTTTTTACTTTTGTGTCTAACAGCGTAAACAGAAGATAAATTTTCGCTGAAAGCGACACCGATTTTTATTTATCAATTTCTAATAAAGCACGCATAATAACTAACCCGGAGGTTAGATATGAATGATCTCGTCCGTGAGAAAGCTGTCGATCAAATACAGCAACCCCAGCCATTAAATTTAGATTTTAGCCAGCCCGGCATCCCCTATTTTCCCGCCTCTGCGCACTTTGTCACCATCTACCTGAAAGACAAAGACTGCTTTGAAGTTTGGCAAGGGTTGTGTCAAACCCTCCAGACGCTCTGCGACTCCGCCACCGCGGAAACTGTCTGTCTGCGCGGCGTCAGCTTCGATTTATGGCTTCAGTGGTGTGACAACCACTCCATGCCTATACCATCGGGTATCACCTCTACAGACAAGCTCAATCAATCCCCCTTTGCCCACACCGGCGGTGATCTCTGGTTTCATATTAAAGGCGAAAACAATCAAGCTTGCGAAATAATTCGCGATGAAATTCTGCTGGTATTGGCACCGCTCATCGATCGCCATATTGAAACACCCGCCCATAAACGCCACCAAGGTAAGGTGATCGGTGGGCGCTTTCGCGATGCGATGATTAACCCCGTCGATCGTGTCAATTTATCCGAGCGCTCTATTGTCGGTGATGAAGATAGCTTCTACAAAGGCTCTGCCTATGTGATTCAGCAAAAATTTAAACACAATTGGTCACGCCTGGACGACATGACCATGGTAGAAAAAGAAAACATGATCGGTCGTAATCACAACGACGCAGTACTACCCACTCATGATGATCGCAGCCATATTAAATGCGTCAGACAACTGAGCGGCGAGCGGGTGACTCAGCGCATCCTTCGCCAAGCGATCCCCTATGGTGAAGTGGACAGCGGCAAGGGGCGAGAAGCCGGTATTTACTTTGCTGCCTACACCAATGCGGCAGAAGTCTATGATGAGTTGATCGACAATATCGTCGGGCCAGAGCCCGGTTTTATCAAAGACAAACTGCTCAACAACACGCACTCAGAATCCGGCAATTTCTGGTTTATTCCACAGGCCGAGTTGGCGGGTTTAAAGCCGGTTCAACGGGAGCCGGAAACGGTTCCGATCAATGAATATTATCAAGAGCGCAGCCAAAACGGTCTGATGTATTACAACAACCGCGACTTCCTCAATCAGGCCCAGCGCAATAACGGCAGCGGTGTTGATGCCATCAGTGATCGTATCATGGCGCTGCTGGGCCAAACCTTTAGTCGCTGGAACGATACCTGGTCGAAAAAATCGCTGATGCCTTCGCTGGGACACCTGCAAGACTATCTGAAAGAAACACGCTGGCAGGCCTACCGTGATTATGGCGACAGTGACTCCGCGGCGCTGCGCAAAGGCTTGGCCATCAAGATTAGCCTGTCCGATGTGTTGCAGCGCCAAAACTATATCGATAACGCCGGCTTATTCACCATCACAGCTAATGAAATTATTGTCGGTAACATGCCGCCGCTCACCCTCGGCAGCGGCTCGCAGGTGATGGAGTACCTCAACCCGCAGGAAAAGATCGAACACTTCTTTGGTATGCTCAATGAGTACTCTGCCACCGGCCACAATATTCCCAACTACCGAAAGGTACTAAAGCTGGGCGTGCCCGGCCTACTTAAAGAAGCTAACAACGGCTTAGAAAACGCTCGTGACGACCAGCGCGATTTTTATCAATCCACCGTTTGGGCGCTGGAGGGGCTGCAAAACTTTATTAAAAACTATGCCACCTTAGCATCACAGTTAGCCGAACAGACAGGCAAAACAGATCGGCAACTGTACGACAACTACCGTCAGATCGCCGAGCGCATGCAGCGTCTGGCCCATGCCAAACCTGAGGGTCTGCTCGACTGTCTACAGCTGATTTTCATCATTAACTGCTCGCTGCACCAAACCGGTGAGCCGATGTCGATTGGCCGCCTCGACCAATACCTGATAGCGCCTCTGGAGGCAGACCTAGCCTCCGGAGTATTAACGCAGGCGCAGGCACAGGAGGCGATCGATGCCTTCTGGTTAAAAATGGACGAGACAGTGCTCTATAACCGCCAGCATATGCAGGACTACCTGACCTATGGTACCGGGGCGGTGTTCTATTCCGGCGGCAACTTCCCGCAGGGCTCGGCACTCAATCAGTGGGTGCAACAGGTGACCGTTGGCGGCTATCTGCCCACGGATGATGAGCAGGGACTAGATGGCTGCAACCTGGTCACGTTAATGTGTCTGCGCGCGGCGCGACGGCTGCCACTCAACGCCCCCTGTCTGTCGCTGCGAGTGCACAAAGGCATGGATTCACCATTGCACAAAGAGATTATTGCCGAAGCCTCTAAAGCCATTCTCGCCGGCGGTGCGCACCCGGTGCTGCTAAACGACGACAAACTCTGTGAAGGCTTGGCCGAGAGCGGTCCTCTCACACGCAGCGACGCCCGCGACTATGTCTGTGATGGCTGTTACGAGCCTATTATTGGCGGCAAGAGTGAATGGGCCTTCAGTTATGTGCCGATTTTACCCGTCGTTGGCATGGCCATGAACCAAGGGGCTACCATTGCCGGTGCCGGCTGGGTACATTTACGCGGCATGAAAACCGGTTGGAACTCACCACCGGCGGAAGACATTCATAGCTTCGATGAGTTTATGACGATCTTCTACACCCAGTACAAGTGGCTGATCAGCGGTTTCTTTAATACTTTGATGAACAACTATGGCGCGCTCTGGAATGTCTGCCCCAGCCCGCTGTTTTCAGCGATGACTGACGGCTGTATGGAGTCCGGCCGAGACATGAGCAATGGCGGCGCTGAGTACCATATCGTCGCACCGATGATGTGTGGCATCACCGATGCCATCAACTCACTCTATGTCATTAAGCAGCTGGTATTTAATCCAGACACCGCCGTCACCACCTTGCCGGAGCTGCTGCAAGCCCTTTACAACAACTGGGGCAATACCATGCAGGAGCCTTTCCAAAACAGCTTTGCCGGCGAGGCTCGCTCAGAGGATCGAGCGGCTCGTTACAAAGACCTACGCAACCACGCACTGCAAGTCGCCAAGTTTGGCGAGGCCACCTCGGAAGAGCTGAAACAGTTTGCCGATGAAGTAGTCGGGCACTGTGTCAGTATCATTCGCGACAGTATTGAAACCCCGCTGCCATCGGTGAAAAAAGCCTATGACGCGATCATTGAAAAGTACTCAACACCGGAGCGAAAGTTTGCCTTTACGGTGACGCCCGGTGTGGGCACCTTCGAGGATAACGTCGGCCTCGGTTTGACCATGGGCGCCTCGCCCGATGGCCGCTTGATTGGCGACCCGGTCGCCGATGATTTTTGCGCGGCACCCAGCCCGTCGGATCAACCGCCAAAAACCCAAGCCCACGATATTTTCACCTGCTTAAATGATTGGAATATCGACGCCATTAATATTGGCCTATCCAACGCCGCGCCGGTCGACATTAATATTCGCGAAGATTTTGGCACCGAGAATATGGAAGAGGTGATTCGCCAATTTGCCAACAGCCAACTGGGCTCCAACCTGTTGACGGTGACCACCGCCAACCCGGAGACCTTTGCCCAGGCACAAATTTTCCCAGAGAAATACGACCTGGTTCGCGTCCGTCAAGGTGGCTGGAGTGAGTTTTATATGGCCATGTTCCCCGATCATCAAAAATATATTTCGCGACGCCCTTACTACTCAGCGAAAAATAAATAACTGACATGTTTGCCTGGCGCTAGCCAACACTAGCGCCAATGTTTCTCTGGAGAAAATCATGAATAACTGGAAATCCTATTGCATTACAAGTTTGCTGAGCCTGATATCGATACTGCTATCCAGCAATAATTACGCTCATGCTGACCTCAAATCAGCGCAAAGCTTCGAGGTCATCAAAACACTGGTCGAGGGTTTTGATAATAAAGGCATAGAACAAACCCTGATTGTGATGGATGACGATGACACCCTGACCATGATGCAATGTAACGATCAAAATTCACCCTCGAAATGCCAGTACTTGGGTGGCCCGGCCTGGTACAGCTGGCAGTCGGAATTAATTAGCAATAATTCTTCATCAAATTTTCGCGTGGCGGAAAAAAATAAGGAACTGCTACAGATTTCTGCACTGCTGTTGTCGATCAACAATATGCCCTACACCGACCCAATCATCCCCGGTGTTCTGCGTGAACTAACCGACAAAGGCTCGAAAGTATTGGTGTTAACCGCCCGCGGCGTCAGCAATCTTTCAGCCTCAGAAAATCAATTCGACAATCTCTATTTGACAGAGGATAAACAGCAATCTTTTCTCAGCTTTCTCAATAGTCATGCCCTGCTCGGTACCAACAGCGGCATCAGCAGCATTGCCGGCCCCATCAAGCCCGCGAGCTGTAATGCCGAGCGGCGCATCGCCTATCAACAGGGGGTGATGTATGTGGCTGGGCAAAATAAAGGGGTAATGTTGGAATGTCTGCTGGCGCGCACCGACGCCAAAGCCATTAAAAATATCGTCTTTATCGATGACACACTGCAAAACGTCAAGAACGTCTACAACGCCTTTAAAGACAACGAAAAATATACCGTTTACGCCTATCACTATACCAAACTTCAAGCGCACAAGGAGGCTTTAACCCAACACAAAGGCAAGCAAAATAAAAACCCCTATCAAGTTTCAGCCAACCAACGCTGGTTAAAAATCAGCGAAGTATTAAAAGCAACCCTGAAGCAACCAACCGCCATCCACTAAGCGAAGCTATCACTATGACGACATCCAATAAATTAAATAATATTGAGCACTTTGTGGTGCTGATGCTGGAAAATCGCTCCTTCGATCATATGCTCGGTTACCTGTATACCGAGCAGGGCAATGTCTCACCTCTGGGGCATGCCTTCGAGGGCTTAACCGGCAACGAAAGCAACCCCGATGAACACGGTAACGCTGTCCCTGTTTACAAGATTAGCGAAGCTGACGAACACCCTTATTTTATGCCCGGAAGTGACCCTGGCGAAGGCTATTTCGCCACCAACAGCCAACTGTTTTCCGACCATCAGGTAGCGTCGCCGGCACCCTCAGCAACCAACCAAGGCTTTGTCACAGACTACGCCTACACGCTGGGCTGGGAGGGTAAAAGCAAAGGCTGGAACGTGATGCCGGGAACCACGCCATCGAGCATTATGGGAATGTACACACCGGCCATGTTGCCCATTTTATCCGGCTTAGCAAAAGGCTACGCGGTATGCGATCACTGGTACTGCTCCGTGCCCACCGAGACGCTGCCCAACCGCGCCTTCGCAACCATGGCCACCTCCCAGGGCCGCATGAATGACAAAGACAAGCAATATACCGCACCGACCATCTTTAATGCACTGGCCAACAACGGCCAAAGCTGGGCCATCTATGGCTACGACGCGCCGCCGTTAAGCCGTGCCTCCTATACCGATATCACCGATGCCGACAACGCACACTTCGGAGAATTTAAAGATTTTCAACAGGCTGCCCAAAGCAACCAGCTCGCCAACTATACCTTCCTTGAACCGCAGTGGGGCAAAGGCGGCAACAGCCAGCACCCCAACTATGATGTCGCTAAGGGCGAAGCCTTTATTCAACAAGTCTACGACACCTTGAAAAACTCAGCGGCTTGGGAGAAAACCCTGCTGATAATTACCTACGATGAACATGGCGGCTGCTATGACCATGTGCCACCACCGGCGAATGCCGTCGCGCCGGACAGCTGTACCGGTATGTACGGTTTTGATTTCACCCGCTTTGGTCCAAGGGTACCGACGGTACTAGTATCCCCTTTAATTGCAGCCGGTACCGTTTACCGCGCCGAAGAAGGTGGCACACCGTTAGATCACACCGCCATTTTAAAAACCCTGCAAACACGCTTCGACCTTGCGCCCTTGACCAAACGCGATGCCGCCGCGCCCGACATTGCCAGCGTATTAACCCTCGACACAGCGCGCACCGATGATCCGCTGGCCGGGGTAAAAGCGCCGCAGAGCAAACAATCCTTCGCTGTTGATGACAGCGCAGATCACCTACAACAGCTCTATGTCCAATCCATGGAGTCGCTACCGATGGAAGAGCTACACCGTGAATCATACCCCGATGCGCTGCGTCACTATAAAAGTAGCGACCAAGCAATCGCCTATGGCCGACGCCGCTACGAGGATTACAGTAAATACAAAAAGCGTTAGAAGCGTTAAAAGCGCTTAATACAAGACGAAAGTGGCACCTTGGTATGATGACGATCGACAGACTAAGGTGTCATGGTTAACCCTTGTTATATCCGCTTTAAGTTAGGCCTACTTCCTTAACCATTATATAGATACACGACTGTTTTTTTACTTGGGCTTACGATGATTAAGCCTATACGACCGAATGAATAGAAATTACCTGATTCATTCACCATCTGATTAGCTAGCTCAACCATTTCACTATCGATATCAATACAAAAACCATAGGCACAAACATAATCGTAAATATCTAATATTTCTGTCTCTTTACTTCTTTTCCAATATCTCGTTGACTTAACAGGTGTTACATTCCACTCTGTAAACGAGCGTGTCATTCGTCTTTGCGAGCGATCAACGGCCATATTCTGAAAAAAACTTATTCCTTTCGCTTTAATTTCTGAAACCACTGATGGCGTTAACTGAAACACTCTGATTCCCGCCTCATTACCGCCAGGGCCGAACCCCCAAGATTCCTCATTATTATAAAGGACCTCATCAACCTTTAAAGCAGATGGGATAGAGCCGACAATAACGTTTTTCTCCGTGATTTTTAATGTCATCAAAGATGTGGCAATGAGAATAAAAATTATTAAAAAGAAATACTTTTTAGGTAAGGTTTTGTATGCATAGAATACTATCAATGATGTGAGGAATATTAAAAATACTATTGCAATTAAAAGATAATAAACCATAGTCTCGCCTCCCTAATCGTCTAAACGTGACGTAAGAGCTTAAACAGGGTGGACTGATAATTAACACACCCTAGAAACATTGAAAACCAGCTAATTACTCCTTAAAAAAACCTCCAAAAAAATACTAATCAACATAACAATACCACCTGCAACATTAAGAACAATCAGAATATTTAAACGACTATCTGACAACTTCAAAAATCTAAGGCTGAACACAAAACAAAGATACCGATAAATAACTACCAGCAGATGATCTAGCCTCAAACCAAAAAATGTCAATTTTGGCCAACTAGATACGGCGTCGCTATGGAGCTTAATCAACCTAACATAAATAACAAAACATAAAACATTCCAAACGAACATACTAACAATAAAAACTAACGTATTAATATCCAAGATCATTCCTCATACTCGTTAGGATGACACTCACATGGCCCGTCAATTGTCACTTCATTTCTTCCGTATCAATAACGCCTAGCTTGCCAACAAACTGATCAAATCGGTCAACATTCTTGTCCAAGCCATCCAGCCAATTTAAGTGATTTTGTGGTAGTCAGTCCGATACATCGCTATCAGTCAATGGCTGTATTGAGCCGTTCACAGGTATTAAGGTGGGTGGCCGCCCCATTGACCTCAATCTCTTTGAGCTGCCGAATAGTTTCTTCTAGCGCCATAGAGACGCTGGCATCTGGCTCTCTTGTTAACGCCTCATTCAGTTCATCAACATAATCAGTACTATCAAACATAGTCAGTCGAGTAGCCGTTAGATATCTGATACGTATATTCGGCGAGAGCAACCCATTTAATACAATATCAACACACTCTTCACAGTCTTTTGTTGTATTTAAAATAACGGAAGCAATATGTATTTTAATAGCCTCAGAACAGCGAGATTCTCGACAATTCTCTAAAGCAATTTTGTAACCCTCTATTTCATTATTTGTATAACCATATGTATTAACAAAAGCGACATGTTCAGCAACGGCCAAATCAGTCAAACCCAGCATACACCCTAAAACCACCAACTGACCAGAGGAAGCATATTCCAAGCAATCTACATTACTCTCTAATAGGCCACTATCAACCACATCACTTTCATTAACTTTTATTGCCCTGCCCTCAACACCTCTTTCTACCCTGAAAGGACTGTTACCAGTTAAAAACGCATAAAATATAACAAGAATAAAAAAATAAAATATAAAACGAAAAAAACCAACTCTTACTTTTACCTTCATACTGCTTACCTCACAGTCCAATGATTTTTATTTTTTCATAACCAGGTTCACCAGACCCAACCCGATAGTTAACCCGCATTCATTTTTGAGCTTAGTACTCACCCGTACAACAAATAGTCATTACCGTGAATCTCCGGTTAATTTATTTTTAAAAAATTAAAAATGAAACATTCAAATGTTGCCAGTAATTTTCCTAAGTCTATTGATATAATTGTCAGTTTACTTGCAAGCATATAGATGAGATCGCAGCAAACCTTAACCAAAAACCAGCATATTCTGGCCTATTATTTTCCACTAGAACGCCCTCATTCCTGTCAGCGTATGTCACCGCAACCTGCGCTACACCACCGTGGAGTTGTCACACTGAGATTCATTATTTTTTTAGTGGCGAATAAACTAAACGATTTACATTAACTTATCTAGCTTGATTGCAGCGCTTCTGACCATCACAGGCCAGCTTTAGCTGTTTTGGCTAGCAGCAGCGTACCGATGTATCTGTTTACTGTTGGCTCAGATCTAACGCCTTAATTATGGTTATAGTGCTGCATTCAGTGTCGGGGGGCTGTTATTTTTTATTAGGCTGACAGTTGTGATAAGGGCTCGATGGATTACGGTTTAACGCTAGATTTAGAAAGCCTGCATATGCGCGCAGCACCAGCTTCGCGTACAATGCCGGCCAAACAATGGCCGCAGGCGGAGTGAGATCGATGGATAACAGCAAACAGGCAAAGTGGGATGCACGCTATCAACAGCCGCGTGAGCAGCCTACTGCGGCGGCGGTATTGCGCCAGCACCATCAACAACTGCCCGCCAGCGGCCGAGCGCTGGATTTAGCCTGTGGCCTCGGCGGCAATGCGTTACTACTAGCAGCACATGGCTTGAGCGTCGATGGCTGGGATTTGTCACCGGTCGGCCTCGCCCAGCTCGAGCAGTTTGCCGAGCGTCGCGGCCTGCACATCGACACCCTGGCCCGCGATGTCGAGCGTCAGCCGCCGGCGGCGAAACAGTACGATGTTATCTGTGTCAGTTATTTCCTGCACCGCGCCAGCTGTGCGGCGATCGCCGAGGCGCTGCGCCCCGGCGGCCTGCTGTTCTACCAGACCTTCACCGTCGACAATCAAAACGGCCCCAGCAATCCCGACTTCGTGCTACAGCGCGGCGAGTTGTTGCAATTATTCCCCGAGCTGCAGGTGTTGGACTACTGTGAAGATGCCTCTATCGCCGGCCAAGCCTGGCTGCTCGCACGCCGGCCGGAGGACGATTATAAGCCTTTGTAGAAGCGCGGCTGACCTTCCGGCTGCTTGTTAAAGCGCTTGTATTCCCACTGATACTGCTCCGGGCACTGGCGCACGCAGGCCTCGACGGAGCGGTTCATCGCCGCCAGCGCCTGATCGCGGTCCTCGTGGTAAATATCCTGATCGGGGGCGCTGAAGATAATCTTATAACCCCCCTCGACACGCTTGGCATAGCCCATCACGGCAACGCAGCCGTTGCGCCGAAGCAGGCTATCGACCAGCGTCACGGTCAGTGCCTGCACGCCAAAGAACGGCGCGAAGCTGCCGCCGCTTAAATCCGGCTGCTGGTCCGGCAAGATGCCGGTGGTACCGCCGTTTTGCAGTGTCTTGATCAGCGACAACACACCGCGCTTATTGGTCGGCACCGACACCGAGCCAGAGCGTTCCCGCGAGGACTTGATCACCCACTCCAACGCCGCTTGCTTGGGCGGCTGGTAGAGCACGGTCATCTGTGTCACATCCTGCAGGTACAGGCCCAACACTTCCCAGTTGCCTAGGTGCGGGGCCAACAGCACGGTGCCGCGACCGGTGGCGATCGCCTCTTCGAACAGTGCCTGGCCCTCGACCTCGACAATCTTGTCGCGGGTGCGCTGCCACGGCGCCGCCCATACCTGGGCCAGCTCGGCACCGACCTTAGCGGTCTCCTCCAGCGAACGACGCACCAGCTGTTGGCGCTGCTGCTGGTCGAGCTCGGGAAAACACAGCTCGATGTTCTTCTGAGTGACCTTGTAGGCGCGGCCCTGTTGTCGCCACATCAGATATCCGGCGGCGGTGCCGATGCCACGCAACAGGCGCAGTGGCAATAGTCCCATGGCGCGAAGCACGCCGTGCACTAGACGAGCCTTTAGCGTTGGGGTATCGGGGGTAGAGTCGGGCATAGTGCTGTTACCGGGCTGCGTGGTGATGTCGCCATCGGGTGTTTTCCGGGCGCGACAAAGTCGATGTTGCCCGGCATCTTATAGCATTCCGCTAGGCGCTCGCAATCGACTGCAACAGGGTGTGCGCAGACAATGAACCGAAGCCAATAACAGGTTATAATGCCCGGCTGAATGATAAACACTGGTTATGCACGCCTTTTTAACGGCCAACCAGCGTCTGTTCGACCCAATATCAGCGTCAGCGCAAAGCGTGTGGAGTGAGTCCTTACTCCGCCCAGAGGCGTTTGACGCTCTTTTAATGACGATTTTTAACGACAATAGGTGGCTTAGGTGACACAACAAACAGCCAATGCGCAGACCTTTCAGGGGTTGATCCTCGCACTGCAAGAATTTTGGGCAAAACAGGGCTGCGTGATCTTGCAGCCCCTCGATATGGAAGTCGGTGCCGGCACCTTCCACTGGGGTACTTTTCTACGGGCGATCGGCCCGGAGACGTGGAACGCCGCCTATGTGCAACCGAGCCGCCGTCCCACCGATGGCCGTTACGGTGAAAACCCTAACCGCCTGCAGCATTACTACCAGTTCCAGATGGTGATGAAGCCGAGCCCGGACAATATCCAAGAGCTCTACCTAGAATCGCTGAAGGCGCTGGGCATCGACACCGACGTGCACGATATCCGCTTCGTCGAAGACAACTGGGAATCCCCGACACTGGGCGCCTGGGGTCTCGGTTGGGAAGTCTGGCTGAACGGCATGGAGGTGACCCAGTTTACCTACTTCCAACAGGTCGGCGGCATCGAGTGCTTCCCAGTCACCGGCGAGATCACCTACGGCCTTGAGCGCATCGCGATGTATCTGCAGGGTGTCGACAGCGTCTACGACCTGATCTGGACCCACGGCCCTGAGGGCCCGGTCACCTATGGCGATATCTATCACCAGAACGAAGTCGAGCAGTCGACCTATAACTTCGAGCACGCCAACGTCGATTTCATGTTCAGCGCCTTCGATGAATCCGAGGCCGCCTGTCTGCGTCTGATCGATGAGGGCTTAGCCCTACCCGCCTACGAGCATGTATTGAAAGCGTCACACTACTTCAACCTGCTCGACGCCCGCCACGCCATCTCGGTCACCGAGCGTCAACGCTTCATCCTGCGCGTGCGCACCCTGTCTCGCGCCGTCGCCGAGACCTATTTAGCTAGCCGTGCCAAACTCGGCTTCCCCCTTGCCCCTGCCAGCTTACGCGAGCAAGCCCTGGCCCAACTGGCGGAGAAAAAATAATGAGCACCCAACACTTCCTCGTCGAGATTGGCACCGAAGAACTGCCGCCAAAGAACCTCAAGAAGCTCGGTCTCAGCTTCCGCGACTCGATCATCCGCGACCTCGCCGATGCCAAGCTCAGCTACAGCGAGCTACAGTGGTTCGCCGCGCCGCGCCGCCTTGCCGTATTGATCAAAGACTTGCAGCAGAGCCAGCCCGATAGCGTGGTCGAGAAGCTCGGCCCCAACGTCAAGGCCGCCTTCGACGCCGACGGTAACCCGACCCGCGCCGCCGAAGGTTTCGCCCGCGGTCTCGGCATCAGCGTCGCCGAACTCGGTCGCAAAGAAACGCCGAAGGGAGAGCAGCTGGCCTTCAGCCAGTCGATTCAGGGTCAGCCCTGTACCGCCCTGCTACCCGGCTTCGTCAACAACGCCCTGAAGGCACTGCCTATCGCCAAGCGCATGCGCTGGGGCGCCAGCCGCATCGAGTTTGTGCGACCGGTGAAATGGATCGTAATGCTCAACGGCAGCGACGTCGTCGACGCTGAGATCCTCGGGCTCAACAGCGGCCGTGACAGCCGCGGTCACCGCTTCATGTGCAAGCAGGCGATCCGTTTTGAGCACGCCGGCGACTACCAGCAGGTGCTGCTAGAGCAAGGCAAAGTGATCGCTGACTATCAACAGCGTCAAGCGCTGATCAAGGATCAGGTACAGCAGCAGGCCGATCAACTGGGTGCCCGCGCCGTCGTCGAAGCCGCCCTACTGGACGAGGTTACCGGCCTGGTCGAGTGGCCCGTCGCCCTCACCGGTCAGTTCGACCAGCGCTTCCTCAGCGTGCCCCGGGAGGCGCTGATCTCCTCGATGGCCGAGCACCAGAAGTATTTCCACGTCGAAGATGAGCAGGGCCAGCTACTGCCCAACTTCATCTTCCTCGCCAACCTCGCCTCCAACGATCCGGCCCAGGTGATCAACGGTAACGAGCGCGTTATTCGCCCTCGCCTCGCCGACGCCGCCTTCTTCTTCGAGACCGATAAGAAGTCATCGCAGGCCGCCCGTTGTGAACGCCTGAAGCCGATCGTGTTTCAGGCGCAGCTAGGCAGTGTCTGGGAGAAGAGCCAGCGCATCGCCGGCCTCGCCGCCACCATCGCCGAGTTGATCGGCGGCAACCGCGACGACGCCGAGCGCGCCGGTCAACTCTGTAAGGCCGATCTAGTCAGCGAGATGGTCACCGAGTTCTCCGACATGCAGGGCATCGCCGGTTACCACTACGCGCTAGCCGAGGGCGAGAACCAGGAAGTGGCCATGGCGATGGTCGAGCAATACCTGCCCAAGGGCGCCAGCCCGGCACTGCCGACCACCCTCACCGGCTGCGCCGTCGCCCTCGCCGACCGCCTCGATTCGCTAGTCGGTATCTTCGGCATCAACCAGCCACCGACGGGCTCGAAAGACCCCTTCGCACTGCGTCGTGCCGCCCTCGGGGTGATTCGCATCATCGCCGAACACGGCTTCCTCAACATCGACCTGTGCAAGCTGATCGAGCAGGCGGTTGCCCAATACGGCGATAAGCTGGCCAACGCCAACACCGCCGCCGACGTCAACGCCTTCATCTTCGACCGCTACCGCGCCATCAACCAAGATGCCGGCATCAGCACCGAGACGGTGATCGCGGTACAGAACGTATTGCAGCAACCCGGCCAGGTACACAACTGCGCCGACTTCGCGCTGCGCATCGACGCGGTCGAGGCGTTCCGTCAACTTGAGCAGGCCGACGCGCTGGCCAGTGCCAACAAGCGAGTGAAGAACATCCTCGCCAAGCAGGCCAGCGACAACAGCAGCACCGCCATCGACAGTGCCCTGCTCAGCGATGCCTCGGAGCAGGCGCTGAATGCCACCCTGGCCGAGCTGGCGACGCAGATCCCCGGTCTCTGTGCCGAGCGTCAGTACAGCGAGGCGCTACAGCGTCTAGCGGCACTGAAAGAGCCCGTCGATAGCTTCTTCGAATCGGTAATGGTGATGGACGAGGACGCCGCCGTGCGCACTAACCGCATCAACCTGCTGCGTCAGCTGACTGCGCTGTTCGCACAGATCGCCGACATCTCTGAGCTACAAGGGTAGGCGGCGCGGTGTTCGATTGCAGCTCACTGGGCATCCCCAAGGCGGTCATTCTCGACCGCGACGGGGTGATTAACCAGGACAGCGACGACTACGTACGCACGGTCGATCAGTGGCAGCCCATCGCCGGCAGTATCGAGGCGATCGGGCGGCTCTGTGACGCCGGCTACCAGGTCTATATCGCCACCAACCAGTCCGGCATCGGCCGCGGCTACTACGATCTCGACGAACTACACGCCATGCATCGCAAGATGCAGGCGCTACTCGATGCCGTCGGTGGCCACATCGCCGCCATCGAGTTCTGCCCCCACACCCCGGACGTCAACTGCGACTGTCGCAAGCCGCTGGCCGGGATGATCGTCAACATCGAGCAACACATGGGCTGTAGTGCCCGTGGTGTGCCGATGGTGGGGGATAGCCTACGCGACCTAGAGGCAGGCATGCTGCGGGGCTGCACACCGGTGTTAGTTAAGACCGGCAAGGGCGAACGTACTCTCAAAAAGATTGCCCAGGACCCACTGTGGACGGGACTGACAATCTGCGATGACCTCAACGCGGTCGTCGACCAAATTCTTTCAGGTGAACTTTATGAACAGGCCAGTAACACTCGGGCTTAAACTGCGCGCGATTCTCTTCTACATCGGCTACGGCATCAGCGCTTTCTGGTTTGGCACGACCGGGATGATCTTCTTCGGGCTGCTACCCTTCAGCATTCGCAGTAAGTACCTACTGCTATGGAATCGCTTCATCTGCTGGTGGTTGAAGGTGACCTGTGGCATTCGCTACGAGATCAAAGGCCTCGACAATATCGCTGCTGATGGCCCACGCGTGGTGCTCGCCAAACACCAGAGCTCGCTGGAGACGATCTATCTACAGCTGCTGTTCCAGCCGCTGTCGACGACGCTCAAGCGCGAGCTGCTGCGCATCCCCGGCTTCGGTTGGGGGCTCAGCCTGCTGAAGCCGATCGCCATCGACCGCGGTAACCCACGCCAGGCGATCCGTCAGGTGATGGAGAAGGGCAAGGCGCGCCTCGCCGAGGGCATCTCGGTGTTAATCTTCCCCGAGGGCACGCGTATCTTACCCGGCAAGAGCGGCAAACACGCCAAGAGCGGTGCCGCCCTCGCCGTTGCCGCCGAGGTGGCCGTCATTCCGGTCGCCCACAACGCCGGCGAGTTCTGGCCCAGCGAGGGGCTGGCGAAATTCCCCGGCACCGTCACGCTGTCCATCGGTGAGAAGATCGACAGCGCTGGCAAGACCGCCGAGCAGTTAAAGGAAGAGGTAAAGAACTGGATCGAGAGCGAGTGTGAGCTGATCTCGACGCTGAACTAACGCGTCGAGCGAGAAAGCCCGACTAGAGGGGCAGCGCCGTGGTGTATTTAATCGTCTCCATGGCGAAGCTCGAGGTCACCTTGGTGACACCATCGAGCTGCTCCATCAGCCGCTTGTAGAAGCGGTCGAAGGAATGGATATCCTTCACCTGCACCCGCAGCATGTAATCGAACTCCCCGGTCATCCGATACACCTCCATCACCTCGTCAAACTTCTCCACCACGCTATTGAATTCGTTCATCCACTTGGCGCTGTGGTTGACGATCGACAGCGTCATGAAGATCGACGTCGGCAGGCTGACCTGTTCCGGGTTCAGTAGTGCCACCCGCTTGACGATCACCCCCTCATCCTCCAGCCGCTTGACGCGCTTCCAACACGGCGTGGTCGACAGATTCACACGCTCGGCCAAGACCGAGAGAGAGATGGTTGCATCGGCCTGCAAATAGGAAAGTATTTTTTTGTCTTTCGTATCGAGAGAAACCATTTTCATCTACTCAAGCTAGTTAGAAATTTTTCCCAATAATACACCGATTGCCCTCTATTTAAAGAATCTTTTTCTCGTCCGACAGGCATAGAATTGCACCATACAGCCACAAGCTTTCTAACAATAAAATAGAGACTGCACCCATGTTAACCTTCGCCAGCTTAACAACGCTTTTCGCCGCCGCGACCTTCTCGTTCGTCGCCTCCATCGCACCGGGCATCAACACCCTGTTGCTGGCAAACTCCGGCGCTAACTTCGGCATTAACAGAACCCTACCGCTGTTGCTCGGCTGCAACATCGGCCTGTTTATCATGCTGCTGCTGGTCACCTGCGGTGCCGGTCAACTGTTCGAAATCTATCCCTGGCTGAACCATGTGTTGCTCTATCTTTGCACCGGCTACCTGCTCTACCTCGGTTACCAGCTCACCTTCGGCAGCAGCGCCAAGGCAGATGACGAAGCCACCACCGTCAAAACACCCATCGGTTTTCTGCAAGGCGCTTTCATCCAGGCGATTAATCCCGGTATCTGGATGCTCGCCGTCGCCTCCATGGGCTTTGCCAGCCAGGTCGGCAGCGGCCTCTCCGCCGGCCTGATTATCTGTACCATCGTTACCCTCGCCAACCTCCCTGCCATCGGCATCTGGGCTGTATCAGGCAGCAGCATCAACAAGCTACTACAGTGTCCACGCCGCCAGCATCAATTCAATATGGTACTCAGCGTGCTCACCCTGCTCACCATTCCGATGCTGTGGTTAAACTAACAGCTTCATTCTTTTTGGTCCGTTTGCCGGCTATATTCGCCGGCTTTTTTTTGCCTGCTCGATCCGTACAGCCTCTCGCTAGCTCTTCACTACCTGCTTCACTATCTTCCTCACTGTGCTGCTCACAGGGAGCCTGTCAGAGCGGCGAGAAGCCTTATTCGCTGGCCAGGCAGACACTGCCTCGCATCACTCAATTAAACCGTTATATCGCAGCGACACAGCCCCTCAGCCAATGCGTTGTTCGCCTACATCGTTGGCCCTCAACGATGTCCCTCGATAAACACTCATCATTCATCCACCCTGTCCTGGCCAGAGCAACTACGCTGCTTTTCCATCACCCCTTCGTACTTCATAGCTTCATCGTTTCGCTCGTTGTGCGACGCTACAGCTTCACAGGTTACGTCGATACTTTTCTTCGGGCACAAAAAAGGCCGCTATTTAGCGGCCTTTTATTATTCACTGCCCTAAGGCGGTGATCTCATCTACCCCATACTAGACGTCGAGGTTGGCGACGCTCAGCGCGTTCTCGACGATGTAGTCGCGACGCGGCTCAACCTGATCGCCCATCAGCGTGGTAAAGATCTGATCGGCACCGATAGCATCATCGATGGTTACCACCAGCATGCGGCGGACCTCGGGGTCCATCGTGGTCTCCCACAACTGCTCTGGGTTCATCTCACCCAGTCCCTTGTAGCGCTGAATGTTATAGCCACGACGTGCTTCTTTCATCAACCATTCGATCGCCTGCTCGATGTTATCGATGTCAGCCGTCTTCTCACCGCGCTTAATATACGCCGTTGGCTCCAACAAGTTATCCAGCTTATCGCCCAGGGCGAGAATCGCTTTGTAGTCGTTAGAGGCGAAGAAGTCTTGATTGAGTGCGTAGGTTGTCGGCAGCCCGTGTTCGGTGATGATCACCTGGGGCAACCACAGCTCACGCTCAGGGTCTTTCGCCGCTGTTACGGTGTAGCGGTTAGCACCACTGCGAGTATCAATATCCAGCTTCGTCTGCAGCTTGACACACCAATCTGTGACGATGCTCTCGGTGCCAAGACCGGCCACAGTCAACGCGTCAAACTCAACCAGCTCGCGCAATACTTCCTGTGGATAGACCTTCGATAGGCGCTCGATCAACCCCATGACCTTGCGGAACTCTTCCAGCAGCGCGCTGAGCGCAGTACCGGAAATCGCCGGTGCATCGACATTCACGTGCAGACTAGCGCCGTCTAAAGCGCTCTCTGTCATGAAGCTGTCCATCGCCTCCTCGTCCTTCAGATACTGCTCCTGTTTACCCTTGGCAATCTTATAAAGCGGCGGTTGAGCAATGAGGATGTGACCGTTCTCGATCAACTCCGGCATCTGACGGAAGAAGAAGGTCAGTAATAGTGTGCGGATGTGTGAACCATCCACGTCGGCATCCGTCATGATGACGATGGAGTGGTAACGCAGCTTCTCGACGTTGAATTCGTCCTTGCCGATACCACAGCCTAACGCCGTTACAATGGTGCCAACCTCAACAGAGGATAACATCTTGTCGAAGCGCGCCTTCTCGACGTTGAGTATCTTACCCTTCAACGGCAGAATCGCCTGATTCTTACGGTTGCGACCCTGCTTCGCACTACCGCCCGCAGAGTCACCCTCCACCAGGTAAATTTCAGAGAGGGCCGGATCTTTCTCTTGGCAATCCGCCAACTTACCCGGTAAGCCGGCGATATCCAGAGCGCCTTTACGACGCGTCATCTCACGTGCCTTACGGGCCGCCTCACGCGCACGAGCGGCGTCGAGCATCTTCTGCACGACCTGTTTCGCTTCGTTGGGATTCTCAGCCAGGTAGTCGCCAAACTTATTACTCATGGCGTTCTCAACAGCGCCCTTCACCTCGGAGGAGACCAGCTTATCTTTGGTCTGCGAGGAGAATTTGGGATCAGGCACCTTGACCGAGACAATCGCGGTCAAACCTTCACGAGCATCGTCACCCGAGGTATTGACCTTGGACTTTTTTGCCAACCCTTCACGCTCGATATAGCTGTTCAAATTTCGCGTCAATGCACTACGGAAACCGGCGAGGTGAGCACCACCGTCACGCTGTGGAATGTTATTGGTATAACAGTGAATGCTCTCCTGATAGGAGTCATTCCACTGCAGCGCCACCTCGACACCAATATCTTCATACTGGTGCGTGAAGTGAAAGACCTTATTGACGGTCTGCTTGTTCTGATTCAGATAGTTGACGAAGGCACTTAAGCCGCCCTCGTACTCGAACACCTCTTCCTTACCACTGCGCTCATCTTTTAAGACGATGCGAACACCCGAGTTAAGGAATGACAACTCACGTAGACGCTTGGCAAGCTGTTCGAAGACAAATTCAATATTACTGAAGGTCTCGCTCGAAGCCATGAAGGTGACCTCGGTGCCACTGCGATCGGTCTCTCCGACAACAGCCAGCGGCGCTTGAGGTACACCGTGTACATAGACCTGTTCGTGTACCTGACCATTGCGTCGAATGGTCATTTTCAGGTGTTCGGAGAGTGCGTTCACCACCGAGACACCGACACCGTGCAGACCACCAGATACTTTATACGTGTTGTCGTCGAACTTACCGCCGGCGTGCAGCACAGTCATGATGACCTCTGCAGCTGAAACCCCCTCCTCTTCATGGATATCGGTGGGAATGCCGCGGCCGTCATCTGAGACGGTGACAGATTCATCGGGGTGAATGGTGACACAAACCTCATTACAAAAACCCGCCAAGGCCTCGTCGATCGAGTTGTCGACGATTTCGAAGACCATATGGTGTAGACCGCTACCATCGTCGGTGTCACCGATATACATGCCTGGGCGTTTACGTACCGCATCTAAACCCTTTAGGACTTTGATACTGGACGAGTCGTAGTTTTTCTCTTCAGTCATTACTCTCTCCGATATTGCCTTCGTCTGAAGGCTGTTGTCTCACGCATCCATGTTCCACGTGAAACACCTCTAATTCTTCATTGCTCTGAAAACAAGACATCACACTCGCCTTGTCGATACAGGTCATAAACACCTGAGCATCTTGCGCCAAAAAAAGATCACACAGTGTCTGACGGTGTCGCTTGTCGATCTCTGCTGGCAAATCATCGACCAGGAAAATACAGGGGCGTTGCAGCAGCTGCTTATAATATAAGCCCTGGGCGATTTTCAACGCAGCCGCAACAATCTTCTGCTGACCACGTGAAAGTAACGTCGCGGCATCAACACCGCGATAGCGAATCTTTAAATCGGCTCGCTGTGCACCATATTGAGTATAACCAAGCTGTAAATCTCTCGACAGCGAAGCCGTCAACACATCGCCTAATTCCTTGCCCTCTTCCCAGCCTCGACGATAATGCAAACTCAAACCATCTAATTCGGTTAGCTCTGCCAACACCTGGCCAAATACCGCCTCAAACCCTTGAAAATAGCGTTTTCGATACTCATCAATAGCCTGGGCATAGCGTACTAATTCAACGTCCCATATTGCCATTTGTGAGCTATTTATTCCACTGCTACGCAGCAGTGAATTCCGCTGTTTGAGGCAGCGTTGATACGACTTCCATGTGTTGAGGAAGTTTTGTTCCACGTGGAACACGCCCCAATCCAAAAACTGACGACGTACCTTCGAACTGCCCTCGAGCAATAGGAAGGCGCCGGCATCTAGCACCAGCACCGGGAGTAAACTCGCCAGCGCCGAGACACTCCTCACCGACTCACCATCGATGCGAATCAACGGCTCACCACGCAACGAGCGTTGAATACCCACCGAGCGCAAGCTGCCACGATCCTTAAGCTGTGCATGAACCACCAAGCTCTGCTCACCGCGGCTGATCACCGGGCGGGCCTGGCTATGACGAAACGAACGCGCCAAAGAGACCATGTGGATCGCCTCTAGAATACTGGTCTTACCGCTGCCGTTTTCGCCATAAAAGATATTAATCTGTGCGAGCGGCATCACCACCTGTTCGGCAATATTGCGCACCCGCGTGATCGAGAGTTTACTGAACATCAAAAAACACTCTCGACAAACAACCTAATGATTAACAAGGACTAAAGACGCATCGGCATGATGACGTAGAGCGCTTCACTGATACCGTTGGCAACCGACTCCTCGATCTTCGCCGATGTGACCGCGTCGACCAAGGAGAACTTCACCTGCGCACAATTCAATACACTCAACACGTCGAGGATATAGCTAACGTTGAAGCCTATCTCGATAGGTGCACCATTATACTCCAGGCTCACGACCTCTTCGGCCTCTTCCTGCTCCGGGTTATTGGCGACGATATTTACCGTATCGGTCTCGAATTTTAAGCGTACACCACGGTACTTCTCGTTAGAGAGGATCGCCACACGCGACAGTGCCTGCTTCAGCTCAGAGCGATCGGCGTTGGCGATGTTGATCGCCCCCTGCGGTAATACACGCTCATAGTCAGGGAACTTACCGTCGACCAGCTTAGTGGTAAAGGTAAAGGCTTCCGTCTTCGCCCGCAGGTGATTGTCACCCAACACTAGCTCAACACTATCGTCCTCGCTGAGCAGCAGTCGGTTCATCTCCAGCACACCCTTGCGCGGCAAGATCAATTGGCGGTCGATATCGACCTCCAGACTGCGGTTTAGCGTACACATCGCCAGCCGGTGACCATCGGTAGAAACAGCCTTAAAGGTATTGTTCTTGATCTCCCAAAGCATGCCGTTGAGGTAGTAACGCACGTCTTGCTGCGCCATCGCAAAAGCCGTGCAATCGATCAAACGCTTCAACTCACCCTGGGTCAACGAGAACTGCTGGTTGCTCGGCTCATCATCAATGGCAGGGAAGTCGGCCGCAGACAGTGTGGATAAAGTAAAACGGCTACGCCCACTCTTCACAACAGCACGTTGATTGTCGACGACAAAGCTGATCACAGCACCATCAGGTAACGACTTGCAGATATCCACGAGCTTTTTAGCCGGCACGGTAATCTCACCGGAGACTGCCTCGGGGTCCTCAAGTTCAACGCGGCCGACTAATTCAACCTCTAGGTCGGTGCCGGTAAGTGATAACACGCCCTCTTCGAGACGCAGCAGTACATTAGACAGGATAGGCAGAGTCTGACGGCGCTCTACTACACCAGCAACCAGGTTAAGCGGTTGCAACAAAGCTTCACGGGCAATAGTAAATTTCATGAGTCTGTTTAAAATCCTCTAAAATATAGTATGTTATGAGTGCTAAATTAAGTTGTTAGCGAACGTAATAAGTTTTGGTAGTCTTCACGAATGTCGTTATCAGACCCTCGTAATTCCTTAATTTTGCGACAGGCGTGTAGCACCGTCGTATGGTCTCGGCCGCCGAAGGCGTCACCGATCTCCGGCAACGAGTGATTGGTCAACTCCTTCGACAGCGACATCGCCACCTGACGTGGCCTCGCGATCGAACGTGTTCGCCGCTTCGACAATAGGTCGGCAATCTTAATCTTGTAATACTCGACCACGGTGCGCTGAATGTTATCGATACTGACCTGCTTGTCCTGCAGCGCCAGCAAGTCCTTCAACGACTCCTTGATCAAGCTAATATCAATCTTGCGCGCGGTGAAATGCGCATTGGCGATGACACGCTTCAGCGCCCCCTCCAGCTCGCGTACATTAGAGCGGATCCGCTGCGCGATAAAGAAGGCAGCATCAGGGGGGAGATCGACATTGGCCTGCTCGGCCTTCTTCATCAGGATCGCCACCCGCGTCTCTAACTCAGGCGGCTCGACCGCGACGGTTAAGCCCCAGCCAAAGCGTGATTTCAGCCGCTCTTCCAGGCCCTTTATCTCCTTCGGGTAGCGATCACAAGTCAGAATCATCTGCTGACCACCTTCAAGTAAAGCATTGAAAGTATGGAAGAATTCTTCTTGTGAACGTTCCTTGCCGGCAAAGAATTGAATGTCGTCAATCAACAGTGCATCGACCGAACGATAGAAGCGTTTGAACTCACTAATCGCATTGAGCTGCAGCGCCTTCACCATATCGGCAACGAAGCGCTCTGAGTTTAAGTAGACAATCTTGGCATCCGGATTCTTTGCCACCAACGCATTGCCGACCGCGTGCATCAAGTGCGTCTTACCCAGACCAACGCCACCATAAAGGAATAGTGGGTTGTAGGAGCCGCCGGGGTTCTCCGCGACCTGAGAGGCGGCAGCACGAGCCAACTGATTCGACTTACCCTCGACAAAAGTATCGAAGGTGTAGTGATCGACTAAGTGACTCTTGTGCTTGATGCCACCCTCGACCTCTACTTTGCGCCCCCCCGTCTTCGACTGAGTGATAATGCTCGGCGCTACGGGCATAGGGATCGTATCAGCAGCACCAGGCGGTGCCTCAAACAGCTGCCCCTGCTGTACCGCCACCTCAGCGACGGTCTCCGCAGGCGCAGGGTTGAGCTGATGGCGACGCACCGGGGTTGGCGGCTTTGGCGAATGCGTCGGCGCGACAGGTACAGCCTCAGGCTCCACTGACGCCATCGGTTGCTCTGTACTGTAACTGGGCTCCGTACGACTAAACTGACGGCTAGTGCGCGTGGTGCGACGACGACGACGTCCGGTAAACTTGGGCATCACCGCCGCCTGCCCACCGACCTCGACCATCACCGTGGTAATGACTCCGCCACTGACATCACGGATCAACTCGCTGATGCGGTTTAAGAAACGATCACCCACCCACTCCTTGATAAAGCGGTTAGGCGCCAGCAGACAGAGTGTGTTCTCTGTCGTCTCCACCTGAAGCGGTTTTATCCAGGTATTGAACTGTTGTGCTGATAACTCTTCATGCAGCACAGAAAGGCTTTTCTGCCAAATATCTACAGGCAAAGTTGTTCCCTTGCGTAATACGGCCTAGACCGAATATTCAAAATGTAGATCGACCGCCAACTCGGACGGCAAAGAGACCCAAAACAAGCCCCCTACTTTAGCAAATACACACAACCTTATCCACAACTATATAACCATACATGAACAACTATTAAATCAATTAAAAACAAGAACTTATTTGTTTTAGGGAGAAAATGCACAGCACGACATCAAGCCCTCCTGAGCGATGACAACTACCTCTTCAGCAAGCGCTCTGAAACCGTCAAACTTAGCGCTATTCAGGGTGATGAGTAGCGCTAAAATCACGGCGCATAAATAAAGCGCTCAAATGCATTGAAAAAGACAGCTCAATTCAATATAATTCGCCGTCTTTAAAACCAGCCAGATTTACTGGTTGAAAATTGAACAATGCTTTGTTGGTCGAAACAACAGAAGTTGTTCGTTGAATCCACCAACTTACTTATAGAAGGGTGACGTCATGAAACGTACTTTTCAACCTAGCGTCTTAAAGCGCAAGCGTACCCACGGTTTCCGTTCACGTATGGCTACTAAAAGCGGTCGCGCTTTGATCAACCGTCGTCGTGCTAAAGGCCGTAAGCGCCTAGCTTGCTAAGTTGTTGTTGCTGATAAACTGTGACTGCCAACAGAGATAAATCATTTTGTTTTAGTCGTCAGTTACGTTTACTCACAGCCAATGACTACAAAACTGTTTTCGACGATGCCCAACTAAAAGTGGCCTGCCCACAACTGTTGATTCTGGCACGTCGAAACAGTGCTCAACACCCCCGCCTAGGCCTTATCCTCGCCAAGAAAAACATCAAGCAAGCCGTTCAGCGTAATCGCATCAAACGACTGCTGCGCGAAAGTTTCCGCCACCAACAACACCATCTACCGGACTACGATATCGTCGTTATGGCCCGCAGAGGACTTGGTGAAATGGAAAACGACGCCGTGCATAAGCTGATAGTAAAACAGTGGCAGCGACTCTGTAAGCGCGCCGCCGCCACCTCGTAAGCACACAGGAGAGCGCAGTGAAAAGCTTAGCCCTACTGATTATCCGTTGCTATCGCTACTTTATTAGTCCTTTACTCGGGCCCCGCTGCCGCTTTTATCCCACCTGTTCAGAATATGCCAGCCAGGCGATTGTTGATCACGGTGTCCTGAAGGGAAGTTTTTTGACGATTAAACGCCTTTTACGCTGCCACCCATTCCATGAAGGTGGTTGTGACCCAGTTCCACAGGTAGAATGTTCAACCACCAAAGATAATCCGACCCTAAATTCATCAACCGATCCCAACTCACTATGAATTTTATTAGATACGGTCTTATTGCTGCCATCGCTGCGGTGAGTATTATGCTCATCCATCAATGGACGCAGTTTAAAGACGAAAAACACGCGCAAGTTGCCGTCGAACGCTCTAATCAGACTATTGTCGATACGCCAACTTACAATGTTCCCGAGGCGACAGAAAGTAGCCATAACGGGGATGTGCCCGTTGACAGGGGTGATCAACAGGCGGTTACCCTACCCGCCAAGCTAGAGCAGTCACGCTACACCAAGGTCAACACCGATGTATTTAATGTCGTGATTGATCAACATGGTGGCGATATCGTCTCCGTTTCACTGATTGGTCACAAGGAAACCCAGGGCAAGGACGGCAAGCCATTTGTGCTACTTGAACGCACTGCCCAACGTACCTATGTGGCACAGAGTGGCCTGATCGGTCTCGATGGCACCGACACCGCAAATGGTCGCCCAATGTTCAACTCAGCCAAATCGACGTATAGCCTGGCTGACAAGGACACACTACACGTCGACCTGACCTATACCCAGCAAGGTGTAAAGATCACCAAGCGTTTCACCTTCAATCGCAATCAATACACCATCGGCGTCGACTACCTAATTAACAACCAGTCATCACAAGAGTGGAAGGCCACGCTATACGCACAGCTTAAGCGTGATAACTCAGAAGACCCTGGCGCGAATAGCTCCGGCATGGGCATGAAACCTTTCCTTGGTGTTGCCACCCGAACCAATGAGGATAAATACCTGAAGTTTACCTTCAAAAAGTTGCGCGAGGAGGAGTTTAGCGCCAAGGTCGATAACGGTTGGATCGCCATCGTACAACACTACTTCATCAGCGCCTGGGTGCCACCGAAGGATGGTGCCTTCTATTACAGCACCTACGTCACCAAGAATAATATGAATATTATTCGCTTCAAGGGTGAGAGCGCCACTGTAGCCCCGGGGCAACAAGGTAAAATATCCGCCTCTTTCTATGCAGGCCCTAAGGATCAAGACACCCTCGGCGCGCTCGCGCCCGGCCTTGATCTAACCGTCGACTACGGCTGGTTATGGATGGTGGCACAGCCGCTGTTTAAGGTGTTGGTGTGGATTCACAACATCGTCGGCAACTGGGGTTGGTCGATCATCTTCCTCACCGTGCTGATCAAAGCACTATTCTTCAAGCTCTCCGCTGCCAGCTACAAGTCAATGGGGCGCATGCGCAAGTTCTCGCCGAAGATGCAGCAGATCAAAGAGCAATATGGTGACGATCGTCAGAAGCAGTCTCAGGCGATGATGGAACTGTACAAGAAGGAGAAGATCAACCCTCTTGGCGGCTGTCTGCCTATCCTGATCCAGATGCCGGTGTTTATCTCACTGTACTGGGTATTGATGGAGAGTGTCGAGCTGCGCCACGCGCCATGGATGTTCTGGATTCAAGACCTCTCGGCGATGGACCCCTACTACATCTTACCGGTATTAATGGTCGGCACCATGTGGTTCCAGCAGACGCTGAATCCACCACCACCCGATCCAACACAGGCCAAGATCATGAAGATGATGCCCTTTATGTTCGGTATCTTCTTCCTCTGGTTCCCGGCCGGACTGGTCCTGTACTGGGTGGTTAACAACACCTTGTCGATTGCCCAACAGTGGTACATCACCAAGAAGATCGAGTCAGGTGAGATCACCTAAGACGATAAAGAAGGCTGCTGATGCAGCCTTTTTTTATGCGTCAAATAATGCAAATGGCGGACAAAAACTCTAGTATGCCCTCCTAAATTATCAGCTTAATAGCGACAGACTCATGAGCAACCTCTTCAACATCGATACCATTGCCGCCCTCGCCACGGCCCCGGGTCGCGGTGGCGTCGGCATTATTCGTATCTCCGGCCCGCAAGCCAGAGAGATCGCCACGGCAATGAGTGACAGCCCGCTGACCCCTCGCTATGCCCACTACGGCAACTTCTACGAACAACGCGACGGTCAAAAGTCTCCTCTAGACCAGGGTTTGACACTCTTTTTTCCTGGCCCTAACTCGTTCACCGGTGAGGATGTGGTCGAGCTACAGGGCCACGGTGGCCCGGTTATCCTCGACTGCCTGCTGCGTGCTGTATTGCTACAGGGGGCGAGGCTGGCTCGGCCAGGGGAGTTTTCCGAGCGTGCCTACCTGAACGATAAGATCGATTTGGCACAGGCCGAGGCCATCGCCGATCTGATCGATTCGGCCTCCGAACAGGCGGCCCGCGGTGCATTACGCTCACTGCAGGGGGAGTTCTCTCGGCGCATCAATCAACTACTCGAACGCCTAATCCAACTGCGCATCTACGTCGAGGCGGCCATCGATTTCCCAGAAGAGGAGATCGATTTCCTCGCCGATGGCAAGGTGGCCGGCGATCTCGCCGATGTTCAAGCCGAACTACAGCAAGTGATGCGCGAGGCGAAGCAGGGCAGCCTGTTGAGCGAGGGCATGACGGTGGTGATTGCCGGCAAACCCAATGCCGGAAAATCCAGTTTGCTCAACAGCCTGTCCGGTAAAGACAGTGCCATCGTTACCGACATTGCGGGGACTACCCGTGACGTGCTGCGCGAGCAGATACAGATTGACGGCATGCCGTTACATATCATCGACACCGCCGGCTTACGTGAAAGCACCGACTTGGTCGAACAGATTGGTATCGATCGCGCCTGGGCGGAGATTGATAAGGCTGACCGTGTACTGCTGGTCGTCGACAGTACAGAGACAGAAGAGACCGACCCACACCGCTTATGGCCCGACTTTATTGATCAGCTCCCCGACCAACTAAAAGTCACCGTGATCCAAAATAAGTGTGACCTCAACGCCAGCAGTGCGGAGATTCACAGCGGCCAACACACCGTCATCCGCCTATCGGCAAAGCAGGGTTTAGGGATCGACCTACTGAGAAGCCATCTGAAGGAAATCATGGGCTATCAGGCCGGTGGTGAGGGGAGCTTTACCGCTCGTCGACGTCATATCACCGCCCTGCAATCGGCAGAGCGCGCCCTGGCTAACGGCAGCGCACAACTGCAAGGCTACGGTGCCGGTGAGTTACTCGCCGAGGACCTGCGCCAAGCACAAAACGCCCTGGGCGAAATTACCGGTCAGTTTAGTCCGGATGACCTGCTTGGACGTATTTTCTCCAGCTTCTGTATCGGCAAATAATGTCCTTTCCGAGGGCAGACTCATCTGCTCTCACCTCTCGCTAGCCTCTTCTATTTTCCTGCCTCTCAGCCTTTACCCTCGCCTTGCAGACTTTCGCTAACTTTTCCCCGACTTTCCCCCAACTTAATCACCGATAAAGCACAGCCTCTCCATGCTCAATGGAGATACTCCAAGCTATTAACGATTAATACCCTGCTTATCCACTTATCGATGTGGCTAACTGCGGTATAAGCTGTATACAAGAAAATTAAAATACTTATCCAAATTTCACGAGGGATAAGCTGTGTTTCTAAGTGAAGAAGTCGGTGGATGAAATAAGGCAAAAATCACCTCATTGAGAACCCGTTGTATAAGTCGGCTATTTATACAGAGCTTATCAGCCACTTTTAGACCCCTCATACCGCCGTTATTGACAGCATAGTAAGTATACTAACCAACTGATAGTTAAGGTTGGTATGGGTTTATCAAAGGGAAAAGGGGGGCCTATATATAGTAATAAGAATAATAAGATATATAGATAAGAGATATGTATAGATAATATATTTAATACTTTAAGCGTTATCACAATATTTCTAGTTTTGCTCAACGCGACAGATATCCCTATAATTACGTCCCCCTAAATATTTCAGTCAGCGGCTCAAAGGTTTTTACATGGACTATCCCAATCACTACGGTGTCATCGTCATTGGCGGTGGCCATGCAGGCACAGAAGCCGCGCTCGCCTCTGCTCGCATGGGAGTGAAAACCTTACTGCTTACCCATAACATCGAAACCCTCGGTATGATGTCGTGTAATCCAGCTATCGGCGGCATCGGTAAAAGTCATCTGGTGAAGGAGATCGATGCCCTCGGTGGTGCCATGGCGACGGCAACTGACTTTGGCGGCATTCAGTTTCGCGTGTTGAATCAACGCAAGGGCCCGGCTGTACGTGCTACTCGAGCACAAGCTGACAGAGCACTGTACCGTGCTGCGATACGCAAGATACTGGAGAACCAGGCCAACTTGGAGATCTTCCAACAGTCTGCCGACGATCTTATTGTTGAGGGGGAGACGGTACGAGGTGTCGTCACCGATACCGGTATTCGCTTCCGCGCAGATACAGTGGTGTTAACCGCAGGCACTTTTCTGGGGGGCTTACTGCATGTCGGCTTGAAAAATAGTCGTGGCGGTCGCGCCGGTGACCCACCGTCAATCGCTCTTGCCGACCGTTTGCGTGAACTCCCCTTTCGCGTCGATCGTTTAAAAACAGGCACCCCGCCACGTATCGATGCAAAATCAGTTGATTTCACCGACTTGCAGCAGCAGTGGGGGGATAAACCTGAGCCGGTAATGTCTTACATGGGGCGTGTTGAGCAACATCCTGAGCAAGTTTGCTGCTGGGTGACCCACACCAACGAGAAGACCCATGAAATTATTCGTGGTGGCCTCGATCGCTCACCGATGTACTCCGGTGTTATCGAGGGCGTTGGTCCCCGTTACTGCCCCTCCGTCGAAGATAAGATCCATCGCTTTGCGGACAAGACATCACATCAGATCTTCGTCGAGCCGGAGGGGCTTAACACCCACGAGTTATACCCTAACGGTATCTCGACCAGCCTGCCGTTCGATGTACAAATTGACTTGGTGCGATCGATTAAGGGCTTTGAGAATGCCCATATCACTCGACCGGGCTATGCTATTGAGTATGACTATTTCAACCCTCAGGATTTGAAGCACAGCTTGGAGACCAAGTTTATCAATGGCCTATTTTTTGCCGGTCAGATCAACGGTACTACCGGCTATGAAGAGGCCGGGGCGCAGGGCTTGCTTGCCGGCCTCAACGCCGCACGGATGTCACTGCAGCAAGAGGTTTGGTACCCTCGGCGCGACGAAGCTTATCTCGGTGTATTAGTCGATGACTTAATCACCTTGGGTACCCGTGAACCCTACCGAATGTTTACCAGTCGCGCGGAATATCGTCTGTTGTTACGTGAAGACAATGCTGACCTGCGACTGACTGAGAAGGGGCGCGAACTAGGCTTAGTAAATGATGAGCGTTGGCAGGCTTTCAGTGCTAAGCGTGAAGGTATTGCCCGAGAAACCGAGCGTCTAGGGCAGACTTGGGTACACCCACAGCAAGATAATATTGAGCAGGTTAACAGCGTGCTCGGTCAGCCGATCAGCCGAGAGTATTCTCACCTGGAGCTATTGCGCCGCCCTAACCTAAATTATCAACAGGTTGTCTCTCTTGCCGAGGCACCGGAGGTGTCAGAGCAGGTAGCTGAACAGGTCGAGATTCAGGTGAAGTACGCAGGCTATATCGAGCGTCAGCAAGAGGAGATTAAGCGCCTGCGACGCTACGAGGATACGGTGATCCCCGCCGTCTTCGATTACAGCACCGTCGAGGGCTTGTCGAATGAGGTGAAGCAAAAGCTGATTGATGCGCGCCCCGCCTCACTGGCAAACGCCTCGAGAATACCGGGCGTAACACCGGCAGCAGTGTCACTACTGCTGGTCTACCTGAAAAAACAAGGCCATTTAGTGAAGAGCAATGCGGGAGCACAGTCTGTTGAGTAACTTGTTACGGGCGCAACTAGAGCGCGGTATTGCTGCATTACACCTCGAGCTTCCCGAGGCAACCGTCGACCAGTTGATGGCTTACCTGCAGCTGTTGGTAAAATGGAATAAGGCTTACAACCTCACCGCCATCCGCAACGCCGAGGAGATGGTGGATAAACACCTGTTAGACAGCCTCAGCGTCGTGCCTCATATCCGCGCCCAGCGACTACTGGATGTCGGCACGGGGGCCGGCTTGCCTGGGATGATTCTGGCTATCGTCTACCCCGAGCGACAGTTCACACTGCTGGACACTAACGGCAAGAAGACACGCTTTCTGGTACAGGCGAAAGCCGAGCTGGGGCTCGACAACGTCACCGTCGAGAACCGCCGGGTGGAGAGCTGGCAGCCGGAACAGTTATTTGAGGTGGTGATGTCACGCGCCTTTAGTTCAATTGTCGATATGGTTAACTGGACACAGCACCTTGTGCAAGACGATGGTTTGATCTTGGCAATGAAGGGGCAGTTCCCAGATATGGAGCTTTCTCAGCTACCAAGTGGATTTATACTGTCGTCAAGTCAACAATTGGTCGTGCCAGGGCTTGACGGCGAGCGCCACCTGTTGGAAATTAAACGGTCCTGATTATTTATCTTCGTCCATCATTGCTCACAGAATAAGGATTGCCCCTTGGCCCGTATCATTGCCATCGCAAATCAGAAGGGTGGCGTCGGTAAGACCACCACATCGATCAATCTCGCCGCCTCACTCGCCGCCAGTAAACAGCGTGTCTTGCTGGTCGATCTCGACCCGCAAGGCAATGCGACGATGGGCTGTGGCATCGACAAGAACGAAGTCGAACACTCGGTCTACGATGTCTTAGTCGATGAGCTGGCGCTCACCGAGGCCGTGCTACACTCTGAAAGCGCGGAGATGGATGTGCTGGCGTCGAACGCCGATGTCACCGCCGCCGAAGTCGAACTGTTGAACGTTGCGGGGAAGGAGCGTCGACTCTATAGCGCCCTTGAGAGCTGTGCTGATCGCTACGATTATGTGGTAATTGATTGTCCGCCTAGCCTCAACATGCTGACCCTTAACGGCCTAGTAGCCGCTGACGGGGTGATTATCCCGATGCAGTGTGAATACTATGCGCTCGAGGGTATGTCGGCGCTGTTGCAGACTATCGAGCAGATAAGGGAGTCGGTTAATCCACGCCTAGAGATTGAGGGCATTGTGCGCACCATGTACGACCCGAGAATGAGTTTGACCACCGATGTCTCAGCGCAGTTGATTGAGTATTTTGGCAAGGTGGTTTATCGCACGGTGATTCCGCGTAACGTCCGTCTCGCAGAGGCTCCGAGCTATGGTATGCCGGCGGTGAAGTACGATCGCTTGTCGAAAGGAGCGGTGGCGTATATGGCGATGGCCAGAGAGTTACTGCGTAGGGCGAAGAAGAAAAGTGAGGCCGAGGCAGTCACGGTATAGATTAGAATGATTCATTGATAAATAATCGATTGGTTAATAATTAGGCTGAGTGGATGGCAAAGAAACGCGGTGGTTTGGGCAAGGGCTTGAGTGCCCTGATCGGAGAGGCAAAGGCCTCGGCGGCAAGTGGTGAGTTGGCGACGCTGACGGCGGAGCAGCCTAACGCAGAAGACGGTCGTCTGAAGTACCTCCCTATCGAGTGGATTGAACGAGGACGCTATCAGCCGCGTAAAGACATGCATGCGGAGGCGCTAGAAGAGCTGGCTGAATCGATTAAGGCCCAGGGCGTGATGCAGCCTATTGTGGTGCGCGCCATCGGCAAAAATCACTATGAGATTATTGCCGGAGAGCGGCGTTGGCGTGCGACTCAACTCGCGGGGCTCGATACGATTCCGGCTGTTATTCGTCAGGTCAGCGATGAGGCTGCCGGGGCCATGGCGTTGATTGAAAATATTCAACGTGAAAACCTGAATCCGGTTGAAGAGGCTGTCGCCCTACAGCGCCTGCGTGATGATTTTGGCTTGACTCAGCTGGAGGTGGCCGAAGCTATAGGCAAGTCGCGGGCAACGGTTGCCAACCTGTTGCGTCTACTATCCCTGGGTGATGAGGTCAGGACGTTGCTTGAGCACGGCGACCTTGAGATGGGGCATGCGCGTGCATTATTGGGACTCACTGGCGCAGCCCAGGTGAAGGCTGCCCAGCAGGTTTTGGCCCGAGGTATGTCGGTGCGCCAAACTGAGGCGTTAGTACGCAGCATGTTGTCGGAACAACAAAGTTCAACGGCTTCGGTAGTGGTCGATAGTAATATCAGTCAGCTCGAGGAAAGCCTGGCGGAGAAGATCGGTGTGCCGGTACAAATTCAACATGGCGCGAAGGGAAAGGGTAAATTAGTGCTGAAATATAATAGCCTAGACGAGCTCGATGGTATTCTTGCGCATATAAAATAAACCCTTTGTTTTTAATGGTTTATGTGACATTTTTGGTGCGTTAAAAATCTTCCCTGTAGGTATAACTACGGATGATGCCAGATATGTGCGTATTATCTGACATCAGAGTAGCGGTTTATATTGAACCGCGGCGTGATTATTTCTATAATCCGACGCCAATATAGGTGACCTCCACAATACGGTGGGTCGCTTTAAGCAGATGGAGTCAACTCTAGAGGGTTTAGGCGATGCGATCACCAACCGCAAGGCGCGGTGCAGCGATTGCTCGGCCGAGGTTCGCTAAGGTGTTTTTGCTTGAGATAGCAGCGCTATTCGCTATATCACTCCTGTTAGGCTTGATATGGGGGATAGCTTTTGCTATTTCAATGCTGCTAGGTGGAATGATTGCGTTAATCCCGCAAGCCTATTTCACCTATCAGGCGTTCCGTTTTTCCGGAGCAAGAGCGGCTCGACAGGTATCGCAGGCTTTTTATCGCGGTGAGGCAGGAAAGTTCATTTTGAACTTAGTATTGTTCGCAGCGGTGTTTATGTTTGTCGATAGTGTGAATGTGTTAGCACTGTTTGCCGGCTACATATTTGTTTTACTAGGCAATTGGATGGGGGCGGCATCGGTCATTCGACACCGCTCAAATTAATGGTTCGAGAGAAGACTCATGGCAACAGAAGGTCAAACTAGTTCTGATTATATCATCCATCACTTGACCAACCTGACTTACGGCAAGCTGCCTTCAGGTTATGAACGTGATGGACAAGCCCTCGCACAAGACACTTGGACTATGGCGCATAGCCCCCAGGAAGCTTCGGCGATGGGGTTCAATGCAATCCATGTCGATTCTATCGGCTGGTCTATCGTACTGGGCGTACTTTTCTGCTGGCTGTTTAGCCGCGCAGCGAAGCGAGCAACCAGTGGCGTACCAAGTGGCTTTGTTAACTTCGTAGAAATGGTCGTCGAATTTATCGACAGTACTGTTAAAGATACTTTCCATTACAAAAATAAGTTAGTAGCACCGTTGGCACTAACAATTTTTGTCTGGGTACTATTAATGAATACGATGGACTTGTTCCCCGTTGATTGGTTGCCACAATTGGCGGCTAAGATCAGTGGCGATGCCCATATGTATTTCAAAGTTGTCCCATCGACTGACCCGAACGTCACACTGGGCATGGCTTTTACCGTCTTTGGTCTGATGATTTTCTTCTCGATACAGCAGAAGGGCTTCATCGGTTTTGTGAAAGAGTTGACTTTCCACCCTTTCGCACCGCCGACTAAAGGTTTTGCTATCGTATTGGCGCCACTGATGATTGCCATCAACTTCATTCTCGAGTTTGTCTCGTTGATCGCCAAGCCTGTGTCACTCGGTTTGCGACTTTTCGGCAACATGTACGCGGGTGAGATGATCTTCATCTTGATTGCCATCATGTTTGGCGCTGGTTGGGCACTGGGTCTATTTGCAGGCGTATTACAGTGGGCGTGGGCGGTATTCCACATCCTTGTTATTACCCTACAAGCATTTGTCTTCATGGTGTTAACCGTTGTCTATATGGCGATGGCGCACGATGTAGAAGAAGAACACTAAAAATTTTTAACCGCTTTACTTTTACTTTCTAAACTTAGGAGAAAAACAATGGGCTTAGCTCTTATCGCTGTTTCACTACTTATCGGTCTTGGTGCTCTTGGTACTGCCATCGGTTTCGGTCTACTGGGTGGCAAGCTACTCGAAGGCTCTGCGCGTCAGCCTGAGATGGCACCAATGCTGCAAGGTAAGATGTTCCTTATCGCCGGCCTATTGGACGCCGTTCCAATGATCGGTGTAGGTATCGGCATGTACGTACTGTTCGTTGTTGCCCCTACCCTAGCCGGCTAATCTTTTGTCAATTATCTCCATCATTGACAAAAGCCAACCACTGAAAACAGAGGTGTCGGTGTGAATATAAATGCAACGATAATAGGCCAGTCTATTACATTTGTAATCTTTATGCTGTTTTGCATGAAGTACATCTGGCCTGTAATCACGACTGCCATGGCAGAGCGTGAGCAAAAAATTAAAGATGGTCTAGAAGCCGCTGATCGTGCCGATAAAGCTCTCGAGCTAGCACAGGAAGAGGCCGGCCTGAAATTGCGTGAAGCAAAGCAGGAAGCCGCTGCGATTCTGGATGCCGCTAATAAGCGTGCCAACCAGCTTGTCGAAGAGGCGAAAGACCAGGCTCGTACAGAAGGTGAGCGCCTGAAGGCCGCAGCGGAAGCTGAGGTTGAGCAGGAAGTGAACCGGGCGAAAGAAGAGCTTCGTGCTCAAGTCGCCGTACTCGCCATTGCTGGTGCCGAAAAGATCCTAGGATCACAAATCGACGCTGCAGCAAACGAAGAGTTAGTTAATAAGTTAGCAGCAGAGCTATAAGGGGGCGTCATGGCAGAATTGACAACCTTAGCTCGACCTTATGCCAAGGCCGCATTCGAATATGCGATTGGTGAAGGTGAACTCGACCAATGGTCGACTATGTTGGCCCTGACAGCGGCAATTACCGGCGAAGAGCCGGTGCAGAAGCTGTTGGGCTCGCCATCGTTGACCACTGCGCAGCAAGCGCAGTCTTTTGTCGAGGTCTGCGGCGACGCGTTAACCGATCAAGTGAAGGCCTTCATCAACGTTCTCTCTGAGAATAAGCGCCTGCCTTTGCTGCCAGAAATTTCAGCGTTATTTGATACGTTGAAAGCTGAGCAGCAAATGAGCGTCGATGTTGAAGTCACCAGTGCTTTCGAATTGGATAGCGCTACTACTGATAAACTGGCAAAAGCTCTGACTGGCACGTTGAAACGTGAAGTGTCGATGACCACCGCTGTTGATAGCAGCTTGATTGGTGGTGTAGTGGTACGCGCAGGCGATACCGTGATCGATGATTCCATCCGTGGCAAGCTCAGTAAGCTAGCCGAAGCAATGAACTCTTAGGGGTTTGAGGGATATAGCATGCAGCAATTGAATCCTTCTGAAATCAGCGAAATTATTAAATCTCGTATCGAGTCTCTCGATGTGAAATCAGAAGCCCAAAATGAGGGCACTATCGTCAGTGTATCTGACGGTATTATTCGTATTCACGGCCTCGCTGACGTGATGTACGGAGAAATGATCGAATTCAACGGTGGTGTCTACGGTATGGCACTGAACCTTGAGCGCGACTCTGTCGGTGCAATCGTCCTCGGTGACTACCAGGGACTACAGGAAGGTCAGACATGTAAGTGTACTGGTCGTATCTTGGAAGTACCGGTCGGTCCTGAGCTTCAAGGCCGTGTCGTTGACACTCTCGGTGTGGCAATTGATGGCAAGGGTCCTGTTGAGACCAAGCAGACTGCACCGGTCGAGAAGATTGCTCCCGGTGTTATCGAGCGTAAGTCGGTCGATCAACCTGTGCAGACGGGTTACAAGTCGGTTGACTCGATGGTACCCATCGGGCGTGGTCAGCGTGAGCTGATCATCGGTGACCGTCAGACCGGTAAGACCGCGCTGGCGATCGATGCGATCATCAACCAGAAAGGTACCGGCATCAAGTGTGTCTACGTTGCCATCGGCCAGAAGCAATCAACCATTGCTAACGTCGTACGCAAGCTAGAAGAACACGGTGCTATGGAGCACACCATCATCGTCGCCGCCGGCGCTTCTGACCCTGCAGCGATGCAGTATCTGGCACCGTTTGCCGGTTGTGCGATGGGTGAATATTACCGCGACCGCGGTGAAGATGCTCTGATCGTCTTTGATGATTTGACTAAGCAGGCTTGGGCCTACCGTCAGATCTCACTGCTTCTTAAGCGTCCACCAGGACGTGAAGCTTACCCAGGTGACGTTTTCTATCTACACTCACGTTTGCTAGAGCGCGCCTCGCGTGTCAACGCCGACTACGTAGAGAAGTTCACCAACGGTGAAGTGAAAGGTAAAACCGGTTCGTTGACCGCTCTACCGATCATCGAAACTCAAGGTGGCGACGTTTCTGCTTTCGTACCGACCAACGTAATCTCGATTACCGATGGTCAGATCTTCTTAGAAGAGAACTTGTTCAACGCGGGTATTCGCCCAGCGATGAACGCCGGTATCTCTGTTTCTCGAGTTGGTGGTGCCGCTCAGACTAAGATCATCAAGAAGTTGGGCGGTGGTATCCGTCTGGCTCTCGCTCAGTATCGTGAACTGCAGGCCTTTGCCCAGTTCGCCTCCGACCTAGATGACGCTACCCGCGCTCAGCTAGAGCACGGTACCGCGGTTACTGAACTGATGAAGCAGAAGCAGTACGAGCCACAATCCATCGCTGACATGGGCGTAATTCTTTACGCAGCCAACGAAGGTTTCCTTAACGGTTTAGAAGTTGCCAAGATTGGTAGCTTCGAAGCGGCGCTGTTGTCATACATGCGTGCCGAGCACAGCGATCTGATGAATGAGATCGATGCGAGCGGTAAATACGATAATGACATCGCGGCCACGTTTAAGTCTGCCATTGAGAAATTCAAGGCGACGCAAACTTGGTAATGACAACACACCCTTCGGGGTGTGTTATCTAGCTTCCACTTAAACCAGAAAAGGCAAGCATAATGGCTGGCGCAAAAGAGATACGTACTCAGATAGCGAGCATCCAGAGCACTCAGAAAATCACCAATGCCATGCAAATGGTTGCGGCGAGTAAGATGAGACGCGCTCAGGAGCGTATGGCAGTAGGTAAGCCATACGCCGCTCGCATTCGAGCTGTGGTAGGGCATATTGCCAACGCCACACCCGAGTACCAACACACTTTTATGACCGAGCGTGATGTGAAGCGCGTAGGCTACATTATTGTATCCTCTGACCGCGGCCTCTGTGGTGGTCTCAACATTAACCTGTTCAAGAAAACGGTTGCTTCGATGAAGACGTTTGCTGAGCAGGACGTTGAGATCGACCTCTGCGTCGTGGGTGGCAAGGCACAGAGCTTCTTTAATAGCTACGGCGGTAATGTCGTCGCAGCTGTTAAAGACCTGGGCGATGCGCCTAAGGCTGCCGATCTAATCGGTGCTGTAAAAGTGATGTTGGACGCCTTCAGCGAAGGCAAGATTGACAAACTATTTGTGGTTTCTAACAAATTCGTCAACACCATGACCCAGGACGCTACTGTAGAGCAGTTATTGCCACTACAGGCGGCCGATGAAGCTGATTATAAGCATCACTGGGACTACATTTATGAGCCCGATGCAAAAGAGCTCCTAGATGGGTTGTTGGTTCGCTATCTTGAATCACAGGTTTACCAGGGCGTTGTAGAGAACCTGGCCTGTGAGCAAGCGGCGCGAATGATTGCGATGAAGGCTGCGACAGATAACGCAGGTGACCTGATTAACGACCTTCAGTTGGTTTACAACAAGGCTCGTCAGGCTGCAATCACCCAAGAATTGTCAGAAATCGTTAGTGGTGCGGCGGCTGTATAGGCCCCGCATGACTAGCAATCGACTTGAGAAATTAAAGAGGATCCGGAAATGAGTAACGGACGTATCGTACAAGTAATTGGTGCGGTTATCGACGTTGAGTTCCCACGCGATTCTGTGCCTAAGGTGTATGACGCCTTAACAGTAACCGAGCAAAACTTGGTTCTAGAGGTACAGCAGCAGTTGGGTGACGGCGTGGTACGCGCGATTGCCATGGGTTCTTCTGAGGGCGTTAAGCGCGGCTTGGAAGTCTCTAACACAGGTAACCCTGTTCAGGTACCAGTGGGCCAAGAAACCCTTGGTCGTATCATGGACGTACTGGGTAACCCTATCGACGAGTGTGGCCCTATCGGTGAGCAAGAGCGTGCCTCTATCCACCGTAAGGCTCCGACCTACGCCGAGCAGTCTTCGACTAACGAGCTATTGGAAACAGGCATCAAGGTTATCGACCTTGTCTGCCCATTCGCCAAGGGTGGTAAAGTTGGTCTATTTGGTGGTGCCGGTGTTGGTAAGACCGTCAACATGATGGAGCTGATCAACAACATCGCTAAGGCGCACTCTGGTCTATCGGTTTTTGCCGGTGTCGGTGAGCGTACTCGTGAAGGTAACGATTTCTACTACGAGATGGAAGAGTCAGGGGTTGTTGACCTGAAAGAGCCTACCAACTCTAAGGTAGCGATGGTTTATGGTCAGATGAACGAGCCACCAGGAAACCGTCTACGTGTTGCCCTGACTGGCTTGACCATGGCGGAGAAGTTCCGTGATGAAGGTCGTGACGTTCTGTTGTTCGTTGACAACATCTACCGTTATACCTTGGCGGGTACCGAAGTATCGGCACTTCTGGGTCGTATGCCTTCAGCGGTTGGTTACCAGCCGACGCTAGCGGAAGAGATGGGTGTGTTACAGGAGCGTATCACCTCGACTAAGGTAGGTTCTATCACGTCGATCCAGGCGGTATACGTACCGGCGGATGATATGACTGACCCGAGCCCGGCGACGACGTTCTCGCACCTTGATGCGACCGTATCGTTGAGCCGTGAGATTGCTTCTAAGGGTATTTACCCGGCGATCGATCCACTGGCGTCGACTTCACGTCAGCTCGATCCACTGGTCATCGGTCAGGAGCACTATGATGTTGCTCGTGGTGTACAGACCATTCTACAGCGTTATAAAGAGCTGAAGGACATCATCGCCATTCTTGGTATGGATGAATTGTCTGAAGATGATAAGCAGGCGGTTAACCGCGCACGTAAGATTGAGAAGTTTATGTCTCAAGCCTTCCACGTGGCCGAGATCTTCACTGGCTCTCCTGGTAAGTATGTACCGCTAAAAGATACCATTGCGGGCTTTAAAGCTATTTTGGCTGGCGAGTATGACGACTTACCTGAACAGGCTTTCTACATGGTTGGTACCATCGAAGAAGCCGCTGAAAAGGCGAAGGCTCTTTAATTAGAGTCTTTATCCTTAAGGGGCAAAGCTAATGGCGATGACTATTCACTGCGATATTGTTAGCTCGGAAGAAGAAATCTTTTCCGGACTAGCTGAGATGGTAGTGGCGACGGGTGCGATTGGTGAGTTGGGAGTAGGCTACGGCCACGCCCCCCTACTCACTAAGCTAACCCCTGGCCCTGTTCGTGTGCGTAAGGCTGACGGTGAGGAAGATGTTTATTACATCTCCGGCGGTTATCTTGAAGTACAGCCCGGTGTGGTTTCAATCTTGGCCGATACAGCTGTTCGTGCGGGTGACGTCGATGAAGCTGCGGCGCAACAAGCGTTGCAACAGGCACAGTCTGAAATTGCTAACCAGGCGGGTGATTTCGATTACTCGCGTGCGGCGACTCGATTGGCCGAGGCTGCTGCGCAGTTACGTACCATTGAGCAGATCAAGCGTAAGATGGGTAAGTAATACCCAAACCCTGACGCAAACGAAAAAAAAGGTGGCTTTAGCCACCTTTTTTTTATCAATTTTTTTTTATTCCAAATGAAACGGTTACACTGTGGCTATATCGTAGTTACAGTCTTTTGATGGATAAGGATCGCACCGTGAATCTTCAAATTGTTATCTTGGCTGCCGGCCAGGGCACCCGCATGAAATCCACTAAACCTAAGGTGTTGCATCCCGTTGCAGGTAAGCCGATGGTGGGCCACGTGATCGATACCTGTAAGCTGATCGGTGCCAATAAAATGGCGGTGGTGATTGGTCACGGTGCCGACCAGGTGCGTCAACAGTTTGCCTCGGAGGTGAGCCTTGAGTGGGTCGAACAGTTGGAGCAGTTGGGTACCGGTCATGCGGTACAGATGGCAGAGCCTAACCTCGATGATGATGCCGTGGTATTGATCTGCTACGGTGATAGCCCACTGATCGAGGCAGATACTTTTCAGCAGTTGATCAAAGATGTTAGCGATAATTCGATGGCTCTTTTGACTGTCGAGATGCCAGACCCGACGGGTTATGGACGCATTATTCGCGATGACTCTGCGAATGTGATCGCCATTGTCGAACAGAAGGACGCCGACGAACAGCAGCGTCTAGTCTCTGAGGTGAATACCGGGGTAATGGCCGTCGCGGCAAAGCATCTCAAGCAATGGCTGCCTCAGCTCTCCAATGATAATGCTCAGGGTGAATACTACCTGACTGATGTGATTGCCCTCGCCGCCGAAAACGGTGTGACAGTCATAGCGAGTCAGCCGGCCTCAGTCGATGAGGTGATGGGGGCTAACAATCGAGTGCAATTGGCAGAGCTCGAGCGTTGCTATCAACGCCAGCAGGTGCAGCGCCTGATGCTTAATGGGGCGACGCTACTCGATCCCGCACGTGTCGATATCCGTGGTGAATTGGCTACCGGTCGTGATGTGAGTATCGATATAAACTGTGTCTTCGTCGGCAAGGTAACAATTGGCGATAATGTTGTGATTGAGCCCAACTGTTTTATTAGCGATAGTGAGATCGGTGATAATACGGTGATTAAGGCCAACAGTGTACTGGAACAGGCGGTGGTCGCAGAGGGCTGCGATATTGGCCCCTTCGCACGTTTGCGCCCTGGTACCGTGCTGGCCAACAAGGCGAAGATCGGCAACTTTGTCGAGACCAAGAAGGCGATCATTGGTGAGGGCTCCAAGGTCAACCATTTGAGTTATATTGGTGACTGCGAGGTGGGGATAGGTGCTAATATTGGTGCCGGTACGATCACCTGCAATTATGACGGTGTGAATAAGTCGAAAACGGAGATAGGTGATGGCGCCTTTATCGGCTCCAACTCTTCGTTGGTAGCACCGGTTAAGGTGGGAGACGGAGCTACTGTGGGGGCTGGTGCAACGGTGACCAGTGATGTTGCCGCAGGTGAATTGGCGGTGGCGCGTGCCAAGCAGCGAAATATTGCCGGATGGAAAAGACCGGTTAAGAAGTGATTGCTACCTCTGTGTGGCTGTTTGTGATCACGGTTAATTAATTGAGAAGGAATAATCTATGTGCGGCATTGTTGGCGCAGTAGCGAAACGGGAAGTCAGTGATATTCTTGTCGAGGGTTTACGACGTTTAGAGTATCGAGGCTATGATTCGGCCGGAGTTGCTGTCATTGATGGTGACCAGGTTGGCCTCTGTAAACGCTTAGGTAAAGTGGAAGTGTTAGCGAAGGCGCTTGAGCAGTCAGCTCTACCGGGCTGCACCGGTATCGCTCATACCCGTTGGGCTACTCATGGCCAACCCAGTGAGGAAAACGCCCACCCGCATACCTCGCACGACCGCCTTGCGCTCGTGCACAATGGTATTATCGAGAATCACGAGAAGTTGCGTCAGCAGCTGCAGGGCATGGGCTACCATTTTAGTTCACAGACGGATTCCGAGACGGTCGTCCATCTGATCGACAGTAAGATGCAATCGGGGCTCGATCTCTTGGCGGCGGTTAAGTCGGCTATCAAAGAGTTAGAGGGCGCCTTTGGTCTCGCGGTGATTAGCCTCGCCGAGCCAGAAAAGGTGGTTTGTGCGCGCTCGGGTAGCCCGCTGGTGATAGGGGTAGGTATCGGTGAGAACTTCCTCGCCTCTGATCAGTTGGCGCTGCGTCAGGTGACCGATCGCTTTGTCTATCTCGAGGAGGGTGATATCGCCTGTGTGACCGCTGAGGGTTATTTGATCTGGGATGAGAGTGACCAGCCGGTTATTCGTTCCACGCTATCGATCAGCGATAAGGTCGATGCCGCCGATAAAGGCGAGTATCGTCACTTCATGTTGAAGGAGATCTTCGAGCAGCCGACGGTGATTAGGAATACACTAGCGGGCCGTATTGGCAAAGATAAGATTCTCGAGCAAGCATTTGGCGCCGAGGCTAAGCTGATCTTAGATAAGACTGAGCACGTGCAGATCGTTGCCTGCGGCACCAGCTATCACTCGGGTTTGGTGGCGCGCTATTGGTTGGAAGAGATTGCCGGCATTCCCTGTAGCGTCGAGGTGGCTTCGGAATTCCGTTATCGTAAGTTTGTGGTGCCGAAGAATAGCCTGTTTGTGACGATCTCTCAGTCGGGAGAGACTGCCGATACTTTGGCGGCACTGCGTCTGGCGAAGACGTTAGGCTATGCCTCATCACTGGCGATCTGTAATGTTGCGCAGAGTTCACTGGTGCGGGAGTCAGACCTCGCGCTGATGACGGAGGCCGGCACCGAGATTGGCGTCGCATCGACCAAGGCGTTTACCACGCAGCTCGTAGCGCTACTGCTGGTTACTATCGCGCTGGGGCGTCGCCACGGCCTGACTGCCAATGCCGAAGCGACGATGGTCGAGGCGTTGCAGCAGCTGCCTGAGTTAATCGAGCAGACGCTAACTCTAGATGAAACAATTAAGCAGAGTTCAGAGCATTTTGCGGAGAAGAATCACTCGCTATTTCTCGGCCGTGGCGCTCAGTACCCGGTGGCGATGGAGGGGGCGCTGAAGCTGAAGGAGATCTCCTACATTCACGCCGAAGCCTATCCTGCCGGTGAACTAAAGCATGGCCCGCTGGCCCTTGTCGATGCGGATATGCCGATCGTGGCTGTGGCGCCAAACAACGAGCTGCTGGAGAAGTTGAAATCTAACCTTGAGGAGGTCGCAGCACGCGGTGGTGAGCTGTTTGTTTTTGCCGATGTGGATTCAGGCTTACAGACTGGCCCAGGGATCATCAGCATTCAGGTGCCTTCGGTGCCTGCGGTGATCGAGCCGATTATTTATACCATTCCATTGCAGCTATTGTCTTATCATGTGGCGGTGTTGAAGGGCACGGATGTCGATCAGCCTCGCAACTTGGCTAAATCGGTTACGGTTGAGTAATATGGCAACCATGCTTGGACGTATCGGGAAGTGTTTTTGCACTCTCGAGCGGCCAAGCAGCGATTAAGATACCCCCTCCCCGTTAATTCTTAATTAGCCTTTTAAAAATACCTACATCTAAGCTCGTTAAGGTGGTGCTTGAAAGCCTGCTATTTAGCTCGTAGCACAGGCTTAAATTAATGACGCCGATTGCTATTTTTTTGACCGCTGGATACGCTGGATAGAATGTGAAATAAACAAGGAACTCGCCCTTGCTGGGCGTTACATGCAGCCATATCGGTTATATTAGCAGTGAGTCCCCCCCTTGGTTAGTACTGGAACATGAGTGCAGACTATTGAAACTGTCGAATAAGTTAAAATATAGATTGCTCGTGAAGATGCTGCTAATCAATGCCGTCATCGTTTTGTTGATGTTTTTGCTGAGTCGCTGGAGTATCGGCAGCGGTTTCTTAGACTATGTGAATAAGTCTGAGCAGCAGCGGATGACGACGCTGGTGGACAATTTATCGGATTACTATCAGCAACATGGTAGTTTTTCGGCGCTGGCGGAGGACGGCGCGTGGCCGCGCTATGTTCATCGGCCAAGGTTTATCGAGTTAGAGCCACCAACGCCCGTAATAGCATCAAAGCGAGAGCCGACACATCATCGTCGTGAGCGTGGAGCAAAATACCACTTACTAGACCGAGATAAGCGACAGATTGCCGGCCCGAGTTATAAAAATATTAAGTCCCTGCTGTTGATTCCGATAGAGGTTGACGAGCAGACTGTGGGCTACCTGGCCTTCAAGCAACACAAGCAGATAGCTTCGCGCTTAGACCGACTCTTTATCGAGCGACAGACCGCCAACCTAGTGTTGATAGGCGGCTTTTTATTATTATCTGCTGCACTATTGGCACTGTTAATCGCCGCCCAGTTGGTACGCCCTCTCAAGCGTATGGCGGTGGCGACTCAAGCGATGGCTGCCGGCGACTACCAGGTGCGTATTGCGGCCGATAGCAGCGAGGAGATTGCGGCCTTAGCCATGGATATTAATAATCTGGCTACCTCGCTAGAGCAAAACAGAGAGGCGCGGCAACACTGGATTGCGGATATAGCTCACGAGCTGCGGACTCCGTTGGCGGTGGTGACCGGTGAAATCGAGGCGATGATAGACGGTGTGCGACCGAGCTCTCGCCAGGGCCTCGAGTCGTTGAAGCAAGAGGTCTGGCAACTAACCCGCCTCGTCAATGATCTGCGTGAGCTAGCCAACTCCGATCGAGGAGCCCTGGAGTACCACAAGTTACCGATGACAGTCGCGGAGGTGGTGCAGCAGGTCTGTGACAGTGCCCGTGGTGAGCTCGAGGAGCGTGCTATTAATCTGCGACTTGAGTTGTCATCGTCACAGCAGATCTGGGCTGACGAGGCACGGATGCGGCAGCTGTTTAGTAACTTGATGCAGAATACCTTGCGTTATACCGATGCACCGGGAAAGCTGTGGATAAAGCTTTATCAACAGGATGATCGACTGGTGATTGAGTGGCAGGACTCCAGTCCCGGGGTGAGTGATGAGGAGCTACCGAGGTTGACGGAAAGGCTCTATCGGGTGGAGCAATCGAGGTCACGGGTCGAGGGCGGTAGCGGCCTAGGCCTGTCGATTGTCGCCAACATTTGTGCGGCCCATGAGGGGCGGTTGAGTGTACAGCACTCTCCGCTCGGAGGTATCGCGTGGCGATTCAGTTTTAAGCTTATCGATGAACAGTAAAAGCAGGTGATAGCCATATGATGCAGCAACACATTTTAGTCGTTGAGGACGAACCCAAGCTCGCGGCGCTGTTGCGAGATTACCTACAGGCAAGTGACTTTCAAGTGACGATCGCCGATCGTGGCGATCGCGGGCTGGAGTTATGGCAGCAGTTGCAGCCGGATCTATTGTTGCTCGACCTGATGTTGCCGGGTATTGATGGTCTTGAGGTCTGTAAAGAGGTTAGAAAGACAGCCAATACGCCGATCATTATGGTCACCGCCAGGGTGGAGGAGATCGATCGCCTGCTGGGCCTCGAATTGGGTGCCGACGATTACATCTGTAAGCCGTATAGCCCGAGAGAGGTAGTGGCACGGGTAAAGGCGGTATTGCGTCGAGGGGGAGCTGAAGAGCCCTCCCCATCGTCACTATTGAGCCTCGATGAGCTGAGTTACAGTGCGCTGCTGCAGGGCGTGAAGCTGGAGTTGACGGCGGTTGAGTTTCAGTTGCTGAAGCATCTCGCAGATAACCCGGGAAGGATCTATTCGAGAAACCAGCTGATGACCGGCATTTATACTGATAATCGAGTGGTCTCCGATCGCACTATCGACAGTCACATTAAGAAGCTACGTAAGAAAATTGCCGAGGTTTATGCTGACGGTGAGCTGATACACTCAGTCTACGGTGTGGGCTATAAGTATGAGGCGGAGTAAAAAGTGCACACTTTCACGATTGCTGCATAATGTTTGCAAGATTACTCGGGATACTCTACTCATCCACTAATTGATGAGGTCTCACAATGAAGAAAACACTCACAGCACTATTGATGACGGCCGTTGTTGCCACCCCTATTTTCGCCGTAGCCGGCACCTCGGCCGATGGCGCCAAACATCACGGCTTGATGCACAAGCTTGAATTGAACGAGCAGCAAAAAAAGCAGATGAAAGAGGTGATGAAGGACAACCGTGAGTCCAAGCAGCGCTATATGAAGCTACAGCAGCAAGAGACAGTGAAGAAGTTGCAGGGCTTCTTATCGCCTGAGCAGGTCGCGCAGGTTGAGCAGAGGATGGAACAGCGTCGTCAGCACCATCAGAAGCAGGAAAAAAGCCAGCATCATCGTGGCGAGCGCTTCAAAGCACTCAACCTAACCGCGGAGCAACAGGTGCAGGTGAAGAAGCTGATGAAAGAGAACCGCGCGGAGCGACAGCAGGCGATGAAGCTACAGCGTGCTGAGCATGAGGCGAAGTTTGCTAAATTGCTCACCGCGGAGCAGATGGAAACATTCAAAGCACAAGAGACAAAACGTGCACAACACCGCCACGATAAGGCAGCGAAACACGGTAGCTAATTACTCGCCAGAGAGATAAAGCAGCCCCGTTAATCATTTGGTTAACGGGGTTTTGTCGTTTAGGGAGGGCTTTATCCGTCTACATCGCCTCTTTTGGCGACTACGCTCGGTCGTACGCTGGGTACACTGAGTGTTCATTTATTTATGCGTCCGTCGCCCCCTTCTCGGCCGCTACTCAGTGTTGGATGAAATACCATGCGTGTCTACGGCAGTTTGATTGATGATCTACGAGCAGTGCCTGAAACAATCGCAGACCTTGAGAGCTGTGGCTATACAGGCGCCTTTAGTGCTGAGATTAATAATGACCCGTTCTTGCCGCTGCTGTTAGCGGCTGAACATAGTCAGACGATAGAGTTGATGACTTCGATTGCGGTTGCCTTTGCCCGCAACCCGATGAGTGTTGCCAATATTGCTCACGACCTTAATCAATATAGTAACGGACGCTTTGTGCTGGGACTTGGCTCGCAGATTAAACCGCATATCACCCGACGTATGAGTATGCCGTGGAGTAAACCAGCCGCAAGGATGCGGGAGTTCATCGAGGCTATGCGGGCTATTTGGGCTTGTTGGTACGAAGGTGAGCCGCTCAATTACAACGGTGAGTTTTACCAACACACGCTGATGACACCGATGTTCACCGCCGAGGATAAGCAACAACTCGGTGCTCCACTGGTGAAGCTGGCCGGCGTCGGCCCACTGATGACGCAGGTGGCCGGTGAGGTGGCAGACGGCCTGATCGCTCATGGTTTCACTACAGCTGAGTACCTGCGGCAAGTGACATTACCCAATGTTGAAAAAGGTTTGGCGACTAGACAGCGTCAGCGTGACGGCTTCGATATTTGTTGTCCGGTTATGGTTGCTAGCGGTGATACGGAGCAGGCGTTCGAGCAAGCGGTATTACGTGTGCGTAGCCAAATTGCCTTTTACTGCTCCACACCCGCCTACCGTGGGGTATTAGAGGTACATGATTGGGGAGAGATGCAGCCGCACTTTACTCGCCTCTCTAAGCAGGGTGACTGGGTCGCGATGACAGAGATGATCGATGATGAAATGTTGAACACTTTCGCGGTGATCTGTGAGCGACCTGATGATATTGCGGCAGAGTTGCAGCGCCGTTACGGCGGGCTGATTGATAGTTGGATGTGCACCTATCAGGGGACAAACGCGCAGCAACAGCGAGCTATGATTGATGCGCTAGAGAGTTAGTTTAGCTCCTTTTGTATTGATAAATATAGAAAATTACAACTTATAAACAGTTTTTAAGTATAGCTAATAACAACAAATTATGAGGATAAACCGTCATGACCGTGCAACAGATGATCAATCCAAGTGCCGCCGAGATGGCGAAAGTTGTCGAGCAACAGCGTCTCGCCTACGTTCGAGAAGGCAAGGTCGCTGCCGAAGTGCGGATGGAGCGCCTAGATCGATTGATTACGTTGGTTCATGATCACAAGGATGAGTTTGCGCTGGCAATGAGTGCTGACTTTGGTCATCGTTCGACGCACCAATCGTTAATGGCCGATATTTACTCGACGTTGGAGACGTTGAAACATACTAAAAAGCAGATTGCCAAGTGGATGAAGCCGGAGAAGCGTAAGGCACCGTTTCCGATGGGCTTGTTCGGTGCCAAGGCACGTATTGAATACCAACCCAAGGGCGTCGTTGGCGTGCTGGGCACTTGGAACTTCCCGATCAGTACGGTGATCGGGCCGCTGTGCGGAATCTTGGCGGCGGGGAATCGCGCGGTGATTAAGTATTCAGAAGTAACACCGGCCTCTGCAGAGCTGATGGATCAGTTGTTTAAGCGTTATTTTAAGCGTGATGAAGTGGCGGGCTTTCTCGGTGGCGCGGAGATTGGTGCAGCCTTCAGCGCCCTGCCCCTCGATCACCTCATTTTTACTGGTGCCACTGGTATCGGTCGACACGTGTTGCGTGCAGCGGCGGAGAACCTCACGCCAGTGACGCTGGAGTTGGGTGGAAAGTCGCCGGTGATTATCTCCAGTGCGGCGGATATCGAAGAGTCTGCTAAGCGTATCATGACCGGCAAGGCACTGAATGTAGGTCAAGTTTGTCTCTCGCCGGATTATGTCTTGGTACCTGAAGATTTAAAGGAACGGTTCATCGATGCGCTTGTTGAGCAGGTGAAGACGATGTTCCCTAGTATGTTAAACAACCCCGATTATACCTCGGTGATCAATCCGCGACACCAGCAGAGGCTGCTGTCCTACCTAGAGGATGCGAGGGTCAAAGGGGGCGATGTACGTGAGATTAATCCTGCTAATGAAGATTTTAGTCAGCAGAAAGGCGTACAGAAGATACCGATGACACTGGTGGTAGACCCTAGTGATGAGATGTTGGTGATGCAGGAGGAGATGTTTGGGCCGCTGCTGTGCATCAAAAGTTATCAACAGATAGAGCAAGCGATCAGTTATATTAATAGCCGCCCTCGCCCATTGGCGCTGTATTATTTTGGGGATAAGAATGGCCAGGAGGTGCGAAAGGTATTGGATAGCACTTGCTCTGGGGGCGTCACCATCAACGACGTATTAGTCCATGTTAGTTGTGAGGACCTACCGTTTGGCGGTATTGGTCCTAGTGGCATGGGTAGCTACCATGGTATTGAGGGGTTTAAGACCTTCTCCCATGCTCGCTCGGTCTATACCCAGACCAAGATTAACCTACAGGCTCTCGGCGGCATGATTCCGCCCTATGGCGATAAGTGTGACAAGACCCTTAAGGGGATGATTAAGAAGTAGCGGCTGTTGATAACTGCGGTATAACGTAATGCACCGTCTGCATGGTGTTGCTATTCCAACTTTAACAGAGGTCAGTGGTCGCCGAGGGTAAGCTTATGTCATCGATGACAGAACAATTTACAGCACCGTTAAACGAGGCGTATGGCGAGGGCGTCTATCGTCGTCGAATTCGTCTGATAGCTAATGAAGGCACAGTCGTTGCCGAGCTAGAGGATATTGCCCACGGCTTTAGGGTACGACTTGAGCATGATGGTGAAAGGGTGACACGGTTGCTTCCCGAGGTGATACGAGCGCCCTTTAGCACCTGTACTGGGGCAGTGGAGCCGCTACAGTCGCTGTTGGGGGTGTCGATAGGCAGTCGGGCAGTAGAGGTCGTTAAGCAGAGCGATATTGCCAGTCAATGCACCCACCTATTCGACTTGGCGACGCTGGCTATCGTACATTGTCGACGGGGGGGGGAACGTCTCTGGGATTTAACCGTGGCAGACCAGCCACAGCCGGGTGAGCCAGTGCTTGCCACCGCCCATCTCGATGGAGAACTGCTGCTGTCGTGGCGGGTGGCAGATTGGACAGTAAAGGCGCCGGCACTGCTGAATGGTAATACACTGTTTAAAGGCTTTAGTGCATGGGCTGATGAAGCTTATAGTGGCGATGCGGCGGAGGCGGCATTTGCATTGCAGAAAGCCTACTTTGTCGCTCAGGCACGACGCTTTGAGGTCGATAACATGGCCGGTCGAGCGGCGATTGAAGACGGGGCGATGCAGGGGGTCTGTTACACTTACTCACAGCCAGTGATTGAACAGGCGGTGCGCCTTCCCGGTGGCACCAGAGATTTTACCGATAACCCCGAGCAGCTGCTTAGCTTCCTTTAGCGGGAATATTAGGCGTTGTTAATCACCATGATGGCTCCGCGTGCCGCTGGTGGCCCGGCGAGTTCGATGAGCTCTATTTGGGCGCAGTGTTGCTCGGCACAGTATTCCGCCAATTCCACGAAGGGCTCGCGCTCCGGGTCGGCATAGACTATCTGTTCGACATCGGCGGCGATGGCCCGATCGATTAATTGTTGGTGTATGTCGCTTAGCTCGTCCCAGAAACAGACGTCGGCGGCGATGATAATGTCGAAACTTCCCAGCACTTTTTGCTCGAGTTGCTCGAAGCGACTTTGCTGGCAATCGATCTTGGCGTCGTTGACCGTCGCATGCAGCTGCAGATAGGGAAAAACGTTGGCATCGGCATCGACGGCAGTGACGACACAGCCATAATACTTACTGAGATAGATACCTGCGAGGCCCCAGCCACAGCCCAGCTCTAACACCTTGCTGCCGGTTTGTGGTGGGTTTTTTCTGAAATGATCAATCAACAGAAAGCAGGCGTCCCAGACTTTGTCGCCATGGATCGAGGTCGGGTGCTGTTGTTTCAGTTGCTCGATCGCAGGGTGCTGTGGGGAAAGTAGCTCTAAGTCATAGACTTTTTCGCTGATAGTGCTGGCGGTATGAGAATCTTGAGGCATGTTGAACCCGAGTAATTTGTCTTGTTGAGTAGGGTAATAACTTTACTTAGTCGAATGAGGACTTTCTATCCAAATAGCAGTGTGTCTATGCTTGTCGATACGAGTAGCTTAGCTATTGGTGACAGTGACTAGCTTAGCTTTTTCTTGTTCGCTAAATACGCTGTCTGGAATGGTTTGCTCGGCTTGTTTTGCCTGCCAGACGAGATCACTGATACCGTCGGAGGGGGCAAATGCGGCAGGAGTGTCTAACAGTAGTTGACGAATCTTCACGTGGTCGAAGTTGTGGCAGGCGTGATCGAGTTGGTCTATCAGGGCGGTATAATCATCGTGGGCTAAAAAGCTCTCGGAGGCAGTCATGATACGCTCGTGAGCCGTTTCACTAACATTATCGCCGATCAGTAGCTCCTCGTAGAGTTTTTCGCCTGGGCGCAGGCCGGTGAATTGAATCTCAATATCGCCCTTAGGGTTCTCTTCTGATTTCACCTCAAGGCCCGAGAGCCGAATAAGGTCTTTTGCCAAGTCGGTAATCTTCACTGGATCACCCATATCGAGTACAAAGACATCGCCGCCCTTGCCCAGTGCGCCAGCTTGAATTACCAGTTGGGCGGCCTCGGGTATCGTCATGAAATAACGAATGATATCTGGGTGCGTGACGGTAATGGGGCCACCGTCGGCAACCTGCTTTGTAAACAGCGGAATGACAGAGCCTGAGGAGCCGAGTACATTGCCAAAACGCACCATGCAAAAGCGGGTGCTATGCTCTTGGCTGGCAAGAGCCTGCAGGCCGAGCTCGGCAACGCGCTTACTGGCTCCCATGACATTGGTGGGACGAACGGCCTTATCGGTTGAGATCAGCACGAAGGACTCGACTCCTGCATTTATGGCCGCCTTAGCTGTGAAATAGGTACCAAAGATATTGTTGCGAAGGCCTTCTACAACGTTATATTCAACGAGGGGGACGTGCTTGTAAGCGGCTGCATGATAGACCGTTTGAACGCCAAATGAGCGCATGGCAGCGAAGACCCTATTCTGTTTTTGTACAGAGCCGAGCAAGGGGATTATTTCGATATCAATTGCCTCAGCTTGGGCAATGGCGCTTAATTCTTTATCAATCTTATACAGGGCGAACTCTGTCAGTTCGAATAAGATAAGTTTACGAGCGCCCTGGCGAATGATCTGCCTAGTGAGCTCTGAGCCGATGGAGCCGCCGGCTCCGGTCACCATGACGACCTTGCCTTTAATGTTGGCTTCTAATAACGATTGTTGAGGCTCTACCGAGTCCCGCCCAAGCAGATCTTCGATGGGGACATCACGCAGCTCGTCTATCTTTGCTTTGCCACTGACAATGTCGTTCATGCTGGGGACGGTTAATACTTCGACAGGCAGATGTACGAGACTGTCGATAATCGCCTTGCGTTCAGTACGGGTAATTCGGGGAACGGCGAGCAGTATTTTGTGTGCGCCTTTGCGTTTAATAATACTTTCGAGGGCAGATGTTTTGTAAACCCTAATACCTTGGATAACAGTGCCTTCTAACGTTTTGTCATGGTCGATAAAGGCTTTTACTTGATACCGCTCTGCATGACGCAGTGCCATAGAAAGCAGTCTACCTGAACTTCCTGCACCGTAGATAACCACCGGCTCGCTGCCTTTCTCAAGGCTCTGTGCGATTAATACACCAATAATGAGGCGATAACCGCCGCAGAGCAGGCTAAGAAAGGCGAAATAGATGATTGGTACTGTGCGCGGAATATGTATATTGAAGAAGAAGGATAAAAAGGTCAGCGTTAGCATGGAAATAAGGGCGCCAACGATAACAACAAGTAAGGCGTGAAAGGTCAGATAGCGAAGGACTGCTTGATAGAGACCAAATTTGACGAAAGCTAGTAGTGTGATGAGTATCGTGCCTGAGACTACATACCAGTTTACTGTAGAGTGTAGTACCTCTAAATTGCCAAGCCGTGACCAATAAGCGCCCCAAAAAGCAATGCTAATGAAAAGACAATCGGCCCCTACACTGATAAGGCGTTTGTACGGCCGAGGCATAGACAATATACGGTAAAGAATGATTATGGTTACCTATATAAATTCAGTGAGCATAAATTAAAACAGAGGTTAAAACTATGTTACTTGGCAACTAAATCCTCGTATCTTATAGCTCGATTCGCAACTACTAGTTTATAAATTACTACCTAGTTAGACTACCAGTTGGAATAAGTTTGTTCACTTTGAAGCTGTTGTAAAGCTAAAGGCCAATACCTACATGATACATGTAGGTATGGGATAATTACTTCAAGTATGCAAGTTTAAACTGCGACTAAAGTATCTCGAGGCTGTTTTTTAACCCTCGTCGAAGTAAAGCTGAGACCTAGCAACATTAAGGTATTGAAAATAAAATATTTACCTTGCATTAAGATAAACTAGTGCTTAAAGCTATTTAGCTGTACATCGCTTGGCTGTATTCGTGAGGTGTTGCTATTAGGGTGAAGGTTAAATTGTCGAGTCTGCTTGAATAATTATTTCCCTTGAGCAAATGAACAACACGAGATTAACAAATGGTAGTGTGTCGTGCAGGCTTATTACGTTATGGTACGGGCGGTTAATTATTGATCATGTTGACGGCTTGCAGCCGCTGCTGATCTTTGGCTCGATACTTTCAGTCTTGTACTGAAGCGAAGGTTTTAATGAGGGTAGGTCGTATATATGCAGTGGGTTAAACGTTTTTGGTGTCGTACAGTAATAGTGTTGTCGTTGTGCGGTGCCGCAGCAGGCTTGATGCTGAGCATGAATTCTGCGCAGGCCGAGGTGCAGACCTTTCATACTCTCGATGAATACCTCGCCATCTTGAAAAGCCACGATTATAAGTTGGGACAGTGGCGTGAGGGTGACAATGCAATTGCGCGCATTTATCTGGAGGCGGTACCGACGTTGTGGGCCGGTGGTATTAGCCAGGGGGTGACCGTTGCGGAGAAGAAGACAATCTTTTTCACCAGCCAGCTGCCCTTATTGCTGAAGGCTAATGAGACTATCATGATCGATCGTACCCGCCTGCTGGATGTGCGCCGCGACCTTGCTGCAGGCAAATCGCTGAGCCATTCGGAACAGCAGTTTGTTGGTCAGGTCAGCAAAGTATACAAGATGCCCATCGAGCAGCCGACGCTGGCTAAGATTGACCAACTACTGCAGCGCGTGGATATCGTCCCGGCCTCCATGGCGCTGAGTCAGGCAGCCATTGAGAGTAATTGGGCTACCTCACGTTTCGCTACCGAGGGCAACGCACTGTTCGGCCAGTGGACCTGGGACAAAAAAGCGGCGATCAAGCCAAAACAGCAACGTAAAAGTTTGGGGAATTACGGTATCGCAGCCTTCGATACACCGCTACAGTCGGTGTTGGGCTACTACAAAAACCTCAATACTCATTCTGCCTATCAAAAGTTTCGCGATAAGCGGGCGCAGCTGCGTCGGCAGGGCAAGCCGTTGACGGGGTTGGAGCTGGTACAGACACTCGATCATTACTCTGAACGTGGTCAGGCTTATGTCAATGAGCTGAGTGGCATGATCCGCAGCAATAAGCTGCAGCAGACCGATCAGTCTTACCTGCGCGATATGGAACCTGTTTATCTTACTCCAGAGGCTCCGACAGGCAGTTAATGGTGTGAGCTTTCCGGCTAGTTGTTGAGTTTGATATTAAACGAGGTGACCTCGGCCGGTTTGCCAAACAATTCGGATTGGATATTGAGGTCGATCGCCTCCATGTTGGGGTAGAGCGCGAACAGCTCATCCATGGCATGACGAATGATCGTCAGGGCGATGCGCCGCCCTGGACACATATGCTCCCCATAACTGAAACTGACGTTCTTCTCCTGCCGCTTGGCGCGCCGCTCACTCAGCTGTTGACGGCTGAGCCCGGCTGGGATCTTGGTGCGTGCGGGGTTTATTTTCAACGGCTCGGCAAAGGCGTTTTCATCGAGATTGGCGGAGATAAAACTCATATAGATGAGGCTGTTGGGTTCTATTTGGTGGCCCATCAGTGGTCCGCCCTGTTTGGAGAAGCGCGGTAGCATGCCGCCCAGTTGTTTTTGTGCGACACGGATATACTCGGCGATGGCCTCACGCTTCTCTTCATCGCTCCTCTCCGATGCGAGGAAGTAACTCTTGATCTCTTCTGCGTCGTTGTGCTCGTCACCGCTGAGCACGAGGTTGAGGCACAGTGCTAGGAAGTTGCCGGTGGCGCCGAGCCCGGCCTGAAATAGCCCATTGACCAACTCGATGTAGTTGACCATTAACTCCTTTTCGCTGTCGAGTCGCAGCTTTTTGGCGAAGTCATAGAAGAGGCAGTTATCGCGTTTGCTGCTGTCCTCATCTTCAACAAAGGCGCGCAGTTGCGGCAGGATGAAGGACGAGAGTTTGTCGTGGGCAGCCAGAGCACTGATTTTTACTTCTTCAGGGGCGATCAGGTTAATTAACTGAATAGCCTCGCCGGCCCACTCTGTGGCGTCTTTTTTCTCCGTGTCATTAGCAAACTCTAAGCCTAAAATATGTGCTGTAACGAGAAAGGTCAGCGGCATGGTGAAGTCTTTACTGAGGTCGACGATACCATTGTTGGCCTTGGCTTTAGCCTCTAAGGCAGGGACTAGGTCGGCAATCGTTTGACGAATATAGCCGATGTGTTGATCGACGCCGCCGCCGTTGAAATGATTGCGGATATCCTTGCGCAACTCGAGGTGCATACCGCTGTTATTACCGAGGTTACGGGAAAAAATCTCACCAATCTTCTGATCGGTTTCGCTGGCCTTCTCCATCGTCTCGAAGAAGTCGGCAAAATGCACCATGTGGCCGGCTTCGTTCTTTAATACCTCGTTAACTCCAGGGTGGTCGCTGACGACATACATGTTGAGCTCCCCGGGAACATCCAGCTTGATTAGCTCGCCACTGACGCGACACTCGTTACAGTAATTCTCGTAACTGGTTTGAAAATCAATAAAGTCCACATGTTTGATGCCCATGACGCGTCCCAGCCTTCACTTAATTATTAAAAGTAGAATGGAAGTCTACCTATTTATAGTGAGTAGTTGTAGAGACAACGGACGCCAAAGGGTGAGATTTGTATCGAAAAGCGGTGTATTGAGCAGCGATGTGGTTCATCGCTGCTGCATTATCAATAGGATTACTAGCCTTAAGGGTCTTCAGCGCGATGCTTTCTATAGGCAATGAGGGCGATCAACAACAGTACGGCCAATAACCAGTAGAGCCATCGCCATCGTTCGCCCTGTGTTTGTTCGGGAACAGCTTTGGCTGCGTCTAATAATGGTTTCCAGAGTTGCGAAAATTGTAGCTCTAGGCTGGCAAGCTGGGCGTCATTGAGGGCAAGCTGGTGGCGTTGCAGGCCATAGCTCAGGCTGTTGTAGATAAGTTGGCTGCCCCCTTGCGGATCATCGAGGACCAGCAGTCGCGCAGGGAACACATCGACGGCGAGGCTGGCTTGCTGCTGGATCAGAGGAGCGCTGAGCATCGGTGCGGCGATTAATAACAGCTCGGTTTCGGGAAGGAGGCCCTGGCTGCTGCCGTGTTGCAGGTCTGCATAGTTGATGCTGGCGGCGAGCTGCAGTTGAGTACTTTGTTCGATGTGCTTCGTCAGCGCTTGTTGGATGGCCGCGACGGGGAGTGGGCTGTGCCGGGTGATTAACCCTTCTCTTGGTTGTACTTTGCTGTTGCCACCCCCCTCTGCTGCGAGCTGATTGATCGACTGCCATGCCGCTAGCCGACGGAGTGACAGGTCGTGGCGCTTTAGCAGGTAGTCGGCACTGTTGGTGATCATGCTAACACTACCATCCTCAGCCTCCATGAAGGCGATGGCTTGCAGCGCGTCGAGGGCGGCGAGGGGCTGTTGTTGAAGGGTGTTGAGGGCGAGCTCGCGGGGAAGATAGAAGACGACGTTACTGGTGCCGAGATCGAGACCGGCGTATTGGGCGGCACTGCGGTGATCGTAGTTGCTGATCTCGAGGAGCTCAGGGTGTTGTTTGAGGTGTTGTCGAAAACTCTCGCTCATGCGCTGTGCTGAGCTGTGTACAGGCTGTTGAATAATCCCGTAGTCGGCGCCGGTAGCGCAGACAATGCTGGAGAACAGCGTAATACAGAGGCCGAGATAGCGTGGCAGAGCTTTCATGATGACATCCCATTCAGGTGTAGGCTGATGCACGGCAGGAGCACCGTTGGCCCCCCGTTGCTCAAGTATAGCGAAAGGCTATAAACCTATAACAGGGAGAAATCATCAAAGTAAGAAAGAGTTCGCCCAGCGCCGGGGGCTGGGCGAGGGTGGGGATTAGCTATGGTTGTCTGGGCTCTCGTCGTAGAAGCGTTTAAACCACTTGCGATACTGTGCGATGGGGCCATCACCGTCGCAGAGGATGGGTTTCTCTTGGTAGATCTTGTGTCGCCAAATGGGGATATCTTCCTCGACACCGGAGGTGATTTGGTCACGCATGCCGTTGGCCATGATTTCCTGTTCCTCAGTTTGGCCTTTGCGGTGGGTAAAGGCAAAGGTCATGCTCATATTCTGGCCGTCGATGGGGGTGATTAGGCCGATCATCATGGTATAGAAGATACCGCTGAAGGTCTGCCAGGTTTGCCCCGGGCCGTTATTGGCGGTCTCCAGCACGCTGTCGATGAAGTCGACCTCACTCATGGTGCCATCTTCGTTCATTGCCGGGGTGCGCATATCGAAGCGAGCGGCCCGTTGTGGACCGTCATAGACGACCTCACCTTCGGGCATTTCGGCGGAGTTATGCACATAGAGGAAGTGGGCGAGGTCGGCGGCATTCTCCGCGGTTTCCTGCACTGTGGTGGGGATCTCCCAGGTGAAACTTTGAAACTCGGTCCACTCGTCGTCGTGCTCCTCGAACTCAGGGTGTTTAACGACCGGGAATAGTGGCGCGATGCGCTCCGGGTGGTACCAGACCCAGATGACGCGGTTGGCCTCGACGACGGGGTACTGAAAGAGACAGCCTTTCTTCTGCGCCCTTGGCGGAATGTTTTTGGCGTAAGGGATGTGGTCGGCTTTCCCCTCGCCATCAAACTGCCAGTGATGAAACGGGCAGCGGATATTGTTGCCGACGACTTCGCCACCGTGACCGACGTGGGCGCCTAAGTGTGGGCAGTGTGCTTCCGAGACGTGGGCGATGCCATCCTCGCCGCGATAGAGGACGATGTCTTGACCGAAATACTTTAATGGTCTGACCTCGCCGATGGCCAGCTCGGCACTGAAACCAATGCCGTACCAACCGTGGGGAATAGGGAATTGGTAGCGTTCTTCACTCATGTCTCTCTCCATAGGTGCGCAAATTTTTTTTATTGTTCGTTAGCAAGCGCCGGCTGTTATTTGATTTTTGGTCGCCATGACGCATCGCGTGGTTGCTGATAGCGTTTGACCCTAGCGAGTGTTGTTATCACTTGCCAAGTAGCGCGTTAGGATGCTAAAAAGGTAACAGCTGTGTAAATATAGTTATAAGTATATGTTCGAGTCAATAGCTTTGCAGTGGCAGTGAGTGCCGGCCTTTACTACAGGGTTGTTCAATCATAATAAGAATCGCCGAGGCGAGAACGGTGTTCATACCGGTCTTGGCAGAAAGAAAAAGGAAGCAAACGATGCAAGACTTTAATAATAAGGTAGCGGTAATCACCGGTGGTGCCAGCGGAGTGGGGCGCTCAATCGCTTTTAAGTTGGGTGCTGAGGGCGCCAAGATCGTCATTGCCGATGTTGACAAGAAGGCCTTAGAGCAGAGCGAGCAGGCGTTGACGGCGGCGGGCATTGAAGCCTTAGCTGTGGTCGCCGACGTAACCAAGCAGGAATCCCTCGAGGCCTTAGCTGAGGCCGCTATAGAGCGCTTTGGCGGCATGCATCTGGTCTTTGCCAACGCTGGTATTAGCTCGGGCGAGGGTGGCAATATGTGGGAATACAATAAGAATGACTGGGAGTGGGGCTTTAACGTCAATGTCTGGGGGGTGGTCAACAGCATCAATGCCTTTATCCCACGACTTGTTGAGCAGGGCGAAGAGGCTCATTTCGTGGTGACTGGCTCGGGTAATGGCGGTCTTTTCTCGCTGCCGGACCAGCCGATCTACACCGCGACTAAGGCAGCGGTGATGATGATTACGGAAAATCTTTATCATCAGTTATTGGGGCAGGAGTCACCGGTTAAGGTTAACGCGCTATTCCCTGGTCCTCATGTGGTGGACACCGGTCTTTTCGATTCCGATCGCGTGCGTCCGGAGGAGCTGCCGATCGACCCGAACAAGGTTGACTCGGGGATTCACAGCGTCGATGACATGAAGAATATGATGAGGGAGTACGGTATGGAGCTGGAGACGACCCATCCAGACCATGTTGCTGATAACGCTTTGAAAGGGTTGCGTGAGGAGCAGTTCTGGATCATGGAGCTCAGTGAGAAATCAGCCAAGGCGGTACAGGATCGCGCTGAAATGATTCTCAAGGGCATCAACCCAACATTGCCTAACATTCTGTAATAATTGGGCTAAAACTGCTAGAGTGGCGTTGCTTCGGTCTTTGTCGGCCGTCAGCGCCCGATACATTTTAACAAGGTTGACCCGGTGCCCCCTGAACAAGTAACGACAGCACCTGAGCCGAGCCGGCGTGAGCGCCGTAAGCTCGAGGTACAGGCGAAGATAACCGATGCCGCCGCGACGCTGTTTGCCAGCCGTGGCTGTGAAGAGGTGACGGTAGAGGAGATCTGCGAGCATGCCGATGTAGCGCGGAAAACCTTCTATAACTACTTTCCCAGCAAGCAACAGTTGATCCAGCATCTCTGTCTGACGGTGCTGACCGATCGTCCGCGCGATACCATGCTACAGGCGATCGCGCAGTACCCATCGACGACACAGCGGCTGGATTATTTCTTCACCACGATGCGCGCCAACCTCACGGCCTACCGCGAGCTGGAGCGTACGCTGATCCTGCACTCGATGTTTCAGTTGGCGGAGAACTCGAGTAGTGGGGGCAGCCAGATTATGGCGCAGAACCAGGTGTTCCTCGATCTCTATCGACAGGGGCGGGAGCTCGGTGACGTCAGTGATCGGCACAGTGTTGAGTTTTTTGCCGAGGTGACGGTCGGTGCCATCAATGCGATGATGATTAACTGGATTCATCGCGATAATTTCCCACTGTTGCAAAGAATGCAAGAATTGCAGCAGTTTGTCTGCGAGATGATCCAAGCAGAATGATTTAACTAGATAATAAATAAAATAAATTAGAGCCGTTACAGATGATGAATAATGACTTATCAACAGCTTTTACAGAACTCGTAACGCGTCGTCGCTCGGTGCGTGGCTTCCTGCCTACGGCGGTGGAGCAGCCGTTGTTGGAGCGTGTCTTCGAGCTGGCCCAACGCTCTCCCTCTAATTGCAACACCCAGCCCTGGCAGGTTTATGTGGCCAGCGGTGAGGTTGTCGAAGCGCTGCGTCGGCAGCTGCCAGAGGCGATGATGAGCGGCCACATGGAGCTGGATTTTCCCTTCGACGGTGTTTATCAGGGGGAGTATAAGTGCCGTCAGCACGATGCTGCGGCGCAGCTTTATCAAGCAATGGGTATCGAGCGGGGAGATAAAGCGGGGCGCGGTGAGGCGTTTATGCGTAACTTTCACTTTTTCGGCGCGCCCCATGTCGCCTTCCTGTTCCTGCATCAAGACTTTGCCATGCGGGAGGCTGCCGATCTCGGTATGTATGCACAGAACTTAATGCTGTCTCTGAGTGCCCATGGTCTGGCCTCTTGCCCGATGACGGCGTTGAGCTTCCATAGTGGCATTGTCAGGGCGGCCCTCGATGTGCCTGACGACTATAAGTTGTTGTTTGGTATCGCGCTGGGGTACGAGGATGAGCAGTGTGCGGCTAATCGCTGTCGTGTCGGTCGTGCGCCGCTGTCCGAGGCGGTACACTTTCGTCGCTAGTACTTATTGCACGACGTTGCCTGAGGTCGTCGAGCATTATCCACAGTACTGGGATGGCGATGAGGATGTTGGAGATCGGCATCGCTAGCCAGATGCCGTTGACACCCCAGAGCCAAGGCAGAATGATCAGCATCGGGATCTGAATAGCAATATTGCCGCTGTTTACCAGTAGAGCCACATAGGTCCGGTGTACCGCCTGAAAATAGATGCCGCTGACAAAGATAATACCATCGAGGAAAATGGCAAAGAGGTGCAGTCGCAGCCCGTTCACCGTCATCTGCAGCAGTTGCTCATCGTCGCTGTTGAAGATGCGGGCGATGGCATCGGTATCGATGTAGATGATCGCTGAGATGACGCCACCGATGGCGGTGACCCAGCACAGTGCCATGATGACTGTGGCGCGTACGCGCCGCTGCTGACCGCTACCGACGTGGTAGCTGAGAATCGGCTGAATGCCAGTGGCGATGCCCTCGGCAAAGTAGCCGTAGAAGGCAAAAATGTAGGAGGCGATGGAAAAGGCAGCAACCGCGACGACGCCACCGTGCTGTAAGAATAGCCAGTTATGCGCCACCATGAAAAAGATGAAATAGCCGAACATCACCAGGCTGGGCAGGCCGCGGTGTAAGATCTGTTGGCAGCTCCGTCGTTGCGGGCGCAGATCACGGCGCCGAAACGGTATTGGCCAGTCATCGCGCTGCAGATAATAGAGGCTCAGTAAACAGACTACGGCTTGGGCGAAGACGGTGGCTAGGGCTGCACCGGTCATGCCCATCTCTCTGATGATAATCAGCCAGTAGCCGACGATCAGGTTGAGCAGGGCGCCGATGCACAGTATCCAAGTGGTTAGACTGGGCTGGTCGCCATTACGCAACAGTAGGGGCAGTGCCGCCGCCGACAGTACCACGGGTGCGAACAGGGCGAAGATACGCAGGTAGTCTTCGGCGTAACCGGCCGTAGCACCGCTGGCCCCCATCAATGCGACGAGGGGTGGGCTGAGCAGGTAGGTGAGGGGGCCGAGCAGTAGCGAGGTGAGCAATAGCAGTGACAGAGTGTTGCCGATGATGTGACCGGCCTTGCCGTCATCTCCACGGCCGCGATAGAGGCCGATATAGCTGCCAGCCCCCATGCCGATCATCATGCCGACGCCGATCATGACGGCGAAGATAGGCCAGGCAATGCCGGCTGCGGCCAGCCCTTCGGCGCCGACCGCCTGACCGATGAAGATGCCGTCGATCACCGAGTAGATGCCGTTGACGATCATCGCCGTGACGGCGGGGCTGACATAGGTGGCGAACAGCTTGCCATCGGAGGCGGTGTGCATGATCGACTCGGAGCGAGTGGCCACCGGTACGCTAGTGGTTGTTAAAGTTTGGGCGAGCGCGCAAAGTTGACGGTGCCTTCGGCAGTCGCTTGCAGGCAGCCTTCAACGGCGCTACTGACCAACTCGCTGGCGCTCTTATCACAGGGCGGCAGTTCGTCGTCGATGGTGCGAATTGGCGTGACCCTGTCGCCCCACTTGATGACCACCCCGGCGTAGGTGAGGCCGGCGCCGAAGGCAGCGGAGAGGATGTTGCTGCCGGCTTGAATGCGACCCTCTTCGACGGCTTCACAGAGGGCGATGGCGACGCTGGCGGCGGAGGTGTTGCCGTACTTGTGAATGTTGACCATCACCTTCTCCATCCCGACGCCCATTTTCTTGGCCAGGGTCTGGATGATACGCAGGTTGGCTTGGTGGGGGATGATGACATCGATGTCGCTACCACTCATACCGGCATCGCTGAGTGCGGTCTGGCAGGCGCTGTTCATACCGTTGATGGCACGTTTGAAGATCTCAGGGCCTTCGAAGGCGATGTTGTAGCAGGCGCTGGTGTGGAAGCGGTCGACATAGGTGCCGGGCCCCTGTACCTCGAGGATATCGCGTCGTTCAGGGTCACAGCCGAGTTTCGCTGCGAGTAGGCCGCAGGCATCGTCGCTGGCTTCGAGAATGACGGCCCCTGCTCCGTCACCGAACAGTACCGCACTGGCACGATCGGCCCAGTTGATGTAGTAGTTGAGACGATCGGCGCCGATGACCAGGACGCGGCGATTGACGCCGCTCTTGATCATCGCGGTGCCCATCTGTAGGCCGTAGAGGAAGCCACTACAGGCCGCGTTCTGGTCGAAGGCTGCGGCGTTGCAGGCGCCGATATTGCGCTGCACGGCGGAGGCGGTGTTGGGTATGAGGCTGTCGCCGCTGGCGGTGGCCAAAATAATGAGATCGAGGTCGCTGCCCTCAAGACCCGCCGCTGCGAGGGCGCGTTTAGCCGCCAGTGTTGCCAGCTCAGAGAGTTCGACGTGGGTGATGCGGCGTTCCTGGATGCCAGTACGCGAGAGGATCCACTCGTCACTGGTGTCAACAAACTTGGAGAGGTCGTCATTGGTGAGAACGGCGGGTGGTACACATTTGCCCCAACCGGTAATTTTGGCGTAAGTCATGAATAAACCCGAATAAATTAGGTGGACGAGAGAGCGATCTGGCGCGCATGTTAACACAGATTAGCGTTGTTTTGCTGAACTATACTCAATCGTGAGTATAGGAGAACTGCGCTATCAGTGTGCTTGCGGAGTGAGGAAATGATGCTGGGGTGGAGGTACGGAGAAGGTGGTGCGCAGCCGTATGAGTGTATCTTGCTGGTCGAAGACACCTTGAGTAACCGACAACTGACCCAGATGATACTGCAGCAGGCGGGCTTTCTGGTCGAGCTGGCGAGCAGTGGTGAGGAGGCGGTGGTGGCGGCCTACAACAAGCGCTATGAGTTGATCCTGATGGATTGTGTGATGCCCGGTATGGATGGCTATCAAGCGACAGAGAGGATACGCCGCGAGGGTGGTTGCAGTAGTCGGGTGCCGATTATAGCGCTGACTGCGAATACGGTGGCAGGCGTCGAGGAGGTCTGCAGGGAGGCGGGGATGAATGGGGTACTGAGTAAGCCACTTGAGTTGACGAGATTGCGCGATCTGTTGCCGGGTGTTTTTCGCTCTGGCGAGGCCTCGGTTAGTGCTGATATGACGACGTATGTGCAGCGGCCTCATTGCCATGCGGTGCTTGCTAGTGGGCAACGAATCGGTGGTCTATACGATCGATTGGGAGTGGCGCGCTTTGAGCTGTTGCGGCGGACCACGCTCGCTAGCCTCGAGCTGCTAATTCAGGAGTTGCTACTGGCACATCGGTGCGATGATCGGGCGCTGTTGCAGCGTCTGCTGCACTCACTGAAGTCATCGGTAGCGAACTATGGCGCCGATGAGCTGGTGACGTTGGCGCAACAACTGGAGTATTGCTGCCTTGATCAGGCGCTATCGGCACGGCAATTACAACAGTTGCAGCACTTGCTGCAGCAGTTCACCGCAGCGCTAGCCGACTATCGGCGTTGAGGGCTAGCGATAGAGTTTGTTCTTGATCCGCAGTGGTTGCAGGCCACGCTTTATTTTCCTCAGGTGTTCTGTCAGCTCATCGCCGCGTGAGTTGGCGACGCCGACGGCGAGAATGTCGATGATAGAGAGGTGGGCGATGCGTGAGGAAATGGGGGTGAATATCTCAGTATCCTCATCGACATCGATGAAGATGGGAATATCGGCCTTGCTTGAGACCGGGGTACCACTGGGTGAGAGCGAGATCACCAGGGCACCAGCATCCTGCGCCAAACTCATGGAGTCGAGTAGGGTTTGCGTGCGGCCGGTCTGTGAAATCGCCACGACGATGTCGCCTTTATTTAGGCTGAGTGCAGCCATGGTCTGAATGTGGGCGTCGGAGTAGGCGGCAGAGATCATTTGTAGGCGGAAGAATTTATGCTGTGCATCCATCGCGACGGAAGAGGAGCCGCCAAAACCATAGAAATCAACACGATTAGCACCGCTCAGGGCAATCACCGCCTGCTCGAGTGCCTCGGGATCTAGGGCGTCGCGCACGCGGGTGAGTGTCTCTATGGTGGCGTCAATGACCTTGGTGGAGTAGTTCATCACCGAGTCGTATTCGTCAATCGTATATTCGACAAAGCTAGGAGCGGCGGCAAGCTGTTGGGCGAGTGTCAGCTTGAAACTCTGAAAACCATCACAGCCGATGGCGCGACAGAAGCGTACCACGGTAGGTTCGCTGACATGGGCCTCTTGTGCCAGGTCGACGATGCGCATGTGAATAATGTCGTGCGGTTGTGACAAGACATACTCGGCGACTTTGCGTTCTGAGCGTCGCATATTGCTCATATTGCTGTCGATCATATGCAAAAGGTTGGTTGTTTTCACAGGGTTACCGTTACTTGTTGATCGCATTGGAGGGACGGAATTGCATTTTAGCAGTATATACCTTTGCTTGTGGCGTAAGCACTTTTTCCATCAATCTTGTCGTAAATGTACAAAAAACAACCGTTACGAGGTAGTTTATTTTAATAAAGTGTATGCTTGCGTATTTTTCTTCTTCGCTATCTTGTTGTTAATTAAACTAATAATAGTTATTACTGGATATGAGTTTAGATTGAGAGGAGTGGTTATCTAGATGCGTTAGCAGAATAATTGTACGATTTTCGTTCAGCACTCCCTTATAGGCTAATTTTGATGACGTTTTGCTTGCTGGATAGCAGCATGATGCGCATTTCAGCACTGTCTTGATCTAGCCATTCAAGGGTGACTTCTTCAACGCCGTTAGCGAGAAATTCTCGGTAATCTTCAAGTGTAATATTTTTACTATCTTGAATTTTTTTTAAGCTTGAAATCGATTTTTCAATCTTGTATTTTTTGTAGTGTATCTCGTCATTTTCGCCGAGTAATTTATCCAATAATTTTTTGTATTCTTTTAGCTGATCTCTGGTTGTTTCTAGATCGCCACCACCACTGATTGCGCTACTAAGGCGGGCGATAATTCTTCTTGCTTCATCGATCTCTTTTTTCTTGTCGTTTTTATTATTTTCTAATAACCCGCTAGGTTCGATGTCTTTAATAAAATTAAACATTGCTTGCTCAGCATTGTCGACATTGATGGACCGAGGTAGCGACATGCTGTGATGACCCTGACCTCGGTTTCTACAGCAAAGCCTGCCACGATTATTTTTTCCTTTTGCTGCTAATGTTATGTAGTTGTTGCAGTGTTTACATTTTAACAGTTTTAGGCCTGAAAATAAGTAGCTATTAGACGTCTGTGTGGTTTTCTCTTTATTCGTTTTCAGTCTATGTTGTATGAGACTATATTGTTCTTTTGTAATTAGCGCAGGGTAGTAATCGGCTAAAGAGTAGTCGAGGCTTGCGTGATGTACTTTTGCCTCGCCGTAGAGTGCGCTGTTGCCCAGTATTTTGTGGATTGAGCTCGCCGACCAGCGGGTGTTTCTTGGTGATTTTATGCCTTTCTCATTGAGTTTTTTGGCGATGCTAGTGCAGCCATAGCCTTCCATGTAGAGTTCTGTTGCGGTGAGGATGGCTGCTGATTTTTCGTTGAGAATAAACTGACCATCTTTTTTGCTTATCCAGGAAGGTATGTTGCCTATCGGTTTGTTTTTTGTTTTTCCTTCTAGTACGTTTTTTATGTTGCTATCGATAGATTTTTTTTTGGCTTTTGAGCGAATGTTTTTTTTGTTTTTTTCAATTTTTAGTAGTGCGGACAGGGCGAATAAGATGCCACCGTTAGTGGCCTCGATTGCAGCACGGTGGTAGCGGCTGCCGTCGCTGCAATAGATATGTACACCAAGATCGATAAGCTTTTGTAACGCCTTGAAAGCACTATCAATATCTAGAAGGTGGCCGAGCAGTGAGCTATTGTCGATGGCTAGGACGCTGCCGGGGTTGATGCTTCCTGTTTCTGCTGCGGTGCAGAAGAGTATCAGTGCGTGACCGTGGCAGGCATTGCTTTTATTGATAGTTTCGTCGTTAAATTGGCCGCGAGAATAACCGCTTTCACGCTGTAGCTGCTCGAGGAAGGTTCGCCCTGAGCTGCTGACAGTGCGTAGGCAGAGGGTGCTGTAAGAATAGATGTAGCGGTTATCGTGCATGTTCTATTGTTACCTGGGGTCAAAGGGCGGTTTAGGGGGTGGCTTAAGGAGGGCGGCTTTATCGCAGTGTAAAGAAAATTTGCGCGTAGCTATCTATAGCGAGCCGATGTTCTGGCATAATAGCGCCTCGCAGACTGATTGATCGATAAACTACCTGGCCGGCAGATTAAATTATGACAGACCTACTCGCCTCTTTAAATGATGAGCAGCGCCAAGCCGTATCGGCGACACCCGGCAATCAATTAATCCTTGCCGGTGCCGGTAGTGGCAAGACTCGGGTGCTAGTGCACCGTATTGCCTGGTTACTACAGAATACTGATATTACCCCCTACGGCATTATGGCGGTGACTTTCACCAACAAGGCCTCACGTGAGATGCGTGAACGTATCGAAGAGGTGCTCGGTTTTCCGGCGCGAGGGATGTGGGTAGGTACCTTTCACGGTCTCGCGCATCGCTTATTGAAGGCACACTTCAAGGATGCGAAGTTGCCGGAAAACTTTCAAATATTGGACTCGGACGATCAACTACGACTGCTTAAGAAGCTGGTCAAGCAGCTGAATATAGACGACGAGCGCTTCCCTACCAAGGAGATCCAGTGGTGGATTAACGGCCAGAAAGACGAGGGCCGACGGGCGGCACACATTCAGGCCTGGGATCCGCAAACTGAGGCGCAGTTGACGGTCTATAGTGCTTATGAAGAGGCTTGCCTGCGCGGTGGTTTCGTCGACTTCGGTGAATTGCTGCTACGTGCTCATGAACTGTTGCGCGACAACCAGCACTTGCTCGAACATTATCGCGAGCGCTTTCAATACGTGCTCGTCGATGAGTTTCAGGATACCAATACCATTCAGTATGCCTGGCTGCGTCTGCTGGCTGGCGAGACCGGTGCGGTCACCGCGGTCGGTGATGACGACCAGTCGATCTACGGTTGGCGCGGCGCTAAGATCGAGAATATACAGCAGTTTGAGCAGGAATTTAGTGGCGTCAGAACCACGCGCCTAGAGCAGAATTATCGCTCCACGGGCTCCATCCTCAAGGCTGCTAACGCGGTGATAGAGAACAACGACGATCGTCTGGGTAAGGAGTTGTGGACTGAGTCCGACGACGGCGAGGCTATCTCACTGTATAGCGCCTTCAATGAGCAGGATGAGGCACATTTTATTACCGAGCGCATTGAACAGTGGGTCGAGCAGGGGCATCGCCGCGATAGTAGCGCCATACTCTATCGCTCCAATGCCCAGTCTCGAGTACTCGAGGAGGCGTTGATTCGCGCCGGTATTCCCTACCGTATTTATGGTGGTCAGCGTTTCTATGATCGCCTGGAAATTAAAAATGCCCTAGCCTACCTGCGGCTGGTGATTAGCCGCAATGATGATACTGCCCTCGAGCGAGTGATCAATGTGCCGACACGTGGCATTGGTAACAAGACTGTCGATGTGGTGCGTGAGTTTGCCCGCGATCACGGCTGCTCTATGTGGGAGGCTATGCAGCAGGTATTGCAGCATAAACTGCTGACCGCGCGGGCGGGTAATGCGTTGATTAGCTTCATGCACCTGATTGATCAGATGGATCAGGCGACCGATGATCTCAGCCTCGCCGAGATGACCGAGCAGGCGATTGAGATGAGTGGTTTAAAAGACCATCACCTGAAGGAGAAGGGGGAGAAGGCGCAGGCACGCTTGGAAAACCTCGATGAATTGGTGACGGCTGCGAAGGTGTACGATGCCGATGAAGAGCAGCCGGCCAGTCCGCTGCGCCAATTCCTCGATGATGCGGCACTCGATGCCGGTGAACAGCAGGCCGAGGAGAACATCGATAGCGTGCAGTTGATGACACTACACTCGGCAAAAGGCTTAGAGTTTCCGCAGGTGTTCCTGGCGGGGGTCGAGAAGAATATCTTCCCGCATAAGATGTCGTTCGATGAGCCCGGCCGCCTCGCCGAGGAGCGTCGGCTCTGTTATGTGGGTATTACGCGGGCGATGGAAAAGCTGTATATCTGTTATGCGGAGAGTCGTCGGCTGCACGGAAAAGAGAGTTTCAACGGCCCCTCGGCCTTTATTCGTGAAATACCTAGCTCGGTGATCGAGGAGGTGCGTCTGCGCACCCAGGTGACTCGCCCGGTCAGCGCGGTGAAGGGCTTCTCTAGTGTTCATGCGGCGGCAGATCTCGGTGTTAAACTCGGCCAACGGGTGTTTCACCAGAAATTTGGTGAGGGCGTCATCATGGCGGTTGAGGGAGCGGGTGGTAATGCGCGATTACAAATCAACTTCGACTACGAGGGCAGCAAATGGCTGGTGATGCAGTACGCTAACTTGCGGCCGATGGAGGAATAACACACGGGGACCTAGTCATCGTTAGGGTGGCTGGGTTAGGCTCTGGGATGGGCGATAACAATTACTAACGAATAATAAAATAACGATGAATAAACAACAGATAAACGGATTTATGCCGGCGGTTATCCTCGCCTTACTCGCTCTAGTGATGTTACTGGGTGGGCTCTATGTACGCGCAGTGACCACGCAACAGGATGATTTACAGTACGCCAGTAGCGCGCCGCAGCAAGTCTACCACTGGAAGATGGTTACCACTTGGCCGAAGAATTTTCCCGGCCTAGGTATGGCCCCCGAGCGTATTGCCGAATGGGTCGACAAGATGAGCGACGGCCGCCTGAAGATAACCGTTTATGGTGCTGGAGAGATGGTGCCAGCACTGCAGGTGTTCGATACGGTATCGGCGGGGACGGCACAGCTGGGGCATGGTGCGGCTTATTATTGGAAGGGTAAGATACCGGCAGCGCCACTGTTTACGGCGGTGCCCTTCGGTATGACGGCGCAGGAGATGAACGCCTGGCTGTATCATGGTGGTGGCATTGAGCTGTACCGAGAGCTCTACGCACCGTATAACTTGATTCCGATGGCGGCGGGTAACACCGGGGTGCAGATGGCTGGCTGGTTTAATCGTGAGATTAATTCGCTGGAGGATATCAAGGGGTTGAAGATGCGTATCCCGGGCTTGGCCGGCGAGGTCTTTAACCGTGTCGGTGGCACGGCGGTGAATATTCCCGGCGGAGAAATCTTTACCTCGCTGCAGACGGGAGTCATCGATGCCACCGAGTGGGTAGGCCCTTATAACGATCTGGCCTTCGGCCTCTACAAGACGGCGAAGTATTACTATTATCCCGGCTGGCATGAGCCGGGTCCGACGCTGGAATTGATCGTCAATAAGCAGGCTTTTGCCAGCCTGCCGAAGGATCTGCAAGAAATCTTAGAGGTGGCCGCGCGGGCGGTGAACCAGGACTCGCTCGATGAATATACCGCGCTCAATAATGCCGCATTAGAGGAGCTGGTGCAGCAGCACGGGGTGATACTGAAGGAGCTACCGGAGGATGTGCTGGCAGAGTTGAAGCGGGTATCGCTAGCGCTCTATGATGAGATGTCGGCCAGCGACCCGACGTTTGCGAAGATCTACGATTCGTTTAAAGCGTTTGCCGAGGGCACTAAGAGTTACCATCAGATTAGCGAGCGCGCCTACCTCAACGCCCGTTAACGGCCGCTCATCTCGAGTGACTCGATGATGCGGGTGCGACCGTTATCATCGAGGGCGACGAAGATGAAGGTGCCCTCTGTCACTTTGTGGGTGATCTGACGCGTCGGGTAGCTGGCCCAGACCTCGACGCGAATCTCCATCGAGCTGCGGCCGGTAGAAACGACGTCGCAGTAGCAGCTCACTACGGCGCCAACCTTGACCGGCACCATGAAGCTCATTTTCTCGATGGAGACCGTGGCGACGCGCCCTCGGGCGACGGTTGCTGCGATGACCGAGCAGGCCATATCCATTTGCGAGACCAGCCAGCCGCCAAAGATATCGCCGCTGGCGTTGGTGTCGGCGGGCATGGCCATGGTCTGTAGGGCGAGCTCGCCGACCGGCTTGGGTTTTTCGTCGTTTATGCTCATGGTCTTATCACCTGTTATTGTTGAGCGCCCCGCTTAGTCGTATACCTGTGCAGGTAGCCAAGTGGCCAGTTCGGGCCAGTAGGCGAGTAGGGCTAGCAACACTAGTTGTATCACAATAAACGGAGCGACGCCCCGGTAAATATCGGTTGTTTTTACCTGTTCCGGGGCAACGCCGCGTAGGTAGAACAGGGCGAAGCCAAACGGTGGTGTGAGGAAGGAGGTCTGCAGGTTGAGTGCAATCATTATGCCTAGCCAGACGGGGTCGACGCCCATGGAAAATAATATGGGGCCGACGATGGGCACGACGATGAAGGTGATCTCGATAAAGTCGAGGATGAAGCCGAGCAGAAAAATCACTAGCATTACTACCAGCGTCGCGGTGAACACGCCGCCGGGTAGCTCGGCGAAAAACGCACGAATCAACTCGTCACCACCGTAGCCGCGGAAGACTAGTGAGAACAGCGCCGCGCCGAGTAGGATCATAAATACCATGCTGGTTATCTGCATGGTCTCTAGGCAGATCTGTTGCAGCTTGCTGACGTTGAGCTGATGCTTGCAGAGAGCGAGCAGTGTCGCGCCGAGGGCGCCGATAGCGGCGGCTTCTGTCGGCGTAGCGGCACCAGCCAGGATCGAGCCAAGAACGATGACGATGAGCAGTAGCGGGGCGAGGATAACGCCGAGCGAAGACGGAGGTGTTGCTTGCGGTTGAGCTTGCTCGTTGCCTTCGGGTAGCGGCTTGAGCCAGTTGTGTGCGATTAAATAAAGCATGTAGAGACCGACGAGCAGCAGGCCGGGGATGATGGCGGCGACGAAGAGGTCTCCCACGGAGATGGTGTCGGGGGTGAAGTTGCCCTGTGCGAGTTGTGCCTGTTGGTAGGCGGTGGCGAGTACGTCACCAAGTAAGACTAAGGCGATAGAGGGGGGAATGATCTGCCCGAGGGTGCCGGTGGCGCAGATCAGGCCGCTGGCGAAGCTCGGTTGATAGCCGCGCCGCAGCATGCTCGGTAGCGACAGTAGGCCCATGGTGACGACCGTGGCGCCGACGATACCGGTGCTGGCGGCAAGCAGGACGCCGACTAAGATAACCGACAAGCCGAGCCCGCTGGAGCGGTTGCCGAGGTTGGCGGCCATCGCCGTTAGTAGCTCCTCGGCAATCTTGCTGCGCTGCAAGATGACGCCCATTAAAATAAACAGCGGTACTGCCATCAGCGTACTGTTGCTCATGGTGCCAAACAGTCGATTGGGTAGTGCGCTGAGGAAGTCGGCGTCGAAGTGGCCGAAGACGATACCCACGGCGGCAAAAAGTAGTGATGATCCGGCTAAGCTAAAGGCGACAGGGTAGCCGAGCAGTAGTGTCAGGCAGACGAAGAGAAACAGCAGTAGCGACATATATTCAATCATCACAGTCTCCTTTAGCGCTGCGCATCAGTCGCTCAAGGTTGCGTAGGACCTCCGCCAGCGCCTGCACGCTGAGCAGAATAGCCATCGCTGGGATGAGGCTTTTGAGTAGATAGACGAAGGGGAGCCCGCCGGGGTCGGAGGAGCCCTCTCTGACAGCCCACGACTCGCTGACAAAGGAGCAGCTCGCGAATGCGATGAAGAGCATCGTTGGTAGTAGTAGAACGATGGCGCCGACGCTGTCGACCCAGGCGCGGGTGAGTGTAGAGAAGCGTCGGTAGAAGATGTCGACGCGCACATGTTGACCCTGTTTTAGGGTGTAGGCAGCACCGAGCATGAACAGGCTGGCATGAAGATAGTTCGCGGCTTCTTGCAGGGCGATGGAGCCGATGTTGAGGCCGTAGCGTAGCAGTACCACCAAGCTGACGACGATCATCATGACGATGCTCAGCCAGCTAATCCAGCGGCCGGTGACATCGGTGAAGTGATCGATAGCGTTGGTGAGACTGGCGCAGTAAGAGTGAGCGTCAGACATGAGTTTAACATTCCAGTGTTATGATTATCTGGGCATTATAAGCCTTGTCGACGCTGTAACCTACGGTTACTGTGATCTTTATTGTGTCGGCGTTGGGTTCCTCGGTATTTATCGCAGCGGTGCTGTTGTCGCCGCTCAACGGGGGGATCCTCGGTGTGCCGATTGACGGGGATATCGACACACTTCAAGCGGTTATTTTGTTAGAATGGTTTATCAAACGAGCCTCTGCCTCGTCGCCGGTATGCGGCGGGGCAGAGGCTCGTGTTAAATAATAGCTCGTTGCTGTGGAACATCTTTCCTGTAGCGGCTGTTTTCCATTGAGACGTATGGTCAGTGAGTGAGTGATGAAGCAACATGCAATAATTGAACTGCCCGCCGGGCAGCGAACCGACGGCAGTACGGTGATGGAGAAGGTGGCGATCCGTCGCCTCGCTGATGGTCGAGTGGAGATGCTGCACTCTCCTGGTTTCGTCAAGGGAGCCGCGCGCGGTGACACCCTGAAATTCACGAAAGAGGGCTTCGAGGTCGAGGAGCGCGCGGGCTTAGTGGCGATTCAGATTTACCTGCGCGATGACATAGAGAAGATCGAGCCGAAGCTCAGTGCGGAAATCAAGACGATGGACGGTTGCCGTGATATTTGCACCGAACGGATGCTGGTCTACTCGGTACCAGTAGAGGCGGGCTTCGCCGCTATCGAAGGGGTGATGAAGGAGGTCGCCGAGCAGTACGCACAGCTGCAGTGGTTTTACGGTAATGTCTACGATGAACAGGGCGAGCCGATGAACTGGTGGATGAACGAGAAATAAGCTGCTATTGAGCAGTGTTGAGTGATAGCCGGGCGAGATGATGACCCTGTTGTCGGCATTACAGATAATACGAGGTGAAGATGATCATAGTAATTTCTCCGGCCAAGAAGCTGGATTATGATAGCCCGGCGGTGACCGCCGCACACACCCAGCCACGCATGTTAGATCGTGCCGCCGAGCTGATCGAACAACTCCGTCCCCTCGCGCCGCACCAAGTCTCGGAGCTGATGCATATCAGCGACAAGCTGGGCACGCTTAACTACGACCGTTTTCAGACTTGGCAACCCCCGTTCACGCCGGCGAATGCCAAGCAGGCGCTGTTGGCGTTTCGCGGCGATGTCTATGCGGGCATGGATGCGGATAGCTTTAGCGAAGATGATTTCGCCTTCGCTCAACAGCATCTGCGCATGTTGTCGGGGCTGTACGGCCTGTTGCGCCCCCTCGATTTGATGCAGCCATATCGCCTCGAAATGGGGACGCGCTTTGCAAACCGTGCCGGTAAGAACCTCTATGAATTCTGGGGGGATAGTATCACCGAGCTGCTGAATGCCGACTTTGCCGAAGAGGGCAGTAAGGTGTTGATCAATCTCGCCTCAAACGAATACTTTAAGTCAGTCAAACCTAAGCAGCTCAACGCGAAGGTGATTACTCCCGTGTTTAAGCAGCGCAAGGGTGATGACTACAAAGTGGTGGGGATCTATGCGAAGAAGGCGCGTGGCATGATGAGTCGCTATATCATCGAGAATAGGCTGACCGAGGTAGAGCAGATTAAGTCTTTCGAGCTTGATGATTACCGCTTCAACAGCGGCCTATCCAGCGAACAAGAATGGGTGTTTAGCCGTGGCTAAAGCCTACTCGGCAGCCTGTGATAATAACAAGGCGGCGATCCTTGCGGTCTTGCAGCAGGCTTTTTCCAGCGCGACTACAGTACTGGAGATTGGTGCCGGTACCGGCCAGCATGCGGTGTTTTTTGCGCCGGCTTTGCCCCACTTGCAGTGGCTGGCGACGGAGCGCGAGGCGGTTTGTGCGACCACGCTGCCGTGGCTGGACGAGGCACAGTGTGACAATCTACACGGGCCGATCAGCCTCGATGTCAGTGCGACACCGTGGCCCGATGAGGCGCTGTCCGCCGACGCTTTGTTTACCGCCAATACACTGCATATCATGAGTTGGTCGTCGGTGCAGCAGCTGTTCCGCCGCCTGGCTGCATTACCGCGTTTACAGCGATTGTGTATCTATGGCCCTTTTAACTATGACGGCGAGTATACTAGTGACAGTAATGCACGCTTCGATCAGTGGCTGCAGCAGCGTGATCGCCATAGCGCTATTCGCGATGTTGAGGCGGTGCAGCAGCTGGCGACGGAGGCGGGGTTCCACCTATATGCCGATCATGCGCTACCGGCGAATAACCGTTTACTGGAATGGCATCGGGATAGCTGACAAAGCTTTACCATGCGTCATCATGGCGCCATCATTTCTGTTGTAAACTAAATAGATAAGCAATAATAGGTCACCACAACATGACTCACCTTAGCCAGCACTGACTGAGTGGGGTGAATGGGGGGATAATATAATGCCACAACTACTACCGCTGCCCTCGGTCCTCTGCGATGAGGTCGTCGTTGCCGCCGGCAAGATTGGCGTACTGACACTCAACGCACCGGCCCGGATGAATGCACTCAATGGCGAGATGATTGCGCTGTTACGTGAGAGCCTGATCGCCTGGCAGACAGACCCGGAACTGCTAGCAGTGATGTTGTTCGCCGATAGCCATAAAGTTTTTTGTGCTGGCGGCGATGTTCGCGCGGTGCGTGAGGAGGCCCTGCTGAGTGGCGGCGACTACTGTGAGGCGGCCGAGCGCTTCTTCGAGGCAGAGTACCGCCTCGACTATCTGTTGCACCGGTACCCAAAGCCGGTGATCGCCTGGGGTGAGGGTGTGGTCCTCGGGGGCGGTTTAGGGTTGCTGGCTGGCGCTAGCCATCGCGTGGTAACGCCGAGCAGCCGTTTGGCGATGCCTGAGCTTGCCATTGGCTTTTATCCGGATGTCGGGGCCGGTTACTTTCTCAATCAGATGCCAGGCCGAAGCGGCTACCTGCTTGGCTTGACCGGTAGTTTATTTGCCGCGGCCGACGCGCTGTATACGGGTGTTGCGGATTATTGCCTCGCCGATGAAAGCCGCGCGCTATTTATTGAGCAACTGCATCAGCAAGCCTGGCTAGCGGGGGATCAGCCGAACAGCGCCGAGCACAATGCTCTGCTGCTCAGCGAACTGTTGGCCGCTATGCAGGTTGAGGCCGGAGATAGCTGGATTGCGGCCGATCAACAGGAGATTGACCGGCTCTGTGGTGGCGATGATGGCCTAGCGATTATCGAGAGTTTATTGAGTTATCGCGGCGAGAGCCAGACGATACAGAACGCTGTTCGAGAGGCGACGAAGGGCTCGCCGCTGGCGGCACGGGTAACCATAAAACAGCTGCTGGATAGTCGTGATAAGACGCTGGCGGAGGTCTTTATCGGCGAGCTGGGGCTATCGACTAAACTGGCGCAGCACCGAGAATTTCAGGAGGGGGTAAGGGCCCAGCTCGTGGATAAAGATAAACAGCCTCAGTGGCAGCATCAGCACCCGGCAGAGGTGTTGGAGGCAGAATTAGCGGCACTATTTACGCCGCCCTGGCCGGTCAGCCCGTTAGATGATTTATGCTAACTAACGATGGCCATAGAGAATGTAGGTAACAGCAAGGCCGCCGCGATGGCGGTTGTCGTTGCGTGAGAAGTTGAATCGCTAGATTAATTGGGAAGTAATGGGATGAGTTACGATTTTGATGTCATCGTTGTAGGGGCTGGACCGGCGGGCGAGAGTGCCGCTATCAATGCGGCCAAGCATGGCAGTAAAGTGGCGATAATTGAGAACAGGGAGCACGTTGGCGGCGGCTGTACTCACAAGGGGACGATCCCCTCGAAGGCGCTGCGTTCGGCGGTCAAGCAGTTGGTGCGCTTTAATCGTCATCCACTTTTTCACGAGGGCGTCGACTCTAGTTGGTTTGACTTCCCGAAGATCATGAAGAACGTGCAGAGCGTGATTCGTGAACAGGTCAATATGCGTGAGCGCTACTATGGTCGCAATCGCATTAAAGTCTTCAAGGCGACGGCGAACTTTGTCGATCAGCATACTGTTAATCTCGTCAGCGATAACGGTGATCAGCAGCAGCTTACCTCGTCGGACTTTGTCATCGCCTGTGGCTCGCGTCCCTATCGTCCGGAGAGTGTTGATTTCAACCACCCCCGAGTTTATGACAGCGATACCATCTTGGACATGAAGTTCAACCCGAAGAAGCTGATCATCTTCGGTGCCGGTGTCATTGGCTGTGAGTATGCCTCCATCTTCTCCGGGCTCGGTGTGAAGGTGGAGTTGGTCAATGGTCGTGAGCGCCTGCTGGAGTTTCTCGACGACGAGATCTCTGATGCGCTGAGCTATCAGCTGCGTGATCACGGTGTGATGGTGCGCCACCGGGAGGAGTTTGCCAGCTTGGAGACCTTTCCCGACCACGTCGTATTGCACCTGCAATCGGGTAAGCGAATCATTGCCGATGCCTTGCTATGGTGTAATGGGCGCAGTGGTAATACCGATACATTAGCTTTGGAAAACATTGCTTTAGAGGCCGATCATCGCGGTCAGGTCAAGGTTAATCAGCGTTACCAGACCGAGGTAGAGAACGTCTATGCCGTCGGTGATGTCATCGGCTGGCCGAGCCTAGCGAGCGCCGCCTATAATCAGGGGCGCTCGGCTGCAGCGGCTGCACGAGGTAAGGAAAGCAATCACTTTGTCGCTGAGGTGGCGACCGGTATCTACACCCTGCCCGAGATCAGTTCTGTTGGTTCGACAGAGCGTGAGCTAACGGAGAGCAAGGTGCCTTATGAGGTTGGCCGGGCCTTCTTTAAAGATTGTGCGCGCGCGCAGATCAGCGGCTCTAATGTTGGCATGTTGAAGCTGTTATTCTGTCCCGATAGCTTGGCTTTGCTGGGCATTCACTGCTTTGGTGCCGAGGCGACGGAGATCGTGCATATCGGTCAAGCCATTATGAACCAGCAGGGAGAAGGTAATACCATCGAGTATTTCATCAAGACCACCTTCAACTACCCGACGATGGCCGAGGCCTATCGTATCGCGGCGCTCAACGGCATTAATCGCCTCGATTAACGGCCCCTCTACGCACCGAGACTATTCTCGGTGCTCTGCTATTCTTTAATAAATTCAATACGACACACCGAGGCTGCGGACGTTGTCTCTAACCCTCTTTGACGCTGCTAGTGTTTCGAACGCTATTGGTCGAGGCTGAGCAGCCCTCCCTTGCTCGAGAGAACTGCAACAAAGTCGATATAAGATGAATCTTTTAGACAGGCTGTCTCTAAAGAAAAAGCTGAGCCTATTGGTGGTGATACCGCTGCTGTGCAGTGCGTTAATCTTTAGCCGTTATATTGTCTCGCAGTACCAAGAGTTACAGGATGTGCAGTCGGTGGCACAGCGCTACGCACTGTTTGTCAAAATAGAGCGGCTAATGCAGGTGTTGGCAGAGGAGCAGAGTGTGGTGAACCGTCTCGCCAGCAGCCCTGAACCTCCTCTAGTACTGATGGCACAATGGCGTTCTCATCGGCAGCAGACAGAGCAGGTTTATCTCGATTGGGCTAACTATCCTGTCGATGAACTGGCACGGTTGACCAATCATTGGCCACTGGCTCGCTATGTACAGATGGTCGAGGAGGTGGCGGTTGAGCTGCGCGATTGGCCGGTTGTTCGTGATTATGAGGGCTATGAACAATGGTCGATGGTGATCACGGCACGCCAGGACGAGTTACTCTCTTTTATCGCAGGCCTACCCGTTGAGGTAGATACGGTGACCTTGCGCAACGGCTTGACTGCCTATATTTACCTGTTACGAATCGCCGCCTACGCACAGCAAGAGCAGTTGCTGGTTGAGCGTTATTTATGGCGTTCACAGTTGTCGCAACAGTCGCAGCGGCGGCTGATTGTACTGTCGTCAAGGCAGCAACTCTACCTAGACCAATACTTAAATCATTTTGCCAATGCCGAGCAGGTTGAACGGCTACTAGCGGTATTTTCAGCGCCAGCCTTTGCCGCCGGTAATGCGGTCAGGGCGAAGGTTGTTGCCGGCAGAGAGCCGCTAGATGATGCGCAGGTTTTGTTGGCGGCCAATCGTACTGTGTTGATCACGGATGTGGCCGGTAGTGTGGCGAGCGATATTGTTGCTATGGCAAAGCATTTATATCGGCAACAGCTGGTGACTTTTTGCGTTAATATTATGATTGTCATGCTGATGCTGGTGGCGATGTTTAGCCTGGGTCGGTTGATCAATCGGCGCACCCTCAGTGCGGTGGCAGAGATAGGTAGTAGCCTGGAGGCTGTTGAGCAGACTAAGGACTACAGTCGACGGGTCAATATTCAGGGGCGAGATGAGTTCTCAGCGCTGGCGCAGTTACTCAATGGCTTGATCGAGGCGCGTAGCGATAGCGAGCAGAAACTGGTTTCAGCGAAGGAGCAGGCAGAGCAATCCAGCGCCGCTAAGAGTGTTTTTCTAGCCAATATCTCCCATGAGATCAGGACGCCGCTCAATGGCATTATCGGTATGAGCGGTATTTTGAAGCGCGCTGCTTTACCGCAGAATGCTCGAGAGCAGATCGATATTATCGAGCGGTCGTCTAGAGACTTATTGGAGACCGTTAACCGTGTGCTTGATGTATCGAAGTTGGAGTCTAATAGCCTATTGCTCTATGAACAGCCGATGCTTATTGATGATGTGTTTCAGCAGGCGGTTGTCAAATATAGAGAGAAGCTGTTTGCGCAGGGTTTGCGTTTCGATGTCGATATTGCACCGGAGCTGCCTGAGCGACTGGTGCTGGATGCCAAACGCCTACTGCTAGTGGTCGATAACTTGTTGTCGAATGCGCTTAAGTTTACCGAGCGTGGCGGTGTTTTGCTTCGGGTGCGTGTGCAGCGGCTGATGTCGCAGAGAGTGATTATTACGTTAGCGGTATGTGACAGTGGTATTGGCATAGCCGAAGATCGCCGAGAGCATCTATTTGAGGCCTTTAAGCAAGCAGATGACTCACTAAGCCGGGGGTACGAGGGGGCGGGTTTAGGGCTGGCAATTTGTCGCGGAGTGATGACGTTAATGTCGGGAAGTATCGAGCTCAGTAGCGATGTTGGTCAGGGTACAACGGCAACAATTACGTTTCCTGCAAAAGTATCGTCACCGGTGAGTAAACCGTCGAGACTGCTTGCCGGTCGGCCGGTGTTACTCTGCATCGATGATGACTGTAGTCGTGATATTCTATCCCGCTTGTGTCGCTATCATCGAATGAAGTTGCTGGTGGCGTCGACAGATGAGTTGCTACAGCGTTACCTGCAGGAGCTGGCGGGTGGTTTTGTTCTCTTGCAGGGCGAGCTAGGAAGGCTGTGGACGGCACGTTTACAGGCGTTATTGTCGCGGCAGGATGCGCCGGATATCTTTTTTCTCAGTGAGCAAAACACAGAGACCCTGCTGCAACAACAACCGATATTATCGGCCTGTCATATTGTTGCAAGACCGGTGAGGGGAGCAGAGTTAATTAGCTTGTTTGAGGCGACTAGGGTCAGTAAAGAAGACTGTTTAGCGGTGTTTAAGCCAGACAAAGTGCAGGTCGCTGAACCAACGGTGGAGGAGCTTTCATGTCAGCTTATCGCGCGGGCTGACAAGGAGAGAGAGAACGGGTTGTCGATCTTGCTGGTCGAAGATAACGCGATTAATCAGCAGGTGGCGAGTATTGCGCTGGAAATGGCCGGCTTTAGCGTACTATTGGCCGCCGATGGTCAGCGGGGGGTGGCCTGCTGGTTGCAGGAGCAGCCGGATCTTATCTTGATGGATTGTATGATGCCGGTGATGGATGGCATTGAAGCGACGAGTATTATTAGGGCGATTGAGCTGGAGTTATCGATGGCGCCGACGCCTATTGTGGCATTGACGGCGACGACCTTGGACAGCGATATTCATCGTTGTAGAGAGGTGGGTATGGACGGTTATATTGCCAAGCCTTTCGAATCCCGACAGTTGGTCGCCATGATTTATAAACTAGTGCCGCCGAGGTTACAGGATAAACAGGTTATTCCTCGTGGGGATCGATCGTAACAGTGGTTGCGAATTGCAGCGGTATTAGCCTAGCGTTATCTATTTGGAACGAAAAGGCTATAATCACTGAGTGGCGTGAATCACGTTGACAGGGTGTTGTGATGAAGGGGCGGTTATCGATTGGTGAGAGAGGTACAGCGACAAAAAATCGATGCGGGTTGATAGCCGAGAGTTTTGTGTCTCAGTGGCACTGCGCAGTCGTTATTTTAATTTTGGTGCAGGCGCTGTGAAGGTGTTAATTGTTGACGACGATATTATTGCGCGTAGGCATTTGGCGCATATTTTTGATACATTAAATATTAATTACGACCTATATGCCGACGCCGCTCAGGCGTGGCGGGCGATCGTCGCAGGAGAGCATTATCCAATCATCTTGAGTGATTGGTTGATGCCTGAGATGGACGGTATTGAACTATTAAAAAAAGTGCGATCAATGGATTTAAAGTATCGCCCGCAATTTATTCTGTTGACGGCTTTAACGGATACTGAGTATTTAGTTAAAGGGTTAAATGCAGGGGCAGACGACTTTATTCGCAAGCCAATAATTGCAGAAGAGCTGCATGCAAGGCTGCAGGCAGCAATGCGTTTGAGCCGGTTACAGTTAACCTTAAAGCATCATAATATCGCTCTTTCTGATGCCCTAACTCACCTCGAGAAAGATCTCGACTCGGCGGCGAAACTATTGGCTTCACTGATGCCAAAATATAATATTAATGATGACATTGAATTTTCCTCGCTATGTAAACCCTGTCAGTTTTTGGGTGGTGATCTCTACGGTTATCGAGCCTTAACAAAGCGACAGACGGCGTTTTATCAGATTGATGTTAGCGGTCATGGTGTGCCAGCGGCGCTGTTTTCATCGATGATTAATCATGATTTGGTGAGGGGGCATGGTGAGCAAGAGTTGTTGTTGCAGGAGTTAGCAGATGGGGAAATAATTATTAACGCCCCTGTGAGCGTAGTGGCGGAGCTGAACCGCCGCTATCTGGCTGAGCTTGCTTCGGACATTTACTTTACGATGAATTATGCGTTGATTGATAGCGCCTGTGGCCGGGTTAGGCTATGCCAAGCAGGCCACCCCTCACCGATATGTTACCGCCAACAAACGGCGAGCACGGAGCTGATCGGCGATGGGGGCTTTGCTGTGGCGCTAGTAGCTGAGGCGGTTTATGAGGAGAGAGTGGTACAGCTTAGTGCAGGTGATCGTTTATTTTTATATTCAGATGGAATAATAGAGGCGGAAAATTCCGCTACACGGGTACGTTATGGTGTGGAGCGACTGCAGGCGGAGATAAAACGTCATGGCGCGTGCGATATAACGACTATTATTAATAAAGTATACGAGAGTGTGTGTCAGTGGCGGGGCCACGATCAGTTAGATGATGATGTGACAATACTTGCATTACAGTGGAATGGTTGATTACAACGGAGGAGATTAATGGCCTACTCGACGACGGTACTCGATAGCGACTCAACGCTGTTAGTGGTGAAGAGCCATCGAATCGATGCGAGCACGGCGGGGGAGTTTCAGGACTATGTCGCCAGTGTGATAAAACGTCAGGGAGGCGTGTTGATTTTAGATATTAGTCGTGTCGACTTTATGGATAGTACAGGGCTTGGAGCGTTGGTTTCACTGTTGAAAATGTTCGATGTTCGCGATGATATGCGTGTGGTAGGAGCGCAGACGCTGGTCAAAGATCTAATGCGGTTGACGCGCATGGATCGTATTTTTAAAAATTACGAGACCGTTGAGAGCGCTTTGGCGTCATAGGCTGTTTGAAGATGAAGGCGATGATATTGGCCGCGGGTAAAGGGACGAGGGTCTGGCCTGCGACGAAGACGATACCCAAGCCGATGATCCCGATCCTAGGGCGACCGATTATGGCGTCATTAATTGAGCTTTTTAAAAAGCATCAGATCGATCAGGTGGTGGTGAATACGAGTTATCTAGGGGCGGTGATTGAGCGTTGTTTTGGCGATGGCGATCAATACGGTGTCGATATTTGTTACTCCTACGAGGGGGAGTTAATCGATGGTGAGCTGCACGATAAGCCTCTTGGCTCGGCAGGTGGTATGAAGAAGGTGAATGACTTTTGCGGCTTCTTTGATGATACTTTTTTAGTGACTTGTGGTGATGCCTGGATTGACTTGGATATTAATGCGGTGCTGCAAAAACATCGAGAAAAAGGCGGTATTGCAACAGTCGTGCTGCAACCCATCGCGAGAGAGGAAGTCTATAAATACGGTGTGGTAGCGCTAGACGCTGACGATAGAGTGCGTTGCTTTCAAGAGAAGCCGTCGCCTGAAGAGGCTGTCTCTAATATGATTAATACCGGTATTTATATTTTCGAACCGGAAATTTTTAATTATATTCCCGCTGATATTGAGTACGATATTGCCGCAGATTTATTGGTTAGTCTCGTTTCTTTGGATGTGCCTTTTTATGCGACGGCACAGGACTTTCAATGGCTAGATATTGGCAGCATTAGCGATATTTGGCGAGCAACACGGGCGATATTAATTGGTGAGATAACTGGCTATAGAATCCCCGGGAAACTTGTGCGTGAAGGGCTTTGGCTCGGAATTAATGTCGCGGTGGACCTCGATAAGGTGACCATTAATGGTCCAGTGGTGATTGCTTCTGGAAGTAAAATCGAGGCGGGGGTGACGATCAATGGCCCGACGGTGATCGGTGCTAATTGTGTATTAGAGAGTGGCTGCGTTGTCTCTGAATGTTTAATTGAAGATTATACTCGGGTGGCCGCGGTAGCCGATTTATACGAAAAAGTTATTTTTTCAGGTCACTGCATTAATCGTGAGGGAGACTTTGTGAGTCTTCAGGATTGGGATATTGTCTGGACTATTCGTGATAGTCGCTGTGAAGCGGGGTGTTCGGCTATCGATGATAGTGAGCTATACCGGCTGGCGAAAAACATACAGATTTCTGAGAGCGATGGTCGCTCGGGCGCTAGTAGCTAGTGTCGGTGAAGTTACTGGAAGAGATTGTCGACAGTAGCGCCATTGTTGCAGAGATCGGCAGTGAGTATTGTTATGTCAAAGAGCTTTTTATTGCGCTCAATGATTATCTTGCGGTGCATTGTTTTCTGCCGGAGCAGTTGGCGAAGCTTGAGCTGTGTATCGCTGAGGTGGCTAACAATAGTATTCGTCATGCCTATCAGCTACAGAGCGGTCAGCCCATCTGGCTGGCTGCGAAGGTTGAACAGCATCGGCTGAATATACAGGTGATTGATCGAGGCATGTCGCTGCCCTGGTGGCGCCTGTCTCAACAGCTTGACTGGGAGCAGGTGCAGGTTGAAAACCCCGATAGCTGGGCCGTGGATGGCCGTGGCCTACAGATTGTCAGAGATCTGATGGACGAGGTGTCCTATGACAGTATAGAGGGTAATAATATCTTTACGATGACGATGCGACGTTAGCCCCCTGTTGATAATAAGAGGGCTAAATCGATGCTCTTAGCAGGTTAGCTTTAGAGGTCGAGCATATCTTCACGCAGGTTGTCATCAATACTGTCTTTGCCAAGCCAGATACTGAAGAAGATGTCTTTGAAGGCCTTGCCCTTGATAGTGGTGAGGGCCTTGCCGTTTTGACTCACGACGATGGCCTGGTCGCTGTAGGCGAAGTCCAGTGTGTCGTCTTCGTTGACGGGGGCCGATAAAGCATCGAGTAGCTGCTTTATCTCGGGAGCGATAGCAGCGGTATTGTCGTTGGTGACCTTGTTAAAGCCATCGGTGGTCGCACTATTGAGCTTTTCACTGGTGACGAAGCCTGAGGTGATGACGAGGCGGATCAGCATTGGCTGGTCGCTGGTATAGTTACTATCTTTGCCATAGTAGGCGGCTTTGTAGAGCTTTAAGAATAACTTCTTACGCGTACCGTCACCAATTTTTGATAATTGTTGGCCTGCAACAGTCAATGTGTCGGGGAGCTTGTCGGCTGCCCAGGTAGGGCTGGCTGCGGCTAGGGCGAGAAGCCCGGCAAGCAGTATGGAATTAATCTTCTTGATCATAGTTGTACACCTTTATTCAGCAGACTGTTATTAATAAGGTTATTGTTTCGCTGTCACCAGAGTGATCGATGATTACATTAAAAGATAGTGAAGTAAAATGCCGATAAAGATCGCCATGCCTACCCAGTGGTTGTGTAAGAAAGCCTTGAAACACTTTTCTCGCTCGCGGTCTTTAATCAGGTACTGCTGGTAAGCGGATAGACCGGCTGCAACCGCTAAACCTAAATAATAGTAGATGCTGAGGTCGAATTGGCGACCGGCGAGTGCCATGGCGAGTAAAAATGTTACTTGTAATGAGCCGGTAATGAGGCGGTCGGCATCGCCGAATAATATGGCTGTCGACTTGACGCCAATTTTTAAGTCGTCCTCTCGGTCGACCATGGCATAGAAGGTGTCGTAGACCACGATCCACAACATGGCGGCGACGAAGATCAGCCACATTGCCTGGGGCAGCGTCTCCGTTTCGGCACTGAAAGCCATCGGGATGGGCCATGAATAGGCGGCACCGAGTATGACCTGCGGTAGGTTGGTGATGCGCTTCATGAAGGGGTATGTGGCGGCGAGCGCCATGCCGCCGAACGAGAGTAGGACGGTCATCTTATTGGTGAAAAGTACCAACAAAAATGATAGTAGGCACAGTATGGCGAACAGTGTCATTGCCTCTCGTGTACTGATGGCCCCTCTGGCGAGTGGGCGCAGCTTGGTGCGTTCGACATGACCGTCGAAATCACGGTCGGCGTAGTCGTTGATGATACAGCCGGCGCTGCGCATTAGTATGCCACCGAGGAGAAAGATGATGACGTTGGCGATACTGGGGTGGCCTTCGCCAGCAAGCCAGAGACTCCACATCGCCGGCCAAAGTAACAGATAGATACCAATGGGACGGTTGATCCGAGTGAGGGCGATGAAGTCGGCAAGACGGTGTTGTTTGAACTCGAGCAGGCGTTGTTTCAGGCGTGTGGCGGTCATAGTTGAATGATCTATCGGTGGCAAGAGCGTTAACTATACGATACTGCGATCGAGCATGGCAGTGTGAAATTGCATATCTTACGGTATGTTGTCTGAGGTTTGAGTTTCGGGGATGAAGTTGTTGAGGAATACCTCACAGACCAGCAGCGGCTTACCCGAGAGCTCGAACTTAGATCGGCGTCCCCAGAGTTTGCCTTGGCCCTGTAGGTTTTCTGGTAGTAGCCGGCTATCGCTGGCGATCTGCGCCACTTCGAAGCTGTGTCGGCGCATGGACTTCTCATTAAACAGCCATTGCCCCAATGGTGTTGTTTGCAGGTATTTGAGGGCGCGGTAGCGGCCACTCAGCGTGCTGTGTGGGATGATGCTACGGGCATAGACCCAGGGTTGATCGTGGCAGAGTAGGGCGACCTCGCGAATCAAACAGATTTGGCGAGGAGAAATATTGAGAGCACGGGCCTCCGACAACGTGGGGCGCCCCCAGTCTTGGCGTAGCAGCTCCACTCGGAAGTGATTGTTTGAGGCACGGATCAAGCGCTGAGTAAGCGAAGACTCGTCGAGCAGCCAGCGGCGAGTAGCGGAGCAGAGGGTTTCTAACCTAAATTGGCGATGATTACGCCAATGATCGGTGTTGGGCTGGTAGTGAGATTGGCAATGATCGTAGAATATACGGGTGTTCATAGGGTGCTGCTGCCGCTGTGTTTTGGGCCTGATGGGTTCGCAATGCCGATGTTGTGATGTTAGATTGTGTGGCGCTTTCTTCGGTAACACCGTGGTAGCGGTGATCAGCTTATGTTGAGTACCCGTGTACCGATTTAAGCATGGCCGATAATAGAGTAAATTAGAGCGACAGTGTTAGCGCTGGGTAATAAAAGTTTCAGTCATGTTGAGGCCAACAGGGTCTTAGCGTGTCGTCGATAAGAAGGTAACGAGAAAATGGCAAAGTGGGAATGTATCGTCTGTGGCTGGATCTACGATGAGGTAACCGGTGATCCTGAGAGTGGTGTAGCCCCAGGTACTAAGTGGGAAGACATACCTGAAGACTGGCTGTGCCCTGATTGTGGTGTTGGTAAGGACGACTTCGAACAGATCGATGGTGGCCCGGCTCCACAGGCTGAAAGCGAGGCGGAAGAAAGCAGTGTTAAGCCAATCGTTATCATTGGCACCGGCCTTGGTGGCTATAACTTGGTGAAAGAGTTACGTAAGAGCGACCAGGAAACGCCGGTGATCATGATTACCGCCGACGATGGCCGTAGTTATTCTAAGCCTATGTTGTCGACGGGTTTTACCCGCAATACCGATGCCGATGGCCTGATGATGGCCGATGCCGGCAAGATGGCGCTGCAGTTCAACGTCAGCATCTGGACCAATACCGAGGTGACGGCCATCGATACCGCTAAACAAGTGGTGACGGCGGCGGGCGTTGAGGTTGAGTACGGTTCTCTGGTGCTGGCCTGGGGGGCCGATGTTATTCGTCCACCGATCGGTGGTGATGCGACTGATAGCGTCTTTTCTTGTAACGATCTCGTCGACTATGCCACTTTCCGTGCGGAGCTGAAGAAGCGCAAGGCGAAGAAGGTCGTGATCATCGGTGGTGGCCTGATCGGTTGCGAGTTCACTAATGATCTACTCAATGGTGACTTTGACGTTGAGACAGTAGACCCATTGGGTTATTGCTTACCGACACTGCTGCCAGAGGCGGCGGGCAAGGCGGTACAGGCTGCGCTCGAGGAGAAAGGCGCCAAGTTCCACTTCGGTCCGCTGGTGACCGAGGTGAATAAGCAAGGTGATGCACTGGGTGTTACCCTGAACAATGGCAGTGTACTTGATGCGGATATTGTCGTCTCTGCTGTAGGTGTTCGCCCTCGCTTGGCTTTGGCGGAGCAGTCTGGCATTGCGGTGAATCGCGGTATCGTGGCCAATCGCTTGCTCGAGACTAGTGCCAATAATGTCTACACCTTAGGGGATTGTGCTGAGGTGGGTGGTAACGTGCTGTTTTATGTTGCGCCGTTGATGGCAGGCGCTCGCGCATTGGCGAAGACGCTAGCCGGCACGCCGACTGAGGTCAGCTATCCTGCGATGCCGGTCACTATCAAGACACCGGCCTGTCCGGTCGTTGTTGCGCCAGCGCCCCGTGATGCTGAGGGTGAGTGGACTATCGAGCAGTCGGGCAATGACGTGGTGGCCGAGTTCCGTAATCCACAGGGCGAGTTAATTGGCTTCGCTTTGACTGGTAAGGGAACCGCAGAGAAGGTACGCTTGCAGAAAGAGCTGCCGGCTATTATGGCCTAAGAGGCTTACCGCTGGGCTATCGTCTGACGATTCCCCAGCGGTACGATAAAGGGATTTATCGCTTGCAAACTGTTGCAAGCACATTACAAACTCGTTAACTTGTATAGCGATATTAAATCCGTCATGACTGCACTGTCACTAGCATTGCCAAGCATGATATCGATTTCTCAGATCCATAAGAATTAAAAGACAAAAACCAAGGAGTTGTACTATGCGTAAGCCAGAATTGGTTGCCGCGATTGCCGATAAGGCTGATTTAAGCCAAGAAAAAGCTGCCCAGGCCCTGACCGCTATCCTCGATGAGATGACGACGGCGCTGAGTCGTGACGAAAGTATTTCATTAGTTGGCTTTGGTACGTTTGAGCAGCGTCACCGTGCGGCACGTACCGGCAAGAACCCACAGACCGGTGAGCCTATCGAAATTAAGGCGAGTAATACCGTGGGGTTCAAACCAGGCAAAGCATTGAAAGAAAAAATTGCCTAACGATAACGATATGTTTGGCAATAAGAGAGCGGCTTAGGCCGCTCTTTTCTTTTCTGTAATAAACCTAGGCATGCCCGTAGCGTGTCGCCTCTGGTAGCCAGCGCGTGACCACTCCCTCGATACACTCCGGGTGGCGGCTGACGAGCTCCTCTGCCGCCTGTTTTACCGGCTCAAGTAAGCTACTGTCACGGCTAAGGTCGGCGACCTTAAACTGCATCAGGCCCGTCTGTCGAGTCCCGAGCACCTCCCCAGGACCGCGTAACTCGAGGTCTTTTTCGGCGATATAGAAGCCGTCGTTACTCTGTCGCATCGCCAGTAGTCGTTCTTTGCCCTGCTTCGACAACGGTGTCTGATACATCAGTACGCAGTGGCTGGCGACGGAGCCACGGCCCACTCGGCCGCGTAGCTGGTGCAGCTGTGCGAGGCCGAGGCGCTCGGGGTTCTCGATTATCATCAGGCTAGCGTTGGGCACATCGACGCCGACCTCGATGACGGTAGTGGCGACGAGTAGTTGCAGCTCATGGGCCTTGAAGCGTGCCATGATATCGGCTTTCTCTTGCGCCTTGAGTCGCCCGTGTACGAGCCCGACAGCGAGTCCGTTGAGCTGTTTGGTTAGCTCTGCGTAGGTGTCTTCGGCGGCCTGTGCCTGCAGCTGGTCGGACTCTTCGATGAGGGTACAGACCCAGTAGGCCTGCCGGCCATCTCGGCAGCTCTCGCGAATTCGCTCGATCACCGCATCGCGCTTATTGTTGGCCATGACCACGGTATTGACCGGTGTGCGCCCGGGAGGAAGCTCGTCGATGATAGAGCAATCGAGGTCGGCATAGGCGCTCATTGCCAGGGTACGGGGTATCGGTGTGGCGGTCATGATTAATTGATGGGGGTAGCGCCCTAGGTGGGCACCTTTTTCACGCAGGGCGAGCCGTTGATGGACGCCGAAGCGGTGTTGCTCGTCGATGATCGCGAGGCCGAGCTTGGCGAAGTGAACCTCCTCCTGAAAGAGTGCGTGGGTGCCGACGATGACCTTGGCCTCACCGCTACTAATCAGTTTGAGTTGGTCCTGGCGCTTCTTGCCTTTGACTCTGCCGCTGAGCCAGCCAACTTTGACGCCGAGTGGTGTAAACCAGTTACTGAAGTTGTGCAGATGCTGCTCTGCTAATATTTCGGTGGGTGCCATGATCGCGACTTGGTAGTCGCTGCTGATGGCGGCGCAGGCCGCAATGGCGGCGATGACGGTTTTACCCGAGCCAACATCGCCCTGTACTAATCTCAGCATTGGCAGTTCACTGGCAATGTCGGTAAGAATTTCGTTTTGTACCTTCTGTTGGGCATTGGTTAGGGCAAAGGGAAGACCGTCGAGAAAGCGTGGCAGCAGCTCGCCCTGCATGTTCAGTCGTGGTGCCGGTTGCTGTTGAGCGATATTGCGTAACTGCAGCAGGCTGAGGTGGTGTGCCATTAGCTCCTCGAAGGCCAGGCGCTGCTGGATGGGGTGTTGGCCGGCGGCTAGTAATGTCATGTCCGCGTCGACAGGGGGGTGGTGCAGAAACCGTATCGCCTCCGCTAAGCTGGTGGTCGCTATGGGCCCGATATCGCGTGGTAGCCATTCGCGCAGCTGTTGTGGGCCGAGCATTGTCAGGGCTTGCTTGACCAGCTTGCGCCAGCCGGCCTGATGCATGCCCTCGGTCGAGGGGTAGACCGGGGTTAATTGCTCGGGTTGGTCGATGGTATAGGCGCTGTCGATTAGCTGGTATTCGGGGTGGTAGAACTCGATGCCACTGGCGCCTCGCCTCGCCTCGCCAAAGCAACGCAGCCGGTCGCCAGTAGTGAGGTTGTTTTTCTGACTTGCGGTGAAGTGGAAGAAGCGCAGCGTTGCTAGGCCGGTACGATCTTGGATTTTACAAACGAGGCTGCGGCGTCGCCCCATGACGACGCTACACCCCTTAATCTCCCCCTCAATGACGGCCTCGACGCCGACCTGTACACTGGCAAGCGGGGTGACGCGGGAGCGATCCTGATAGCGCATAGGCAGGTGAAACAGCACGTCTTGTATGCTTATTACGCCGACTTTGGCCAGTTTCTCCGCTACCTTTGGGCCAACGCCCTTGAGTGTGGCAACGGGTATTTGATCGAGGCTCTGAGTCATAGTGCTGGACCGCGATGAAGTAATCGAGTGATGGGCGATATCTCTGTAAGATGGAACAGAGAATCTAAAATAACACTGGATATATCCACAGTTCAACTATCTTTAGGGCATGCTGTGGGCTGTGGTGGCAAAGGAGGGAGTAATGGCGCGCATTTTAATTGTTGGCTGTGGTCGGCTGGGTATCATGGTGGGTGATCAGCTGCTGCGGCAGGGACACGAAGTAACGGGCCTGCGTCGTCATCCGGAGCAATTGCCGCAGGGGTTCTTTGCCGTTGCGGCCGATATTACAGACCCGGCGAGCTTAGCGGGCTTGGCGAGGCAGTGCTTTGACTATGTGTTGGTGGCGACGACGGCGGGAGAGTTTAATGATCAGGCTTATCGGCGGGTCTATGTTGAGGGGCTAGGGCACCTACTTGCGGCTTTAAGTAAACCGATAAAACGGCTTTTTCTGGTGTCGAGCACCAGCGTCTACCACCAGAGTGCGGGTGAGTGGGTCGATGAGGCCTCCGTAACACAGCCGAGTAGTTTCTCTGGGGTGCGTCAGCTCGAGGCGGAGGCTCTGGCTCAAGAGAGCTCTATACCGGTGACGGTGATTCGTTTCTCGGGCATCTATGGTCCCGGGCGCTACCGCTTGATTGAGCAGGTGTTGCATGGCCAGGGCGCAAGCGGCGAACTCTATACTAATCGTATTCATATCGACGACTGCAGTGCCGTGATCTGTCATTTGTTGGCGTTGAGTGAGCGAGGCGATGAGGGTGATGATCAGCTTTATGTTGCGACAGACCATCTACCGGTGACCATGCTGACGATCAAACAGTGGTTGGCAGTACAGTTGGGCGTTGAGGGGGGCACTTTATCAGCAGCAAGTGTTGCTAATCGACGCTCGAGTAAAAAGCTGAGCAACAGTAAGTTACTCGCAACGGGTTACCGTTTCCTTTACCCGAGCTATCTTGAGGGTTATAGCCAGGTGTTAGAGGGGTGGCGACAGCAACATAGGTTATGAGAGGCAGAGTGGGCCATGCTGACGGTTGCAGCAGGCCCAGCAAAAGTTATAGCACGAGAATCATTTCAATCTCGACGGGGACACCCTTGGGGAGGGCGGCAACTTGCACACAGGCGCGTGCAGGGTAAGGTTGCTCGAAATAGCTTTCCATGACCTGATTGACGGCGCTAAAGTCGTTGAGGTCGGTGAGTGATATGTTGACCTTAACGGCATCTTTGAAGGTGCCGCCGGCGGCCTCAGCAATCGCCTTGAGGTTGTCAAAAACCTGTCTGGTTTGTGCTGTGATGTCACCCTCTACGAGTTCCATGGTGCCGGGGATAAAAGGGATTTGACCGGAGATGTAGACGGTATTGTCGGCTTTGACGGCCTGCGAGTATGGGCCGATAGCGGCCGGTGCGTTTGAGGTGTTGATGGCGGCTTTATTACTCACGTGTGAACTCTCTATGCTGTGGTGAAAAGAAAGAGCCCAGCAGTGGGCTGGGCTCGTTGATTCGCTAGGGGCTGATTAGTGTTGTACGCGGTTAACCTTTACGGTCCCTTTGATTGCTCGGATGTGCTTGATGACGCGGGCCAGGTGGATGCGGTCACGGACGGTGACGGAGATGCGCATAGTGGTGAACTGTGCATCGCTTTCGCCGGTGGTGATCTTATCAATATTGGCCTCGAGTGCATTAATGCGTGTCGCCAATAAGGCGAGCATGCCGCGGCGATTCTCCAGTTGCAGGCGCAATTCGGCCATAAACTCGCCCTGTACTTCGCTGGCCCAGTTGAGCGGAATGCATTTGTTGGGGTTGTGGCGAATCTCGTCGATGTTGGTACAGCGATCGCGATGCACGACGATGCCTCGGCCGGCGCTGATGTGGCCGACGATTGAGTCACCAGGAATAGGCGAACAGCAACGTGAGTAGCTAATGATCAGGCCTTCGGTGCCGGAGATGACAACGGGCTCAATGCTCCTATTAATGCTGCCATCACTGCCCATATTCTGGATCAGGGTCTGTGCGGTGAGGAAGGCGACACGATTACCGAGGCCGATATCTTCCAGCATCATGTCGAAGTTGCTGTGCCCGCTCTGCGCCAATAGCGGCTCGATCTGCTGAGCCGTGAGGTCGTCGAGGCTAGTGCCTAAATTGTTCAGGGCCTTCTCTAGTAGCTTGCGGCCCAGGGAGATCGATTGGGCGTGTCGCTTGGTCTTGAGGAAGTGACGTATGGTTGAGCGAGCCTTACCGGTAGTGACGAAGCTGAGCCAAGTCGGGGCAGGTTGTGCCGAGGGCGAGGTGATGATTTCGACGGTTTGGCCATTCTGTAGCGGTTCCGACAACGATGATAGTCGCTTGTTGAGGCGAGCGGCGACGCAGCTATTGCCGATATCAGTGTGCACGGCGTAGGCGAAGTCGAGCGCGGTAGCACCCTTAGGCAGCTCCATGATCTTACCCTTTGGTGTAAAGACATAGACTTCGTCGGGGAATAAGTCGATCTTCACGTTCTCGATAAACTCGAGCGGGTTGCCTGCGGTCTGTTGAATCTCCAGGAGTCCCTGCACCCATTTGCGCGCTTGAGCATGGCTCACCGATAATGGCGCATCCTCATCCGTTTTATAGAGCCAGTGCGCAGCAATACCATTATTGGCCATTTCTTCCATATCGCGGGTGCGGATCTGTACCTCGATAGGGATGCCGTGGGGACCGAATAAAACGGTGTGCAGCGATTGGTAACCGTTTGACTTAGGGATGGCGATATAATCTTTGAACTGCTCGGGCACCGGCTTGTAGAGACTGTGGATTACGCCAAGAGCGCGATAGCAGCGGTCGACATCGTCGACGATGACGCGGAAGGCAAATACATCCATGATCTCTGAGAAGGATTTGTGCTTGGCGCGCATCTTCTGATAGATGCCATAGAGGTGCTTCTCGCGACCGATGACCTCGGCGCGGTGACCAAGCTCTTCGAGGCGTTCGGCGATGGTGACTCGAGTCTTGGCGATGAGCTCGCTGCGGTTGCCGCGAGTGGCGTCGACGGCGGCCTTGACGCGGGTGGAGCGCATCGGGTGGAGCGCCTGGAAGCCGAGCTCTTCGAACTCAAGCCTAAACTCATTCATGCCAAGGCGATTGGCAATCGGTGCGTAGATTTCCAGCGTCTCTTTGGCGATGCGGCGCTTCTTCTCTGGTCGCAGTACGCCGAGTGTGCGCATGTTATGCAAGCGGTCGGCGAGTTTGACGAGAATGACGCGGATGTCTTTGGCCATGGCCAAGGCCATCTTTTGGAAATTCTCCGCCTGTTGCTCGGCGCGGGTTTCGAAGGTGATCTGAGTCAGCTTTGAAACGCCGTCGACCAAATCGGCGACGGTCTCACCAAACTGTTCGATCAGTGCCTGCTTTTCTATGCCGGTATCTTCGATGACGTCGTGCAGCATCGCGGCCATTAGGCTCTGATGATCCATGTGCATCTCTGAGAGAATGCTGGCGACGGCAAGGGGATGGGTGACATAGGGTTCGCCACTGCGGCGCAGCTGGCCATCGTGGGCTTGTTCCGCGTAAAAATAGGCACGACGAACTTGCTGGATCTGCTCCGGCTCGAGATATTCGGAAAGATTCTCGGTAAGAGATGCTATGTTCTGCACTAGTGCCCCATATCGATACGGTTATCGCATACTACTTATAATCAGATGACCTGTATTAAACCATTTGCACTATATTACAGCGTAAAACGGAATATCAGTATAGTGATGACGGTACATCATTACCGTCATCATTGCTCGATATTATAGCCTTTCGTCGGCGGCAAATTCAGCTTCGGCCTCAGCAAAAGCTTCCTGACGCTCTTCTTCAGCCATCTTGTCATGGGTGGTGAGGCCCTTGGCGATTTCGCGCAGGGCAATAACGGTCGCCTTGTCTGAATCTTCTTCCACCTTAGGCTCTTTACCGCCGGTAGCTAGTTGGCGTGCACGCTTGCTAGACACCATGACCAATTGAAAGCGGTTTTCAACGTGATCTAAACAATCTTCTACAGTAACTCGTGCCATAATTTTCTCGCGATATTGGATAGAGGTGGCCCCCCAAAAGATAGTCTGTAGGGCCCAATTGGAGGATTATACAAAAAACGACGGCGACTGCCTAATATTGGTTGAATATTAGTCGATAGTATTTCCTATGTCGCCGACGCGCTTAATGTTGGAGCAGGCCTTCGATGAGCTTTTCCTGGCGCAGATGTTGTGCCTTGGCGATTAGACGCTGTGCTCTTATGATGCAACGCAGGTCTTTGAGTGCGTTGTCGAAACACTCGTTGATGACGAGGTAGTCGGCGTCTGCATAGTGAGACATCTCACTGATTGCCTCGTCCATGCGGCGCTGGATGACCGCCTCGTCGTCTTGGCCTCGATTGGTAAGGCGCTCGAGTAGGGCTTGTCGTGACGGCGGCAGGATAAAGATGGATAGTGTCTCTGGCAGTAGGCGTTTGACTTGCTGCGCGCCCTGCCAGTCAATCTCGAGAATGACGTCGAGGCCCTGAGCCAGGTTACTTTCGACCCACTGTCGGGAGGTACCATAGAAGTTGCCGAATACCTCAGCATGCTCGATGAACTGTGATTCAGCTAGCATGGCCTGAAACTGTTGTGGGCTGACAAAGTGATAGTTGACGCCGTCTATCTCGCCGGGGCGAGGTGGTCGAGTGGTGTGGGATACCGACACATTAACGAATTTTTTGCTTTCAATAAGTGCTTTAACCAAGCTGGTCTTGCCAGCTCCGGAGGGGGCTGCAATGGTGTACAGGGTGCCGCGTTCGCTGCTCATGTTAATTACTCTATGTTCTGAATCTGTTCGCGCATCTGTTCGATGAGCACTTTTAGTTCTACCGCGGCTTGTGTCGTTTTGCTGACGATAGACTTAGAGGAAAGGGTGTTGGCCTCGCGATTAAGTTCCTGCATCAGGAAATCGAGGCGACGCCCGCAGGGGCCGCCCTTATGGAGGACACGCCGAACCTCGGCAATATGGGTGTCGAGGCGGTCGAGCTCTTCGGCGACGTCAGCCTTCTGCGCCAGGTGTACCATTTCCTGGGCGATTCTGTCGTGATCAAGCTCGCTCAGCATCTCCTCGAGGCGCTCTAATAACTTGTTGTGTTGTGCGAGTAAAATACCATCCATCTTGCCGCGCACTTCGACGGTGATGTGGGTGATGCTATCGAGGCGGTCGAGGATGACCTGTTTCATCGCCTCGCCTTCGCGTATGCGGCTGTCGGTTAACTGACAGATCGCTTGCTCGAACAGGGCGCTGGCATCGCTCTGTATCTGTGCATCATCGAACTCTCTCTCTCCGAGTACGCCGGGCCAGCGCAATACGTCCAAGGCGTTGGGGGGGGATAGTGTCTCATCGAGCTGTTGCAGCTGAGTGACCGCAGTGAGCAATTCACTCGCCAACTGATTGTTGACGTTGAGTTGTTGCCGTTCGTTGTGCAACTGAAAACGTAGAGCGCACTCTACTTTTCCACGTGCTAGGTGCTTACGTAGTGATTCGCGAATGAGTGGCTCCAGGCTGCGTAGAGCTTCCGGCAGCTTGAAGCTGGGCTCTAGGTAGCGCTGATTGACGGAGCGCAGCTCCCAGGTCAGTTGCCCCCAACTGTAGTCGCCTTGTTGGCGGCTGAAAGCTGTCATGCTCTTGATCGGACTGTGATTTTTACTCATCGGCAAGATCGATGTCCCGGTTGATATCATTGGCAGGAGAGTTGACCGCCCATTTTAACTCAGCTTGCCGGTGCTTCCTATCCCATCGTGGCAATGAGGGCTAAATAGTTGTCGTGTTGTCTCGTGAAAGTGAGCTTTAGCAGTCGTAGCTAGCTTCGCGTATACTGTGCTGCCATTTCTTATCGTACTAACTACGAGGTATTCTCCCGTGTCTAGACCCAGCGGTCGCGAACCCAATCAGCTTCGCCCAGTAAAAATCACCCGAAACTTTACCTGCCATGCCGAGGGCTCTGTGTTGGTCGAGTTCGGTAATACCAAGGTGATCTGTACTGCCAGTGTCGATAAAGGGGTGCCTCGTTTTATGCGTGGCGAAGGTAAGGGCTGGGTTACTGCCGAATACGGTATGCTACCTCGCTCAACCGGTAGTCGCATGGGGCGAGAGGCTGCACGTGGTAAGCAGGGAGGGCGCACCGTCGAGATACAGCGCCTGATTGGTCGCTCACTGCGTGCGGCCGTGGACATGAAGGCGCTGGGCGAGTACACCATCAATATCGACTGTGATGTTATTCAGGCTGATGGCGGCACGCGTACAGCCTCGATTACTGGTGCCTGTGTCGCCATGGTTGATGCCTTCAGCAAGATGTTGGCCGACGGCGCCATTAAGCAGAACCCGCTCAAGCAGATGATTGCATCGGTATCGGTGGGTATCTATAAAGGTATGCCGGTATTGGACTTAGATTATCCTGAAGACTCTAACGCGGAGACGGATATGAATGTGATCATGACTGAGAGTGGCGGCTTTGTCGAGGTGCAGGGAACAGCAGAGGGGGAGACCTTCAGTCGCGAAGAGCTGAACGCGATGTTGGCCTTGGCGGAGCAGGGTATTGCCGAGCTGGTGTCGTTACAGAAGCAGGCGCTGGCCGACTGATAGGCTAGTGAGCGGCGACGTGTCGTTAAATGACGGCCGCCGCCACCTCTATTAGCCTGAGATGAGTTCGTAGTCGTAGTCCATGATTAACGGAGCATGGCTTGAGAACTCTTTGCTCTTATAGGCTGCACCGTATTCGACGGTCGAGCGCATGCCGTTAGAGATAACCTGTAGGTCGACGCGCCAGCCATTTTTGCCGCGCTCGCCGTTGGGCCACCAAGTGAATTCGTCGCTGTCATTATTGATGGTACGGAAAGCATCAATATAACCCAGCTCATGGTACAGATTATCCATCCACTGGCGTTCGAAGGGCAGGAAGCCGGAACAGTCTTCGTTATCTTCCGGTGACTGAAGGTCAATATCTTGGTGTGCCATCTGCCAGTTGCCGCAGATAATAAATTCACGACGCTTGTTGCGAATCTTGTTGAGGTGGCCGGCGAGCTGATCGAAAAACACTGCCTTCTCTTCCACCGCGGTAGGCGAACCATCGGCGACGTCGGGTGCTAGGATACAGCCGATACTGATGTTGTCGTAGTCGGCTTGAATATAGCGGGCATGCATATCGCTCTCACCGAAGCCGAGTCCGGTCATGATTGCCTTGGGGATCTGGCGGACATAGATAGCCACCCCGTTGACACCACTGGGGGAGTCGAAAAAATAGCCGTAATAGCCTTCGGGAAAGAAGACGTTGTCGGTTAGGTCGTATTCCTGGCAGCGCAGGTCTTGGATGCAGATGATGTCAGCATCTTGTTCTACCACCCACTCAAAGAAGCCGTTTTGGGTGGCTTGTTTGATACCATCGGCACAAAAGCTAATTATTCTCATGACTTCCTCTTAGTTAAGAAGCGCGTATTCTACACTGTGTACTAGATTTGGTGGACATAATAGCGCAGTAGTTTTATAAAAAACTGATGCTTAGCATAAAATATGCGGTTGTTTAGTTCCACTTAGCTTGTAAGTAGTTGCGACACCCGCATCTCGACACGTTAAACTATGCCCCAACAAAGGTCTTATCATTGTTAGCTTGGTTATTGTCAGCCTAGTTCAAAGATAGCCGTTTTTGCGTATTATTGAAGAAAAGACAGTCGTTTTAGAGGTTTTTATGCAGCAGTACCGGAAGGATTTTATTGATTTGGCGATTCGCTACAAGGCCCTTGGCTTTGGTGAGTTCACTCTGAAGTCGGGACGCGTTAGCCCCTACTTCTTCAATGCCGGTCGTTTTGATAGTGGTGCAGGGCTGGCCATGCTTGGCCGCTGTTATGCTGAGGCGATCGCGGCGAGCGGGGTAGAATTTGATGTCTTGTTTGGTCCCGCCTACAAGGGCATACCGCTGGGGGCGACGACGGCAGTAGCGCTTGCTGATCACCACCAGAGCGATGTGCCCTTTGCCTTTAACCGTAAAGAGGCAAAGGACCATGGTGAGGGTGGTACGATTGTCGGTGCCGAGCTGAAGGGCAAGGTGCTAATTATTGATGATGTGATTACTGCCGGCACCGCCGTGCGTGAGGTTATTGATATTATCCGTGCAGCGGGAGCCGAGCCAGCCGGTGTTGTTATTGGCCTAAACCGTCAGGAACGCGGTAAGGCAGAGCTATCGGCGATCCAAGAGGTAGAGCAAGACTTCGGTATTCCTGTGGTGAGTATCATTACGTTGCAGGATATCGTTGATTATCTCAACGCCGGGGTTGAGCAAGCCGATTTAATCACTCGTATTGATGATTATCGCCAGGCTTACGGTATTTAAAGGCACCCTGACTTTGTGCCATGTCGTTGTATTTGCTCGAATGAGGAGGTTGCTGTGGCGAGCAGGAATAATGCTGTTTTAGTCGTTGCGTTGCTACTAGTGAGTGTCGCCGCGCAGGCGGACTATTATCGTTATATTACCGATGAGGGGCAGACCGTGGTGGTTGGTCAGCTCAATAGTGAGGCTATTCGCCTAGGCTATGAGCAGCTCAGTGACAAGGGACAGGTCATCAAGGTTGTTGAGCGTAGTAAGAGCAATGAAGAGAAGGCGCGGCTGCGTGCTGAGCAGTTGCGTGCTGAGCAGCAGCAGGCCTGGGATAAATCGCTACTGCTGAAGTACTCGACAGTGGAAGATATTGAGGCGTCTGCCGTGCGTGCGCTCAGAGAGATTGATGTTCGCCTGGGGATATTGCGCAGTAATCGCTCGGTGCTGAAAACGCAGCTTAATAGTGAGCAGGCGAAGGCGGCCGATATTGAGCGTCGTAGTCAGCAAGTTCCTGAGGATTTACAGTTAAGGATTAAAAACTTAGCTATAGAGCTCGACACTACCAAGGAGACGATCGCGCGCCACCAGAGGGAGAAGCTCGAGCTACAGAGCTCCTATAAGCGAGACGCGGTACGCTTTGCTGAGCTGAAGTCTATAACTGAGCTGCGAAATACCTACCACCAGAATTAGTGTTGTCTAACAGCTGCGGTACTTAGCGGCTGTTAGCGGCGGTGTTCTTGAAGAAGCCTTGCATCAGCAGTGGCCACTGCTCCTGCCAGAACTCGGTGGGCTTTTTACTGAAGTTACTGCGTACGTATTGATTAATGCGACCGTCGACGACGGCAATCAGTAGATTGGCTGCGACACTGACGGTGACCGTCGGGCGTAGGCCTTCGCGCAGTTCTGCTTCACGTAAAATCTGCTTGAGTTGTGTCTCTAAGCGCTCGAAGAACTGGGTGACACGAGCGTGTAGTTTATCACTTTCTCCGGTGAGCGCATCGCCGGTGAGAATTCTAGTGATGCCGGGGTTTCTCTCAGTGAAGGCGAGTAGTAAAGAGAGGATGGCCTCGCAGCGGCTCTCTGCCGTAGCATACTCATCTCGAATGATTGAAACGCGGGTAAAAATAGTTTCCTCAATAAACTCGATCAACCCCTCGAACATTTTGCTCTTGCTGGGGAAGTGACGATAAAGTGCCGCCTCGGATACGCCCACCTGCTTGGCTAGTGCCGCGGTGGTGATTCTCGCGCCCGGGCTGGCCTCCAGCATGTGCGCAAGTGCCTCAAGGATTTGCTGTCGTCGTGAAATTTTTTGTGTCTGTGTCATTTTATCGTCGCTTTACCTAGCCCAGCAGGCTTTCGATTTTTCTCAACAGGCGCCGTGCGACTGCATGGCGCATACATCGTTGTCTTACTTCGGCGCTGTTTAGCGTCGGTTGGTAATCAAGGTGCCAACACCGTCATCGGTGAATATCTCGAGCAGAACTGCGTGGGCTACACGACCGTCGACAATATGTGAAGCGGAGACCCCTGCTTTGACGGCGTCTAGGGCGCACTGGATCTTTGGCAGCATACCGCCGTAGATGGTGCCGTCGGCAATTAGCTCATCAACCTGCGGTGTCGTTAGTCCAGTGAGGATATCACCATTCTTGTCGAGTAGGCCGCTCACATTGGTCAATAACATGAGCTTCTCTGCCTCTAAAACTTCTGCTATTTTCCCCGCTACCAAGTCCGCGTTGATATTATACGACGAGCCGTCGGCACCGACACCAATAGGAGCAATGACGGGGATAAAATCACCGGCAATGAGCGTGTCGATGACGTTGCGGTTGATATAGGCTACCTCGCCAACGTGGCCGATGTCGATGATTTCGGGCACTAACATGTCGGGTGTTTGTTGCTTGACCTCAAGTTTTCTTGCTTGAATGAAACTACCATCTTTACCGGTAATACCAATCGCCTTGCCGCCGTGCTGATTGATGGTGTTGACGATTTCCTTGTTGACGGAGGCGCCCAGGACCATTTCAACAACATCCATAGTCTCGCTATCGGTGACGCGCATACCGTTGACGAAGCGAGTTTCTATATTGAGTTTGTTGAGTAAATTGCCGATCTGTGGGCCGCCTCCATGCACCACAATAGGGTTGATGCCGACGGTCTTCATCAGAACTATATCACGGGCGAACTGGGCGTTTAGCTGTGGATCCGTCATCGCATTACCGCCGAATTTAACGACGATAGTCTTACCGGCAAAGCGCTGGATATAGGGAAGGGACTCGGTTAAAACGTTAGCCACATTAGCGGCAGCTTTGATATCTAATGACATTCTCTGACCTTGATGCTGAGCTCGCTGTGCCGTGGGCTCAGAAATTAACAGCGATTTTGTTCTTTATTGTTAACAGCTGTTGCTGAAACATGTTTTGTATTCTATCGATCACATCGTGGCTGTCACCTTCGAAGCGGAAGGTGAGTGCGCCGCTAGTATTGGAGGCGCGTACAAGCCCCCAACCATCGGGAAATTCGACTCTTAAGCCATCGATGCTGACTATCTTACCATCACTGAAATCGCCCGTATCGATAAGCTGTTCGATGATGGCAAATTTAATCGACTCTTCAACCTTAATAATGATTTCCGGTGTGCTGATGGTGTTGGGCAGCTTATCGAGCAGCTCGCTGAGATCCTGCCCGCCGGTTGAGAGAATCTCTATTAACCTGGCGGCACTATACAGGCCATCATCGAAACCAAACCAGCGCTCTTTGAAGAAGAAGTGTCCGGTAAACTCGCCGCCGAGTAGTGCGCCGGTAGAGCGCATTTTGTCTTTAATGAGCGAGTGACCGCTCTTCCACATGACGGGGCGGCCGCCATAGGAGGTTATTAAGGCGTTGAGTTGTCGCGTGCACTTTACGTCGAAGACGACGTCTGCGCCAGGGTTACGAGAGACAACATCCTGGGCAAATAGCATGAGGAGCCGGTCGGCGGGGATGATCTCACCATTGCTATCAACGACGCCCAGGCGGTCGCCATCACCGTCGAAGGCGATGCCTAGGTCTGCCTCGTGCTCCTGAACGGCCGTGATGAGATCGGCCATGTTGTCGGCAACGCTGGGGTCAGGGTGGTGGTTAGGGAAGTTGCCGTCGACTTCGCAATAGAGGGGGATGACTTCACAGCTGAGTTCTTCAAAGAGCCTTGGGGCTGCTTTGCCGGCGATGCCGTTGCCACAGTCGATGACGATTTTGAGTGGTTGGGCGATGGCGATATCAGTGATGATGCTGTCGATATAGTCGGCGTCGATACAGGCTGCCGAGAGAATCCCCTCACCTTCGGCGAAATGGTTTTTTTCGATACATTGATAGAGCGCTTGGATTTGCTCACCATGCAGTGATTTCTGCTCAATCACTATCTTCAGGCCGTTGTATTCTTTTGGGTTGTGACTACCGGTGATCATCACACCGCTGGTGAATTCGCTGAAGTGAGTGGTGAAATAGAGTAACGGTGTTGCGACATCGCCTATGTCGAGGACGTTGATTCCTGTGCTGAGTAATCCCTCGATCAGTGCCTGCTTGATCGCAGGGCTGGAGAGTCGGCCATCACAACCGACGGCAATATGCTGCTGTTGCTTATCGAGGCAGGCAGAGCCTATCGCCTTGCCAACCTGTACGACGGTAGTCTGGTCAAGCTGGCTGCTGGCGATGCCACGAATATCGTAGGCGCGGAAGATAGAGCGGTCAGGCAGAAGCAATATATCATCCTCGTCCACCTCGTCCACCTCGTCCACCTCGTCCACTTCGTCCAAAATGTTTTTTGGGAGAGCCTCTTCTATTAGCTGACCGGTTCCTTGATTGCGAGTGTCTTCGGAGGAGGGAGCAGTGGTTGTCGTTAGTTTATTACTGTTTGAGGGGGGCGTGGTTTGTTTAATTGTCGAGGCTTGTTTGGTGCTGTCTATGGTGGAGCTTGGGCGTGTGGAGCGTTTCGTCGCACTGAAGTTGGTGATTAGATAGCCAAGTAAGCAGATGGCGGCGATGCAGGCGGCGGCGAGATAGCTCAGTAGCGATAAGTTACTGTGGTCAAGCTGACTGTTGGCGAGTGCGCTACTGGAAAGCTGAGCGCTAAGGCTGATGCCAGGTACCTTTTTCGAAGGTAACTGGGCATGATAAAGGCCCGGCACGATTACCCCGCTGGAGGCGATGAGCTTGCCTTTAAAGGAGAGTGCATAGGAAGCCTTATTGTTCGTGCTAAGTGACAATTTAGCCAATTCGGTGAGGTCGTAGCTAGCCAGCAATATCGCTGAGACCTGTTGCTCGCTGTTATCAATGGGAGCACTCAGTAATAGTGTGTCGCGCTCGTTGAGTCGGTAGGTGTCATGGATAAGCTGGTGTTGGCTGATGGACTTGTTGACGACATCGGCTTCGATGTTGTTACGTAGAATGTTGTGACTATCTAGCGTCAAGCCACCTTCTTCGACGGTGAGGAGCCGCGCCTCGGTGGCGGGTATGATGCCTGCCACGATGGCGTTCTTTAGCTCTACCTGCTCGTTGTGGTTGCTGGCACTTTTGGCCCGCCTTTCGAGACCGCGCTGGAGCAAGACTATATTGTGGTCAAATAGTTGCATCTGACCGCTGCCATAAGCGTCGGTCAGCCGTTGCTGTTGCGTCTGTTCGAAGGGGGTAATGAGCTGATTGTTGATGAACTGGAAGCAGGCAATAACAACGGCCGCAATGAGTAGGGGGGTGATAACGACGGCCAGTAGAAATGCAGATGGCTTCAGGGAGAGTTTGGGTCGCACCATTATCGTGTCCTAGCTTTTGTTATTGTGTTGAATATAAAAAGGGGAGGCGAAGCCAGCTCCCTAGATAGAGGTTAATGTACTTTGGTTGCAATCTTGGCAATGAGTAGGCGACCGAGTTGCTGTTTTGAGGTTTGGGCTATCGCCTCGCTGTCGCCGCACTTACTGAAGATGGTAACGGCGTTGTCGTTGCTGTTAAAGCCAATGTCGCTGTTGGCGACGTCGTTAGCAATAATCATATCAAGTTTTTTACGTTGCATCTTATCGCGTGCGTAGCGCTCGACATCTTGGGTTTCGGCGGCAAAGCCAACGGTAAAAGGACTATCGTCGCGGGCGGCGACGGTGCTTACGATATCGACATTTTTGATCAGTGTTATATTTAGTGTGTCGGTGGTTTTTTTAATTTTTTGTTCGGCGCTGCTGACGGGACGATAATCGGCGACCGCAGCAGTGGCGATGAATATATCACAGTCATCAATGAGTGACAGGGTTGCTGCGCACATCTCGCTGGCGCTAGTAACGTCGATCCTGTGCACGCTGTCGGGGGTGCTCAGGTGGACAGGACCTGCAATAACCGTCGTAATAGCACCGGCCTCGGCTGCGGCTGCGGCGATGGAGAAGCCCATTTTGCCTGAGCTATGATTACTGATATAGCGTACCGGATCGAGAGCTTCTCGGGTTGGCCCTGCGGTAATCACCACGCGTAGGCCGTCGAGGCTGCGGCTCTGAAACTGTGCGGCGACGCTGGTGGCAATTTCCTCCGCTTCTAGCATGCGCCCTGGCCCCGTATCGCCGCAGGCCTGCTCACCTTGATTGGGACCGATTAGTTGCATACCGCGAGAGCGTAGTTGCTGACAGTTATGTTGCGTAGCAGGGTCTCGCCACATTGCCTGATTCATCGCGGGGGCAATGATAATTGGGGCGCTAGAGGCCAGCACAACCGTACTGAGCAGTGTTCCTGCAGAGCCAAGGCTAAGCTGCGACAATAGGTCAGCAGTCGCTGGGGCGATCACAATACAGTCGGCCCAGCGTGCCAGTTCAATATGCCCCATAGCGGCCTCCGCCTCGGGATCGAGCAGGCTGTGATGCACAGGGTTACCTGATAACGCCTGGAGTGTGAGTGGGGTGATGAACTCCATTGCGGCAGCGGTCATGATCACCTGAACATTGGCGCCAGCCTTTTTAAACAGGCGGATAAGCTCTGCGGATTTATAAGCAGCGATGCCGCCGCTGACGCCGACTAAAATGTTTTTGTTGGTAAGTTGTTTCATGACACCTACTGACTACACTGGAATGTTATGGCTAAGATACCATTGGCTGATGCTTATTCGAAATGACTTTATCCATCATAATCAACAAGGAGGTTGATTAACATGGCGATTGTGAATTGGACTGCGGCACAGCGACCACGAGAAAAGCTATTATTTGGAGGCGCGGCATCGTTGAGCGATGCGGAGCTTCTGGCGATACTCTTGCGTACCGGTGTGGCGGGGTGTTCGGCAGTAGAGTTGGCGCAGTTGATGTTGCGTCGTTTTGGTGGTTTGAGGGCTGTGCTGAGGGCGGACCAGCAGGCGTGCTGCCAGATAAAAGGTGTTTCAGAAGCAAAGTTTGTTCAAATTCAGGTGGTTACGGAGCTCTCGAAGCGAGCGATGGCGGAGGCCATGTGTACGGAGGGGGTATTGAGCAGTTCGTATGCAACGAAAGAGTACTTACGTTTGTATCTGCGTGAGACCGAGTACGAGGTCTTTGTTGTGATGTTTTTAACGAATGCACATGCAGTAATTGCCACAGAGGAGATGTTTCAAGGTACAATCGACGGCGCCAGTGTATATCCCAGAGAAGTGGTCAAGCGTGGCCTTCATCACAACGCCGCGGCTATCATTTGTGCACACAATCACCCTTCGGGCACGCCCGAGCCCAGTGAGGCTGATATTCGCATTACTCTGCGACTAAAATCTGCCCTAGACCTGGTTGGGATTAGTGTGTTAGATCATATGGTTGTAGGGGATATGGAGGTAGTTTCGCTGGCGGAAAGGGGCGTGATTTAGGGGCTTTGTGAGCGAAATAAAGAGGGCGAAATAGTGTCAAAAAGTTGCTATTGATTTTTTGTTCTGGTATAAAGCGCCCCTCTTGTGCGGTCTGGTACAGGCAACGTGTGTTTCACGTTTGAGTATGCCGACCCTAAATCGAGTCTAGGTTTATTTAATTTATGGTGCCCAATTTGGGCGTGAGGCGATCTCAATGTCTAAAGTCTGTCAGGTTACTGGTAAGCGTCCAGTAACGGGAAATAACGTTTCCCACGCAAAGAACCGTACCAAGCGTCGTTTTTTGCCAAATCTTCAATCTCACCGTTTTTGGGTTGAGTCTGAAAATCGTTTTGTTAAGCTGCGTATCTCTACTAAGGGTATGCGTGTTGTTGATAAGAAGGGTATCGATGTAGTTCTAGCTGAACTCCGTGCTCGTGGCGAAAAAGTTTAAGGAATTTAATCATGGCTGCAAAAGGTGCACGTGAGAAGATCAAGCTGGTATCAAGTGCTGGTACAGGTCACTTCTACACTACAGATAAGAACAAGCGTAACACTCCAGATAAGATGGTATTCAAGAAATACGATCCTGTAGTGCGTAAGCATGTTGAGTACAAAGAAGCTAAGATCAAGTAATAGCTTCCCCCGCTGGCTCTTGCCAGTATAGAAAAGGCCGCCATCGAGCGGCCTTTTTTTTGCCTGCGTTTTGTCGTTGAGGATTTGTGGTCTGCCTTTTGTAAGTATGTTTACGTGTTTTTTGT